>CAYSZM010000074.1:0-16596 GCA_964435365.1 uncultured Victivallis sp. | reverse complement strand
CAAATACACCGGCATGACGCCGGGCGAATACCGCCGCCGCAACACGTTCGAATGAGGGGCTTCGAATCCGGCGGTTTTTTCCCGAATTCCACCCGCTTGCGGCTGGAAAAAACCGGGAGCGGCGCTATCTTAAATAGAAAGAGGTCCAATGGACCTCTTTCACGTTTCACGGCAAAAACATAAGGTGGGTCAAAATGAAGAAGACGGCCAAGGCGGCAGTGCTGGTTGCACCGGGAAAATTCGAAATGCGGGAATTCCCGATTCCGCCGATCGGCGATGACGAAATGCTGATCAAGGTCGAAGGATGCGGCGTCTGCGGCACCGACGGCCACGAATACAAGCGCGATCCTTTCAATCTCTGCCCGGTCGTGCTCGGTCACGAAGGGTCCGGCGAAATCGTCACCCTCGGCAAGAATATCACCCGCGACTCCGCCGGCATGCCGGTCAAGCTCGGCGACAAGATCGTCACCTGCGTGATTCCCTGCGGCAAATGCAGCGCCTGCCGGAACACCCCGGCGCGGACCAATCTTTGTGAACATTGCGGCGTCTACGGCCTGTTCCCGGACGACGACACCCATCTCAACGGCTATTATGCCGAATACCTGAAGATCCGCCCGAACTCGACCTTCTTCAACGTCACCGGGCTTTCGCTCGACCAGCGCATGCTGATCGAACCGGCCGCGGTCGCCATCCACGCGGTCGAGCGCGCCAAGACCACCGGGCTCCTCAATTTCAACACCAAGGTCCTGGTCCAGGGCTGCGGTCCGATCGGCCTCATGGTGCTCGCCGTGCTGCGCACGCTCGGCATCGACAAGATCATCGCGGTCGACGGCAACGACAACCGTCTCGAGCTGGCGAAGGAAATGGGCGCGACCGAAACCTTCAACTTCACCAAATTCGCCTCCTTCGACGACATGCTCGCCAAGGTCCGCGAGGCGACCGACGGGCTCGGCGCGGAATTCGCCTTCCAGTGCACCGGCGTCCCGGCGGCGGCGGCCAATGCGTGGAAGATGGTCCGCCGCGGCGGCGGTCTCTGCGAAGTCGGCTTCTTCCTGCCCAGCGGGACCTGCACGATCGACCCGCACTACGACCTCTGCAACAAGGAAGTCACGGCGGTGGGTTCGTGGGTCTATTCGCCGCAGGATTATCCGATCGCCTTCGCCTTCCTGCGTCGCGCCGCCGGAATCGGCCTGCCGATGGAGAAGCTGGTGACGCACCACATCCCGCTCGACCGCATCCAGGAGGCGCTCGAAGTCAACGTGAATATGAAGGGAATCAAAGTCGCGGTCATCGTCGACTGAGGATTCCTGCCGGAAAAGGGAGGGCTGTGATGACGGGGCTGTTGATTCGTCTTTTCATCCGGCATCCCGCCCGGACCACCGACCAGCGCGTACGGGAAGCCTACGGCATTCTCGGCGGCGCGGTCGGGATGCTTTGCAATCTTCTTCTGTTCGCGGTCAAACTGGCGGTTGGTCTTCTCACCGGCAGCATCGCGGTTTCGGCCGACGCGGTGAACAACCTCTCCGACGCCGGTTCGTCGGTGGTGGCGCTTTTCGGCGCGCACCTGGCGGCGAAACCGGCCGACGACCGCCACCCCTTCGGGCACGGGCGCATGGAATATGTCGCCGGTCTGGTGGTGGCGGTCATCATCATCGCGGTCGGCCTCGACTTTCTCAAGGGATCGGTGGGGCGGATCTCCGATCCGTGCACGGTCCGCTTCTCCTGGCTGCTCTTCGCCTTCGCCGCCGGGTCGATCCCGGTGAAGCTCTGGATGTTCTTCTTTTACCGCGGCATCGCCCGGCGGATCGATTCGCCCGTCCTGCGGGCGACGGCCTTCGACAGCCTGAGCGACATTCTGACCACCTCGGTGGTGCTCCTCTCGCTGTGGACCGGCACGCTGACCAGCTTCCCGGTGGACGGCATCGCGGGCGTGGTCGTGGCGGCGCTGGTGATTTTCGGCGGAATCCGGGTGGTCAAGGACACCATCGACCCGCTGCTCGGCGAAATCCCGAACCCGGAGCTGGTCACCGCGCTGGAAGCCAAGGTGCTGGAGAATCCGGACATCAACGGCATCCACGA
The DNA here is from genome assembly GCA_964435365.1 of uncultured Victivallis sp. Lineage (GTDB taxonomy): Bacteria > Verrucomicrobiota > Lentisphaeria > Victivallales > Victivallaceae > Victivallis. The sequence goes on along the minus strand of CAYSZM010000074.1, from coordinate 14,517 downwards.
TCTCATGATGCACAATTACGGGCCGGGCCGCTATTTTGCGACGGCCCATGCCGAAATCAATTCTTCCGCCGACCCGGTCCGGATGCACGACTCGCTCGAACGGACCGAGCGCGAGGTCGCGCTCTCCATGCCGGTGGTGCTCACCCTTCACTGCGACCCCTTCGAAGAGAACGATCCCGAGTACAAACGCTGGCGGCTGGCGGCGGTGGACGCGGCGAAACGGCTCGACGGCCGGTTCCACGTCTACGACTTCCGGATTTCGCGGAACGCGCATTCGCTGCTGCTGCGCTTCGACCTGCTGGTTCCGCGCGGCTGTTCCGCCGATCCCGCCGAGCTGCGCCGGAAATTTCAGCACGAACTCGGCAAAAACGGTGAAAAAATCCACGTTTTGATCCGGATCGAACACGCCTACGTTTGATTGTAATTTGACAACGGTATGGTTTCTGCTATATTATTTCTGGCCGGATGTCGGAAACATCAGGGCGTGAGGAGGAATTCCGTTTCGCCGCACGTGTCATGCAGACAACCGAACGCAGAAGAGAAGACAGAAAGATGAAATACGTGAAATCGGGAATGACGGTGATTGCCCTCGGGTTGCTGGCGCTGCTCAGCGGCTGTGCTTCGGCCCCGCTCAAAAACACGGTGTGGGTCCCTGAGCGACTGGAAAATCAGGGGGATGTCAGGCTGGTCGGCGACACCCCCGCCTGGTTCGAGATTGGCGAGACAGGCAAGGTGTTCGGCTGCAGCGGCGTCAACCGTTTCTCATCGCAGGCGGTCATCGAGCCGGAGAAGGGGGAACTCTCGTTCACCTCCGGACCCGCGACGCGGATGGCGGGCCCGAATCTCGGGTATGAGAAGAAATTCTCCGAGACGCTCAACGCCGTCCGCCGGTATTCGATTCACGGCGACACCCTGACCGTTGCCGATGGCGGCGGGAAGGTGCTCGGCACGTTCAAGGCCGGAGCCGCCGAGGTGAAAGAACGCAAATGAGATTCGGCTCCCGGCTTCAATCATTCATCCGTCATCTGCGCGGCGAGCGCAATGCCAGCGAACACACCATCAGTGCGTATGTCCGCGACATCGTCGAATTCGCCCGGCTGGTGAGGGATTCGGACGAACGGTTCAACAACTGGAAGAGCGTCGATCTCGATCAGGCGCGGACCTTCCAGATGAAGCTCTTTGAAGCCGGAGACTGCAAACGGTCGCAGCGGCGGAAGATTTCCGCGTTGCGGTCGTTTTTCCGCTTCCTCCAGAAAACCGGGCAGATCGAAGCGAATCCGTTCGGCCGCATGCCGCCCCTCAAAGTTGAGCGGCCGCTGCCCAAAGTGATGAACCAGAGCCAGATTGACCAGCTTCTCGAGGCGATTCCCGCCTACTGGAAAAAGGCGGTGTTGAACGGCTTGGCCAAGACCGGCGAAGGGGCCGACTTCGCCTCCGCACGCGACGTGGCGCTGGTCGAAGTGATCTACTCCGGGGGGCTGCGTATCAGCGAGGCGATCGGCCTCAACCGCAGTGACCTCGACCAGCTTTCCGGCGTGGCCAAAGTGCGCGGCAAAGGCAAGAAGGAGCGGTTCGCCATGGTCGGCCGCTGGGCCAACGAGGCGCTGACCGGCTATCTCAAGCTCTGCGGCGAACGCGGCTGGGGACGGAGCATGGAGAGTCCCGTTTTCCTAAACCGGTTCGGCGAGCGGCTGACCGCCCGTTCGTTCCAGCGCAACCTCAAAAGTTACCTGATCGAAGCCGGGCTGCCGCCGGATTTCACGCCGCACAAGCTGCGGCATTCGTTCGCCACGCACCTGCTCGACAACGGCGCCGACCTGCGCAGTGTCCAGGAGCTGCTCGGCCACCAGAACCTCAGCACCACCCAGATTTACACCCACGTCAGCGCCGAGCGGATGAAGAACGTCTACGACAAGGCGCATCCCCGCGCCCATCTCCGCAAGGGGAACTGATATCCCCTATTCCGGCTTTTCGCGAAATTGCAGCGGAGTTTGCCCGGTCGCCGCTTTGAAGGCGCGAATGAAGTATTCCGAGTAACGGAAGTTGAGGTCGGCCGAGATTTCGGAGACGGAGAGGTCCGTTTTGAGCAGCAGCTCCTCGGCCTGCCGGATGCGCAGATTCCGCACCATCTCCGCCGGAGACTCCCGGTAGTACTTCGCCCAGTGCCGGAAGAAACTGCGGCGGGAGAAGCCGTGCCTGGCGATCAGCGATTCCAGGTCGATCTCCTCCCGGCTGTGGAGCTGAAGATACGAGGCGATCGCCCGGATTTCCTTTTCGCGGCGGTCCGGCGGCGGAATGGCGCAGCCGTTGCGGCGGAGGCAGCATTCGAGCAGAATCTGCCAGGCGAGGACATCCATCCGCTCCGGGACGCCGGGGGAGTGCAGCGACTCGGCGTTCGCCATCATCTCTTCGATCATTTTCTCCAGCGCATCGCTCCAGGCGAACGGCCAGAAGAGTTCATCGACCGGCACGTTCCTGCCGCGGAGAATGTCCGGCGCGAAGCGGTCGTAGTGGAAAAAGAAGACGTGACGCGGATTCGCGCAGCTCGTGGTGTGCTCCTGACCGGGCAGTTTCAGCATCACATGCGGGTACGGCGTCCGGAACCGTCTGCCGTTCACCGTGTCTTCCGCCGCCTCCTCCTTGCTTGAAATCCGCAGGCAGAACTCCATGTCCGGCCGGTTGCGGATCGTCTTCGACGCGAAGCAGGAGTCGGAGCGACCGTATTTGAGAACTGGCAGGGGAGTTCTGATTGTCCGCACCTCGTCGGGGACGAACCAGGTCGTGGTCTGCTCGTCGCGGATGCATCCGTTCATGTTGAAAATCTCCCTCTTTCCTTTACTGTATCCGGCTTTCCTCTGAAATCAAGCGATTTCGCCCGGTTGGCACAAAAGTTCTGTCCTTTGGCACGCCAGAACCTTGTCCGCCGGGCCGGAATTGGGTATACTATAGCCCAAACCGAAAGGACGCCGTCGAAATGAAAGAATTCACGTTGGGCATCATGTACTGGATGAATCCCCGGCTCTCCGCCGGGGAGGTCCGGCGCGACTGCCTGAACATCGCCGAAAACGGCTACCGGACGATCCGCATCATCGTCTGGTGGGAGCTGGTGGAGGAACGCGAGGGGGAATACGATTTTTCCTTCGTCGACCGGGTCTTTGCCGCCGCCGCGGAATGCGGCCTGAAGATCATGTGCACGATCGGATTCTACCTGCCGTTCTGGCTGACCTCCCGGCTCGATGCGCTGGGGAAGAACGACCCAGGCCGCTATCCTTCGCTCGAACACCCCGAAGTCCGCGAACCGTTGGCCGCCCTGATCCGGAAGCTGGTGACCCGCTACGCCGCCTCGCCCGCCCTGGAGAGCTGGAACGTCTGGAACGAGCCGACGCCGAACCTGACGAAGAACCGTCCGGTGCTGGAACTCTTCGCGGCGTGGCTTCAGGAGCGCTACCCCTCCCGCGCTGAATTGCTGGAGAGCTGGCGCGGCGAATACCCGGTTTTCAGCCTGCTGGCTCCCGGCGAGTCGGAACCGCTCGACGCCGACTGGCTGGAGCGCGCGTTCCGCCTCGGCACCCGCGGCCGGAGTTCGGCGATGGCGTACGATTTCGGCGTTTTCTCTTCCTCCCTCTTCCGCCGGGAGCTCGGCTGGCTGTGCGATGAGGTGAAGAAATACGACCGGAAACACCCGACCCACACCAACTTTCACAGCATTCACGACAACCCGGCCTCGTTCGGGCGCGAGGATGGCCGCGCCGCCCGGATTCCGGATTCGATCAGCTGCTCGATGCACCAGAGCAACGACAATCCGCGGGCGGCGGACCCCGGCTGGCGGAGGAACTTCTACCGTTGCGGCGTGGCCCGGACCTGGAGCTGGCTCAAGGGCGGCCGGGCCATGGTCGGCGAACTTCAGGTCGGCACCAGCGACGTCCATTTCCGGCAGCAATACACGCCGACGCCGGAGGCCGTCGCCTTCGAACTCTGGCAGAGCTACGCGGCCGGGCTGGAAGGGGTGATTCACTGGCTGTGGCAGGCGTGGCGTGCCGGAACGTTCGAGAACGGGGAGTTCGGCCTTCGCGCTCCCGCCGACGGCGGCGAGACGCCGCGTTCCCGCGCCGTGGCCGAATTCGCCCGGCTGTTCCGGGAAAACCGTGAAATGCTGCTGGCGGCGGAGCGCGAACCCGCCCGGATTGCGATTCTCGACTCCTTCTCCGACAGCATCTACCGCCTGCTTCAGCAGGAAGCGCGTCCGGGTGCGCCGGGAATCTCCTCCCGCGGGCGGGAGGCGCAGCTCGGCTGTTTCTGCGCGCTGAGCGAGGCGAATTTTCAGGTCGATTTCGTCTCCGACGACGAAGTCGCGGCGGGGCTCCCGGAGCGGTATCGCGTCCTCTTTCTGCCGCAGGTGAACCTGGCGGGCAAAGCGGTGGCGGAGGGGATCGCCGCCTTCGTCCGCCGCGGCGGCGCGGTTTGGGCGGACGGGCGGTTCGCCTGGCAGGATGAACACATGTATGTGCGCGGCGCGATTCCCGGACACGGGCTGGATGACCTGTTCGGCGTGCGCGAGGCCGATTACGTCGCCGCTCCCGGTACGGTTTCGGCCGGCACTTCCGACGGGCGGGAGGTTTCGGGGGAACGGATGCGCCAGACCTTCGGCCCGGCTCCCGATGCGCGGATTCATGCGCGTTACTCCGACGGCGGCGCGGCGGCGGTCGATCATGCCGCGGGGAAAGGGAGGACGCGGATCTGGGGGATGGAGCTGACGCACCGGGTTTACGGAGATTTCTCCCCAGCCGCGGCGCGCGAAATCACCGGGTTCGCGGAGGAATGCGGGGTCGAGCCGATGCTGCGGCTGCCGGAGGGCGTGACCGGGCGGCGGCTGACCGGGGAGGGCGTCGAAGTGCTCGTGCTTCACAACGGGACGGAAGCGACCGTTCCGCTCCGGCTGGAAACCGGCGGCGTTCCGGTGAAAAGCCTGTGCGGCCCCTCCGTCCGCGACGGCGCGGCGGTCCGGCTGGAACTGGCTCCGGACCGCACCGAAGTCCTGATTCTGGGAGAAGGGAGCGTGCGGAAATGAAACTCGGCCTCGCCATGAAACCCGCCATGTGGAGCGACGCCCATCTGCGGCTGGCCCGCCAGCTCGGTTGCGAAAGCGTCGTCGCCTGGGTCCCCTTCGACGAGGGCGACGGCGTCTGGCACAGGGAGCAGTTCGACGCGCTGGTGCGCCAGGCGGCCGCTCACGGACTCTCGCTCGCCGCCATCGAAAATTTCCACCCCGCCCATTGGGACCATATCGTGCTGGACGAACCCGGAAAAGAGGAGCAACTGGAGAAGGTTCTCCGGACCATCCGCAACGCCGGCGAAGCGGGGATACCCTGCTTCGGCTACAGCTTCAGCGCCTGCGGCGTGCAGGGATATTTCACCGATTACGGCAGCGGCAACCGCGACGGCCGGGGGCTGGCGGGGATCAAGAGCTTCGATGAGTCGAAACTCCCGGCGGAACCCCAGAGGAATCCGGAGTTCTGGTTCAACACCCGGATCGAGCGGCGCGGAACCCGGGGCGTCCTGCCGCCCTGCGGCGAGGAGGAGTTCCGGGCGCGTTTCCGCTGGTTTCTGGAACGGGCCGTCCCGGTCGCCGAGGCGGCGGGAATCCGGCTTTGCGCCCACCCTGACGATCCCCCGGTGCCGTCTTTGCGCGGCATTGCCCGGCCGCTCCACTCGCCGGAGGGGCTGCGCTGGCTCCTCGGCGTGGTGGACAGTCCGTACAACGCGCTGGAGTTCTGCCAGGGGACCGTCTCCTGCATGGCGGGGGTCGATGTCTATGCGGCGATCGAGGAATTCGCCGCGGCGGGGAGGATCGGTTACGTCCACTTCCGCAACACCAGCGGCACCCGTCCGCGTTACTCGGAAGTATTTATCGACGAGGGGTATGTCGATATGCCGCGGGCGCTTTCGCTCTATGCGAAGCACGGGTTCGGCGGCACGCTGATTCCCGACCACACGCCGCTGGTCGAGAGTTCCGCGCCGTGGGAGTGCGGCATGGGGTATGCGCTGGGATACATCCGGGGAGCCATGCAGGCCCTCCGCAGGGAAAGGTGAAAAACGATGGAAGAGAGAAAGAGAACCGCATTGATTACCGGCGCGTCGCAGGGACTCGGCGCGTGCGTCGCCGCCCGGTTGGCGAAACTCGGATTCCGGGTGATCGTCAATTATGCGTCGAGCACCGCGCGCGCCGAACGCGTGGCGGCGGGAATCCGCGAAACCGGCGGCGACGCCGTTCCGTTCCGCTGCGATGTTTCGCAGGAGAAGGCGGTCGAAGCCATGTTCGCGGAGCTGGAGGAGCAATTCGGCGGCGTCGACGTCCTGGTCAACAACGCCCGGGTCGATCCGCTGTCGCGCCGCCCCGAAGAGAGCGACGGCGACTGGTGGGACCGGGTGATGGCCGTCGGCCTCAAAGGGGCCTACCTCTGCTGCCGCGAGTTCCTGCGCTACGCCGACGGCCACCGCAATGGCCGGATCGTCAACCTCTCCAGCAGCCGGGCGTGCCGGCCCAATGAGCTGGAGATGATCGCCTACGCGACCAGCAAGCTGGGGATGCACAGCCTCACCCGCTCCTATGCGGCGGCCTGCGCACCCTTCGGAATCACCGTCAACACCCTTGCTCCCGGCATGATCGCAACAGAGAATATGCTCAAGCGCATCGGGCCGGACGGCTATGCCGCCGAATGCGCGACCATCGCGTTGCGCCGTGCGGGCAGCTGCGACGAAATCGCCGACGGGGTGGTCTGGGCGGTCGAAAACGGCTTCATGACCGGCGAAACCATCAACATCAACGGCGGTCAGGCCTATGCTCCCTGATATGGTGTCGTGACCATCAGCCGACGGAGAAAAAATCCCTGCGGCGGTTGCAATCGGCGGCGTCTCCGTCTATAGTAACCGCAACGGGTCCGGAGTTCGTCCGGGCGAACGGTTATCACGACAGGGAGGATGTTATGAACGGAATCATGAGAATTGCGGCGGCGTTTGTCGCAGTGGTCGGCGGTCTTTCGCTGGGCGCCGGAGAGGTGGAGGTCGTCAAGGCGGTCTACGGCGCGGGAGACGCCGTGATCGACGTCACGGAGATGGTGAAAACCAAAGCGGTCAACGTTCCCGGCGCTCTGTTCCTGATTACGCCGTCCAACACCCTGTTCGGCAAAGACCCGGCTCCGAAGATTCCCAAGACGCTCGATTTGACCTACAAGCAGGATGGCAGCGAGAAAAACGTGAAGGTTAAGGAGAAAGAGTCCCTCATCCTTCTTGACAACGCCGTTGCCGCGAAGGAGTTGAAGATCCTCAAAGCCTTCTACGGCGCGGAAGGCAAGTGGCTCGACGTCACCGGCAAGGTGGCCGACGCGATCGGACAGGGCAGGGAAATTCTCGTTGACAACTCCCTGTTCACCGACCCGTTCCCCAAGAAAGCCAAGCAGCTCGTCGTCGTTTATACGGTGAACGACCGGATCAAATCGCTGGCCGTCCCCGAACGTCAGAAGTTGGCCCCGGACGCGTTGAAGAAGTGATTTTCCCGATGAAAAAAGGCGGCTTGACGGCCGCCTTTTTTATTTTCACCCGTTACGGAAATTCAACCAGCATGGCGACTTCGTCGCAGCACTGGTTTTTCGGGCATTTGGCGCAGTCGCTCCAGATTTTTTCCGGGAACAGGTCGCGGTCAACGATCCGGAATCCGAGCGCTTTGAAGAATTCGACCTGGTAGGTCAGCGCGAACAGCCGGAACTTCTCGCGCTTCACCCGGAGCCCGGCGATCAGCGCTTCGACCATTGCCCGCCCGATTCCCTTGCCCTGGAACCCCGGCTCGACCACCATCGAGCGGACTTCGAGCAGATCGTTGCCGAAATCGCGCGCGGCGGCGCAGCCGCGAATGACGCCGTCCACCTCGGCCACCAGAAAATTCCCGAGGTAGAAGCGGATGTCCTCCTCGCTGCGCGCGAGGACCACCGCTTTTTTCGAGTAGATGGTCAGAAGTTCGTGAATTTTCCCGACGTCGGCTTCCGTCGCTTCGCGGACCGTCAGGAGAGTCTTCACGCGTTCGCCTCTTCCGTTTCGGTTTCCTCTCCGGCCGGCGCGTTCGCTTCGGCGGCGGACTGGATTCCGTCGGAGAAGGTTCCCATCGCGCGGAACTTCTCGTAGCGCTGCTCCTTGAGCTTGCTGCCGGAGAGCTTGCGCAGTTCGGAAAGCTGTTTGCCGATCGCTTCGCCCACCAGTTTGGCGGCGGCTTCGTGGTCGCGCTGGGCTCCTCCGAACGGTTCCGGGATGATGCCGTCGGCGATGCCGAGTTCGAGCAGTTTCTCGGCGGTGAGCTGGAGGGCGTCGGCCGCCTGCGGCGCGAACTTGCGGTCCTTCCAGAGAATGGCCGCGCACCCTTCCGGCGTGATGACCGAGTAGTAGGCGTTTTCCATGATGAGGATGCGGTTGCCGACGCCGATGCCGATCGCGCCGCCCGAGCCGCCTTCGCCGATGATCACCGAAATGACCGGCACGCGCAGCGCGAACATGTCGCGCAGATTGACCGCGATCGCCTCGGCGATGTGGCGCTCTTCGCTGGAGATGCCCGGGAAGGCTCCCGGCGTGTCGACAAAGGTGATGATCGGCACGTCGGCGCGGTCGGCGAGCTGCATCAGCCGCATCGCCTTGCGGTAGCCTTCGGGGCTGGGCCAGCCGAAGTTGCGGTAGACGTTCGACTTCATGTCGCGGCCCTTCTGGGTGCCGATGACCATGACCGGCTGCTTGCCCTGGAATTTGGCGAAGCCGCCGACGATCGCCTTGTCGTCGCGGAACCGGCGGTCGCCGGAGAGTTCGATGAAGTTGGTGAACAGCTGCCCGATGTAGTCGAGCGTATACGGCCGTTCCGGGTGGCGGGCAAGCTGGACCCGCTGCCACGGGGTGAGCTTGCTGTAGATCTCTTTCATGGTCTGGTTCATGCGTTCGGTGAGGGAATTGATCTCGGTGGAGAGATCGAGCCGGTTGTTCTCGGAGAGCTCCTGAAGCTCCAGCAGCTTCTTGCGCAGTTCGACGATCGGTTTCTCGAATTCCAGATGGATTTCCGGCATGATTGATTCACTCCCTTCGGGTGGTGTAAAATAAGATCTATTCCACAATCTCGACCGGCGTTCGGGCCGGAACGAGGATATACAATGTTTCGACATCGGCGTTGCGCATACGGATGCAGCCGTTGCTGAGCGAACGCGTGATGTCGCCGTCGTCCCGGGTGCCGTGGATGCCGTAGCCGAGCAGCGGCCGGTCCGGCGACCCGGTCGGGGCCAGTTTCAGGAAGCGGGTGCCGAGCGGATTGTCCGGGTCCCCGTAGCGGACGATTCCGCCGCCCGGCGTGTACCAGTCGGGGTTCCTGAGTTTGCTCGAAATGACGAAGCTCGCGGCGGGGGTCTTGTCCAGCCGCCCGATGCCGACGTCGAAGACCGCGTAGAGGCGGTCGCGGTTGTAGACCTCAAGAATCCGCGGCCCCTTGCGGACCACGATCTTCCACGGCCCCGGATAGATCAGCAGCTTCTGCGAGACGCGGAGGTTGTTGTCCGCTTCGGAAAGGCCGCTGTAATGTTTGATCGATTCGATGGTGGTATGGTATTTTGCGGCGAGCCGGCTGTAGCTGTCGCCCGGTTTCACAAGATACGACTCCGTCAGTTTTTCCTGCGGGGCGCGCTCGGCGAACGCGGTCAGGTTCGCTTCGGTCAGCAGCGCCGCCGCCTGCCGCCATTCGGTCGAATAGGGGACGACCGTCTGTGACGAGAGGATTTTTCCGGCCGCGACTGCGGCGGCGCGGTAATTTTTGCCGCCGATCGCCTGCTCGGCCTGGTTGAAATCCGCGTCGAGCGCCGGGCGGACGTTGGCCGGAATTTCGGCTTTCGGCACGTCGGGGCGGTCGATGATCGGGTCGCCGACCCAGGGCTTGCCTTTTTCGGGAAGGAGGGTCGGCGTCTCTTCGGGCGCCAGCGGTTCGACCGTCGCCGGCGGAGTTTCGGTTTCAACCGGCGTTTCCGTGACGGGGAGCGGGGTTTCGACGGCGGGCGTCTCCGAGGTCGTGTTGGCCGGCTTTCCGCCTTGGGGCGGAAGCTCGGAAGTGTTCCCGTTTTCCGTCGGAACGACCTCCGTTTTCGGCGGAACCGGAAGGTTCGGTTTCTCTTCCTCGGATTTCGGGATCAGCACCCAGATGATTCCGGCGGTGAGTCCGGCGACCAGAAGAAAAATCACGCCGAGACGGAAATAAATTCCCGCCCGGCTCTTCCCCGTGCCGCCTTGATCGAATTCGTAATCGATCTTTGCCATAACCCCGTTTTCATCCCCCGCATTATCCAAATGTTATAGCGAAACAGGAGTTAATATAGTCCAATATCCCTGTTTTTCAATGAGATAATTTGATTTTTGCCGGAAAGAGCGGTATATTTACCGACTATCTGCACCGGAGCATGGGGGGAACGGCGCGGTTCGATTCCCCCCCTTGTGCGCTCAGCAGAAGAAATCATCACAGTTTAAGGAATGGAAACATGGACAAGCAAACGACCAACCTCATGAAAGGCAGCGAAATTACCATCAGAAGCTTGGAGCTCCTTGGGGTAGAGGTCGTATTCGCATATCCGGGCGGGCAGGCGATCGAATTGCACCAGGCGTTGTCGAAGTCGACCATGCGGGTGATCCTGCCGCGCCACGAACAGGGCGGGGCCTTCGCCGCCGGCGGCTATGCCCGGATTTCGGGTAAAGTCGGCGTCTGCATGGCCACCAGCGGCCCCGGTGCGACCAACCTCGTCTCCGGCATCGCCGACGCCTACATGGATTCGGTGCCGACCGTGTTCATCACCGGGCAGGTCCCGAGTTCGATGATCGGCAAAAACGTGTTTCAGGAGACCGATATCATCGGCGTGACCCGCCCGATCGTCAAGCACAGCTTTCTCGTGCTCGACGCGCAGGAGATTCCGCGGATTCTCAAGGAGGCGTTCCATATCGCCTCGACCGGTCGCCCCGGTCCGGTGGTGGTCGACATTCCGAAAAATATCCAGCAGCAGCGCGTCGAATTCGATTTCGATGTGCCGGTTGAGCTCAATTATTACCGTCCCGACCCGGTTTTCGACCCGGCCGACGCGGAGAAGATCCGCGCCATGATCGCCGCTTCGAAGCGGCCGTGCGTCTACGCGGGCGGCGGCATCATCTCTGCGGGAGCCTCTTCCGAACTGCTCAAGTTCGCCGAAAGCTACCACATCCCGGTGGTGACCACGCTGATGGGCATCGGCGCGTTTCCGGAGAAGCACCCGCTGTCGCTGCGCTGGCTCGGCATGCACGGTTCGGTCTACGGCAACTACGCCGCCAACGAGTGCGATCTCTTGCTCGCTTTCGGCGCGCGGTTCGACGACCGCGTGACCGGCAACCCGCGGCAATTCGCCACCCGGGCGAAGATCGTCCACGTCGATATCGACGACTCCGAGATCAACAAGAATAAACCGGCTGACCTCGGCATCGTGGGCAATATCAAAGACGTGCTCCTGGCGCTGAACGCGAATCCGGCCGGCAAAGAGTACGCCGACTGGTTCGCCCGCATCGCGGAGTGGAAGAAGAAGTTCCCCTACAACCAGTACAAAGTCAAGCCGGAACGGGTCCAGCCGCAGTACGTCATCCAGACGCTGTCGCAGCTGACCGAAGGCAAGGCGGTGATCGTGCCCGGCGTCGGCCAGCACCAGATGTGGGCGGCGCAGTACTACGATTACAGCTTCCCGCGCCAGCTGCTCACTTCGGGCGGACTCGGCGCGATGGGCTTCGGCCTGCCCGCCGCGATGGGCGCCAAAGTCGCCTGCCCGGAGAAAACCGTCATCAACATCGACGGCGACGGCAGCTTCCAGATGAACATCCAGGAGCTGGGCACGCTGTTCGTCGAGGAGATCGGCGTTAAGATGATCATCCTCAACAACCAGCATCTCGGCATGGTGGCCCAGTGGGAAGACCGGTTCTACAACCGCAACCGCGGCAACACGGTGCTCGGCCGCAGCAAGGGAGCCAACGGCAAGGGCGGTGAGAACCACTGCGCCTCGTGCGACGGGACGGCGTGCAGCGGTTGTCAACCGTATCCGGATTTCGTCACCATCGCCTCCGGCTACGGGATTCCGGGCCGCCGGGTGTTCTCCCGCGAGGAGCTGATTCCGGCGCTCGAGGAGATGCTCGCCTGCGACGGGCCGTACCTGCTCGACGTCTACACCGGTTATGACGAACACGTGCTGCCGATGATTCCGCCGGGCGGCGATTACACTTCCATCATCACGGAGTAAACGGCTATGAAACTTCTGGTCAGGCCCTCCCGGCTCCGCGGCGAAATCGCGGTGACCGGTTCCAAGTCCCACACCATCCGGGGAATCACGGCCGCACTGGCCGCGAACGGAACCAGCACGCTGGTCGCCCCGCTCGAATCCGCCGACACCCGCTCGTCGCTCGAAGCCGCGAAACTGCTCGGCGCGAAAGTCGTCGAGCGCGACGGCGCATGGGAGATCACCGGGACCGGCGGCGTATTCACCGATCCCGGCCATACCCTCGACCTCGGCAACTCCGGGACCGGGATGCGGATGCTCACCTCGTTCTGCGCCCGTCAGGAATTCTCCATCGGGTTCGACGGCGACGCGAGTTTGCGCACCCGGCTGATGGCCGGTCTCTTCGAGGCGCTGAAGCCCCTCGGCTGCAAAGTCGAATCGGCCAACGGCAAGTGTCCGTTCTCCGTCCGGGGACCGCTTAAAGGCGGCGCAACCCGTGTCGACGGAACCACTTCGCAGTTCCTCACCTCGCTGCTCTTCATGCTGCCGACGCTGAAAGAGGATTCGACGGTCGATCTGACCTTCCTCAACGAGAAACCGTATATCGGAATCACGCTGGCGTGGCTCGATATGCTGGGCATCCGCTACGAAAAGAGCGACGATATGCTCCACTGGCGGATTCCGGGCGGGCAGTCGATCCCCGCATTCCGCCGGGTAATCCCCGCCGACTTCTCCACGGCGGCGTTTCCGCTCTGCGCGGGAGCGTTGGTCGGCGACGGCATCGTCATCCGCAACCTCGATTTCTCCGACGCACAAGGAGATAAAAAGGTGTTCAGCTATCTCGAACGAATGGGCGCCTCCATCGAGCACGGCGCCGAGTTGACGGTGAAACCGACGCAAGGCAAGCTCAAAGGCTGCTCCATCGATATGAACGAAACCCCCGACGCCCTGCCGATGCTCTCGGTCGTCGCCGCGTTGTCCGAAGGCGAAACCCGCCTCGTCAACGTGGCCCAGGCCCGGGTCAAAGAAACCGACCGCATCGCGGTGATGACTTCGGAACTCACCAAAATGGGCGCCGATATCGAAGAACTCCCCGACGGCATGATCATCCGCGGCGGCACCCTCCGCGGCGCCGCAGTCTCCAGTCACGCCGACCATCGCATCGCCATGGCCCTCGCCATCGCCGGACTCGTCGCCGAAGGCGAAACCGTCATCGACGAAGCCGAAGCCGCTTCCGTCACTTATCCCGATTTCGTTCGCGATTTCCAGCGTCTCGGTGCAAACTTCACCCTCGTTCCGTAATCTTTCGTTATGGGGAGCCTCCGGCGGGCAGGGCGCTTCGCCCCTGCACCCCGACCGTCAGGGTGCCGGTGCCGGGTACTTTGATCCGCATCAAATGCTGCGCATTTAATGCTCCGACTAAGAAATTCGGGAGGTAGTACGGGGTTCCGGAGGGCGCAAAATACCGCTCCGTCGGCACCTCTCGCCCCTTTTTTGGGGCGAGAGGGCACTCCTCCGCCTGTTTTTGCAGGAAGTTGGTATGCGAGGTGCAAGACCGTTGCGAGAACGACCCGGTAACTCTGCTTGCGTGGAGATCTTTGCGGGGGCTTGGCAGGCCATTTAGGATAGCTCATGGCCCCTCGCTGAAGGTTCCCGGCGGTCTGGCGCGAGTTCGTTTTCGTGGGTCGTGCCCGGCGTGCGGCTTTGCGGGCCCCTGACCATGCACGACCCACGAAAACGAACCCGCCGCAACCGGCCATGAACGTTCCGCAAGCCTGCCAAGCCCGTTTATCGATCTCCACACGAGCGTAATTACCGACAATCCCGGCAACGGTCTTACGGTGAGTTCTCACTCCTCCTGCAAAAACAGGCGGAGGAGTGCCGCCTTTCCGCAAAAAAGCGGAAAGGCGTGCCGACGGAGCGGTATTTTGCGTCCTCCGGAACCCCGCATTACCTCCCGAATTTCTTAGTCGGAGCGTCAAATGCGCAGCATTTGATGCGGATCAAAGTACCCGGCACCGGCACCCTGCCGGTCGGGGGGAGGTTCGGAGGGGGGCGAAGCGCCCCCTCTGAATCCCCTCTTCCCCCTACTTCTTAATGCGCCAGTCGAGGGCTCCGACGGGGCAGGCTTCGATGCATTCGCCGCATTCGGCGCAGCTGGCCGGGAAGCCTTTGTCGAAGGCGGTTCCGACGCAGGTGGCGAAGCCGCGTTTCTTGGTCGAGAGCAGCG
>CAYSZM010000073.1:0-16919 GCA_964435365.1 uncultured Victivallis sp. | reverse complement strand
ATGAGTTTGACCGGCGAGCGGTTGATCGAGAGGATGTCGATCTCGGCCAGCGCGCTGCGGATTTCCTTCTCCGCCGCCTTGTGGGTCAGGATGACCAGCGGAACCGCACCGTCGCTGCTGCGGCTTTCGTGCTGGATCACGCTGGAGATGCTGATCGATTTTTCCGCCAGGATCTGCGAAATCGACGCGAGCACTCCAGGGCAGTCATCGACCATGAAGCGCAGGTAGTAGCGCGAGGAGACCTCTTCGATCGGCGCGATTTCGTTGAACAGCTCTCCGGCGCGGAAGCCCGGAATCCGGCGCACCGAACCGGCGGCGATATTGAGCGCCACGTCGGTGATGTCGGCCACCACCGCGCTGGCCGTCGCGAAACGGCCTGCTCCGCGTCCGTAGAAAAGGGTCTGGCCGACGGTGTCGCCGTCGACCATCACGCCGTTGAACACGTCGGAGATATTCGCCAGCAGTGTGCTCTTCGGAACCAGCGTCGGGTGGACGCGCATTTGAACTTTGCCGTCTTCGGATTTGATGATCGCCAGCAGTTTGATCCGGTAGCCGAGCTCGTCGGCGTAACGGAGGTCTTCCAGCGCGAGGTCGCGGATGCCTTCGACGTGGATCGGGTCCATCCCGAACCAGCGCCCGAAGGCCAGCGAGGCGAGGATCGAGGTCTTGTGCGCGGTGTCGAAGCCGTCGATGTCGAGCGACGGATTCGCTTCGGCGTACCCGAGCTTCTGCGCGTCGGCGAGCACGGTGTTGAACGCGGCGCCCTCATTCTCCATCCGGGTGAGGATGTAGTTGCAGGTGCCGTTCATGATTCCGTAAATCCGGTTGATCCGGTTCGAGACCAGTCCTTCGCGGAGCGCTTTGATGATCGGAATGCCGCCCGCCACGCTCGCTTCGTAGCAGACGTCGACGCCGGCCTTTTCCGCCGCGTCGAAAATCTCCTTGCCGTGCAGGGCGAGGAGGGCTTTATTGGCGGTTACGACATGCTTCCCGGCGGCGATGGCGTCGAGGATGAGCTTGCGGGCGAACGTGGTGCCGCCGACAAGTTCGACGATGATGTCAGAAGCGGCGATCGCTTCGGCGGCGTCGGTAGTCAGAAGTTCCCGCGGTACCGCGACACCCCGGTCGGTAGTAGTGTCGAGATCGGCGATACGGGTGAGAACGAGTTTGACGCCGGTGCGTTTGGCGACGACTTCGCTGTTCTTGAGGATGTTCTCCGCGACTCCGGCACCGACCGTGCCGAATCCGACAATACCGACTTTGACTTCTTTCACGTTCTGTTTCCCTGATTTCCGTACCATGTTTCCAACGGGCTTACGCCGAAAGAACAATATAGCACTTCGAAGCCGTTTTGTAAATACGGCCTTCCTGTTTTTTGGCGAAAATCGGGGGAAAAAACGGTAGTTACTCCGTTTCGACCGGTTCCTCTCCGGTCTGGGCGAGCCGGACGCCGTGCCGGATGCTCCAGACTGTGGTCAGCCCGGCGATCAGCGCCGCCAGGAGATAGGAGAGCCTGAGGTCGAGTCCGAACCCGACCAGCGGCTTGCCGAGCGGCCCGCCGTGCGCCGGAGAAATCCAGAGAATGTAGGTCGCCACGATGAAGGTCATGAACGCGCCGGGGATCACCGTGATCCAGGCCGGTTTGCGGTTGCGCAGCAGCCAGACCGTTCCCGCCGTCAGCGTGCAGCTGGCCAGCACCTGGTTGGCCCAGGCGAAGTAGACCCAGAGCTGGTTGAAGGTCTGGGTGCTCCGGTTCGACCACCAGAGCAGCCCGATGACGATCACCACCAGCGGCAGGCAGAGGCCCAGCCGGTTGCGGATCGGCTTCTGGGGCACGTGGAACATCTCGGCCAGGCTCAGCCGCAGGCTCCGCATCGCGGTGTCTCCCGAGGTGATTGCCAGAATGATCACGCTGATGACGGTGAGCGCGCCGACCCAGGTGCCGAGAAAGTGGGTGGTGATTTTCGACAGCACCGCGGTCGGCGCCTTGGCCATGAATTCGGGGAACAGATTGTAGATCGCCATTCCCGCCGCCGCCCAGACCATGCCGATCATGCCTTCGAGCACCATCATGCCGTAGAAGCTCGAACGAGCCTGCTTTTCATGCTCCATGGTGCGGGCGATGATCGGCGACTGGGTGGCGTGAAAGCCGGAGAGGATTCCGCAGGCGATGGTGACGAACAGCATCGGCAGGATCGGGCTGTTGTTCTGCGGCGTGAGCATTCCCGCCCGGAACGCCTCCGACTCTTCGAGAATCAGCGGATTGCGGAGCGCGTGAAAAAGCAGCACCGAGAAGATGGCGAGACTGCCCATGATCAGCAGCGCGCCGAAGAAGGGGTAGATCATCCCGATGATCTTGTCCACCGGGAACAGCGTCGCGGCGATGTAGTAGAGGAAGATCGCCACGACGATGTACCAGAAAAACGGACTCTGCGGCCAGAAACCGTCGATCAGCCGCGCCGGAATGTTGATGAACACCGCCACCACCAGCAGCAGGAGAAAGATCATGAAGCCGGAGAAAATCCAGTAGAAGGTGCGCCCCGTGTTCTGCCGGATCAGCTCCGGGAGGTTCGCGCCGCCGTGCCGCAGCGACATCATGCCGCCGACGAAATCGTGAACCGCACCGCCGATGACGTTGCCGACCGGAATGATGAGGAAGGCCACCGCGCCGAATTTGATACCGAGAATCACCCCGATCACCGGACCCACTCCCGCGATGTTGAGAAGCTGGATCAGCATGTTCTTCCAATGCGGAAGACGTACGAAGTCGACTCCGTCACAACTGGTTTTGCAGGGTGTCGGGCGGTCGTCCGGTGCGAGAATTTTCTCGACGAGTTTGCCGTAGGTGAAGTACCCGATCGCAAGGATCGCCAACCCGAGCAGAAAAAGCGGCATTTTCTTTCCCTTTTTGTCGTCGCTTCAAAATGAATTTGAAGCGGCTCCTTTGCACACTTGCATGCGAACGAAACTCATTAATATACCATATCGTTCCGGGAATGCAAGGGGAGGGGCGTATGGTTTTTTTTGCCGGTTCAGCGCATGCGTTTGAAATCTTCCCTGCCTTTGGCCAGGGAGACGAAGTCGGCGTCGGCAATCGCTTTCCCGGTCGGCAGAGTGACGGTGGTGTTGTAAAGCCAGCCCGATTTCAGGTTGAAGCAGCTGAAGAGGAAGCAGTAGCTGCCGTCGATCGAGTCTTCCGAAATGGCGACCTCGCAGGCGGCGCAGGTTTCCGGGTCGACCAGTTCGGTGCTGACTTCCGAGCGCTGGAGACTCAGCAGCCGCGGCAGCTGAATCGGCAGGTCCGGGTATTCCCCGGTGAAGTAGGTCCCTTCGCCGTCGGTCATCACCAGGACCGTGTCGCGGTCGCCGGGAGAGAGTTCGAACGAAATTCCGTAGGCGTTCGACTGCGGCGGAAGCTCTTTGCCGGTAGCGACGGTCTTGATGCGGATCGCCCCTTTCAGCTTGCGGGTGGCGGGGTCCCAATTGAACTGGCGGTCGATTTCATAATCGACCGAGACCCGGACAGAGCCTGGACGTGACTTTTCATCGCACCCGGAAATGAGCGCGGCCGCGATCAGCAGAAGCAGCAGCAACAGATGTTTCATTGACGTTTCTCCGGAATTATCGGTTGTCTGAACACAGTTTCTTCTTCCGCGGCCGGGACGGTTTCCACCCGGCCGAACCCGAGATTGCGGAGCTCGGCGATCACTTCGCAAACCAGGCTCTCCGGCGCGCTGGCTCCTGCTCCGACTCCGACCGATGCTGCTGTTTTCAGCACTTCCCGCGGCAATCCCGCCGCGCCGTCGATCAGGAACGCTTTTGCCCCGGACTGTTCCGCAACTTCGCGCAGCCGGTTCGAATTCGAACTGTGCGGCGAGCCGATGACCAGCACCACGCCGGTTTTTTCGGCCAGCATACGCACGGCCCTCTGCCGGTTGGTGGTCGCATAACAGACCGCCGCGGCCGATTCGAGTTGCGGATATTTCTTCTTCAGTACATCTTCCAGTATACGGACGTCTTCCGTATTGAGCGTAGTCTGCGCCAGAAGCGCAACCGGCGTATCCGCCGGGAAATCCGGCAGCCCGGCGATTTCATCCGTGCCGCCGACCGTAAACGTCCACCGCGCTCCGGACCGGCCGACGGTGCCTTCCACCTCGGGGTGCCCGCGGTGGCCGAGCAGCAGCAGGACTCCGGATGCGTTTTCCGCTGCGTGGTGAAGCCGTTTTACCAGCGGACAGGTGGCGTCGATGACACTCAACCGCCGCGCCCGCGCCTCCCGTTCCACCGTGTCGGAAACCCCGTGCGCGCTGAACAGGAGCACCGCGCCTGTCGGAACCTCTTCGAGCGTTTCCGCAAACCGGACGCCGCGTTCACGCAATGCATTCACAATGAAACTGTTGTGGACGATCTCGTGCAATACGTACACCGGCGGACCGAACCGTTCCAGAACGGCATCGACCGCCTCAAGCGCACGCCTGACTCCGGCGCACATACCGTGCGGCTGCGCCAGGTATATCGTCTTGTTTCGCTCCATCTTAGTATCATACTCCAATGTTCTCTTTTTTTCAAGGCCGCGCCGGAATGAAAAAAAATGTTTTTTTTGCGTTTTCCGATTGCATTGCGGAAAAGTGTCGAGTAATTTATAGGGCGCTGCCGTATAAGACGGGATTCTCCCGTTCGTTACGGTTTTTTTTTAACTTTTCTTCGTTCTAAGGATAAGAGAAAATGCACTATTTTTTCGGTGAGGCGCTCGCTCCGGCGGCAGAAACGATGGCGGCCGCGGCTGCGGACGGCTCAAGTGCGGGCGCAATTCTCACTCCCAATGCCAAGCTGACACTCTGGGTCGGGATCTCCCTCTACATCATCGTGATGATCGGAATCGGTTTCTGGTCGAGCCGCAAAGTCAAGGGAATGAACGATTTTCTGGTTGCCGGGCGGCGTCTTCCCCTCTGGATGGCCACCGCGACGCTGCTGGCCACCTGGTTCGGCGCCGGGTCGAGTATGGGCGTGGCCGCCACCGTCTATCAGGACGGCATCGGCGGAGTGCTCGCCGACCCCTTCGGCGCTTCGATCAGCCTGGTCCTCGCCGGTATTTTCATCGTCGGGCTGCTCCGCCGCCTGAAATGTCTCACCGTCACCGATATCGTCGAGCGTAAATACGGAAAATGGGCGGGCGTCTACACCTCGCTCTGGATGATCCCCGTCTATATCGGCTGGCTCGGCGCGCAGATGCTCGGCATCGGCACCATCCTTCACATCCTGACCGGGATCGACGAGAATTACGGCACCCTCATCGGCGCCGGTGTGGTTCTGATTTATACCTTCGCCGGCGGCATGTGGGCGGTGACGCTCACCGACGTGGTTCAGGTTTCGCTGATCGTGATCGGGCTCTTCATCATCGTTCCCGGTGCGATATTCGAGGCGGGCGGCTGGGACGCCATGACAAGCCGCCTCACTGCCGAGGATCTTTCGCTGTGGATTCGCCCGGCGACCGACGCCGCCGGAAATGCGGTTCCTCTCACCCACACCGATTGGGTCTACTACTTCGGCAACTGGATCGTCATGGGGCTCGGCTGCATGGTCGGCCAGGACCTCATCCAGCGCTCGCTGGCGAGCCGGAATGAGAAGATCGCGGTGTCGAGTGCGGTGATGTCCGGTTTCTTCTACGCCGCGATCGGCCTGGTTCCGATCACCATCGGGTTCGCCGCCCGCACCGTGCTGGCCAAATACAATATCTCTACCTCGGGAGATGTTGAAAACCAGGTTCTTCCGCAGATGGCGATCATCGTCCTGGGGCAGATTCACCCGCTGCTCCTGACGCTCTTCCTCGCGGCTCTGGTTTCGGCGATCATGAGTTCGGCCGACAGTTCGCTGCTGGCCGGTTCGTCGCTGCTCTGCAACAATGTGATCGGCTCGATCTGGCCGCGGCTCAGCGACCGGAGACTGCTGGTCCTGACCCGGGTCTCCACCGTATTTTTGACGGTGATCGCCCTGATTCTCGCCTGGAAGGTGGAAAGTATTTACAGCCTGATGATCAACAGCTGGGCTTCCCAGCTCGTGGTCATCTTCATTCCGGTGGTGACCGCGCTCTACGTGCCGAAGGCGAGCAAGAACGCCGCGTGGGCGGCGATGGCGGTCTCCACCGCCGTCTGGCTGGCCTATGTGTTCGTCGATTCGAGCGGTTCGGGAATGACCTTCACCGAGCTGATGAATTCCGACCTCGACCGCAGCCTGACGGTCGGCGCCGTCTACGGCTTCCTCGCCGGCGCAGTGGCGTTCATCTGCTGCTACATCGGGGAACGGATTCCGCATTGGATGCTCGACCAGAGCGTGGCGGAAGAAGAATGAGTCCGCTCGTCACGCTCGCGGAATCCGGCGTCGAAACGGCGGTTGAAGCGGCTCTGGCCGCTCTCGCCGTTCCCGGCGCGGTGATTCTGGTGCCGACCGAAACGGTCTACGGGCTGGTCTGCCGGGCCGATGACGTCGCGGCGATCCGCCGCATCTACGACCTCAAGGACCGCGACAGTTCGAAGCCGCTCGGCTGGTTCGTTGCTGACTGGCGGAGTCTCTCCGGATTCGGCGTCCGGCTGGAAGGGCTGCCCGCCGAACTCGCCGGGAAATATTGTCCGGGGCCGATCACCATCATCGCTCCCAAAGAGGACGGCGGTACGGTGGGGTTTCGGATTCCGGATCACCCGTTCGTGCTGGAATTGCTGCGCCGGATCGGCTGTCCGCTGGCCCAGACCAGCGCCAACCACTCCGGGCACCCGAACGCGCTGACCGTCGCCCAGGCTCTGGCCGAACTCTCCGGCGATCTTTCGCTGGCGGTCGACGGCGGACCGATCTCCGCCGATGCGCTCGCCTCCACCGTGGTCGATGCCACGTCCGCGTCTCCCCGCGTCCTGCGCCAGGGGGCGCTTCGGATTATTTGAGCGATTCGACTTCGGCGACTTTCTTTGCTTTGTGTTTCGCCTTGAGCGCATCCTTAATGCGGCGATAGCGCCCGACCAGGCGGTAGACCGTAAAATAGACGGTGGGGGTGAGAATCAGCGCCAGCAGGAAGCCGCCGATGAAGAACGAGGCGATAAGATCGCCGCCGAGGTGGAAAAATCCGGAGAGATCCAGTTTGATCAGCCCGAGTGCGGCCTTTTCCGTGGCTTTCCAGGTCAGGTCGCCTCCGATGATCTTATTGCCGACCCAGCATTGGGCGGGGTAGATGAAAAGAACGGTGAACGGGTTGGTGATGAAGGTCCCGAGCGCCGCGCCGATTTTCGACCCCCGCAATGCAAACGAAAGCGGAATCGAGATCATCAGCTGAAACGACATCGGGATGACGCAGCCGATGAAAATGCCGATACTCCAACCGCGGGCGATATAGTCGGGAGATCCGTCATCTCGAACGATCTTCGCATAGAGAAAAAGCAGCTTACGCTTCCAATTGAACGCCATGAATCTTCCTTCCACCGAGAACAGTCAAAATAATATACTCGGTTCGTTGGGAATAACAAGGCCGCGAGAAGAAAAAACGGTCATTCCGTCGCCTTTCTTGCCGGGGGCTGATAACGGGTCGATTGCCGGATCAGGTTCGAACTGTTCCAGAACCGGCTCAGGTCTTTGGAGAGCTGGTCGACATCGACCCCTTTCCAGGCGGCTTCGTTGGCGGCGGCGGGGTCCCGGGTCTCCACCAGCGTGTCGTAATAGCGGACGGGGATTTCGGCGTATTCCGGCTTGCCGTCCACCTTGGCCCCTTTCCAGAGATAGTAGAGCAGCGCCTGCGACAGCGGATAGTTGACATCGCGGTTCGCTCCGTAGAAGGTTTCGCGGTCCATCTTGATCAGTGCGCCGATGTCGTGCACCTTGTTTCGGTCGAAAAGCGCGACCAGACTGCGCTCGATGTACTGCGGCAGCCCGACCACGCCTTTTCCGGACTGGAACTCGATCCCCTCAAAAAACTGCGCCGACCCTTCGTTGAACCACATGCCGGCCGGCGCTTCCCCGGTGGCGAAATAGAGATACTGGTGGAATCCCTCGTGGAACGCCACCTGGCGCATGATCATCTCACGGACCGATTCGCGCGCACCGGGGTCGAGCGGCGAAATAATCAGCTCCCGGCGCGAAGGCGCCCAGAGTCCCCCCGACCACTGCATGTCTTCGCCGACATACTCCTTGTATTGGTCGCGCGTGGCGAAAATGCGCACCACGCTGACCGAAGCCAGCGGTTTCTTGAGCGGGTAATAGTCGGAAAACACTTCGCGCGCCTTCTCGAGGTCGGTGCGCAGCCGCGCCATGGCCCGGCGGTCGGATTCGTTGGAGACGAACAGGTAGTTGTCGGATTCGACATACCACCAGTCGCGGAAGTTGCGGATGCTGCTGATCACCCGTTCGCGGCTTGCCTCGTATTCCGGTGTCCCCTTTTTGCGGAGGCGTTCCTCGAGGGAAACCGTCTCCCGCTTGGGGGTGACGAGCTGAAGGCTCGAGAGCACCTGACGGATCGTCACGTCGGCCCGTTCCGAGTAGTTCGCCTTGTCGATGGCGAACAAGAGCGCGATGACCCGGGTCGGGTCGATTCGCGAAGTCACCAGAAAGGCGGCCTGATGCACCGCGGAATCCTCCTCCAGCTCGAACACTTTGGCCGAACAGCCGTAGAGTGATTCCGGATACGGTTTGACGGAGAGAACTTTCGCCCCGGCGAATTGTTCCATCCACATCTTTTCATCGGCTTCGGGCAGGCCGTTGTCGAGTGTTTTGACGCTGGAGGCGAGTTCGCCTTCGGGTTTCAGCTCGCGTTTGGCGAGCGGCGCAAGCGTCGCGGTGCCGACCCGGAGCATGGCGACTCCGTTCGACCAGATACCGGCGGTCTGGCGGAAGTTCCAGTACTCCAGATTGTCCATCAGCTTTACGCCGTCGCTGCGCGAGGCGCGGATCGCCGGCATGGGAAGCGGCATCGGCTTCATGTTGCGGAACGCCCGGAACCGCACCCCCACCGGGGGCAGCGACACCGGCGAACCGAGCGTGAGATCGGGGGGCACGGATGCCCCCATACCCAGCACTCCAGCAACGATCAACGCCGGAATTATCCTCCTCATACCGGAACGTATCCTTTCGTGTCAGCGGTCCACGCGGGCCGCGGCTCCCTTCATCATTTTGCGGACTTCGTCGATGGTCGCCATCGAGGTGTCGCCCGGAGTCGTCATGGCCAGCGCGCCGTGCGCCGCACCGCAGTTGACCGCGAATTCGATGTTTTCACCGCTCAGGAGTCCGTAGACCAGTCCGGAGGCGAAGCTGTCGCCGCCGCCGACGCGGTCGAAGATCTCGAGATCCGGACGGTGGATCGCCTCGGCGAACTTGCCGTCCATCCAGGCGATGGCGCCCCAGTCGTTGATGCTGGCGGACTTGACCGCGCGCAGCGTGGTGGCGACCACCTTGAAGTTCGGATAGCACTTGACCGCCTCTTCGATCATCGCGCGGAAGTTGGCGGTATCGAGTTTGGAGAGGTTGGCGTCGACGCCCTTGACTTCGAGTCCGAGACAGGCGGTGAAATCCTCTTCATTGCCGATCATCACATCGACGTACTTGGCGATTTCGCGGTTGACCGAGCGGGCGCGTTCGACGCCGCCGATCGCCGACCAGAGGCTGGGGCGGTAGTTGAGGTCGTAGCTGGTGATGGTGCCGTACTTCTTGGCGGTCTTCAGCGCTTCGATGACCACGTCGGGAGTGGTGTCGGAGAGCGCCGCGAAAATCCCGCCGGTGTGGAAGTGGCGGACGCCGCACTTGCCGAAGAGGTACTCCCAGTCGATGTCGCCGGCCTTCAGCTGCGAAACCGCCGTGTTGCCGCGGTCGGAACAGCTCTTGGCGCCGCGGCAGCCGAAGCCGCGCTCGACGAAATTGAGTCCGTTGCGGACCGTCCGGCCGATGCCGTCGTAGGGCACCCACTTGATGAATTCGGTGGAAACGCCGCCCTGGAGGATGAAGTCCTCGACGAGGCGGCCGACCAGGTTGTCGGCGAACGCGGTGACCACCGCGGTGCGCAATCCGAAGCAGCGGCGCAGGCCGCGCGCGACGTTGTATTCGCCGCCGCCTTCCCAGACGGTGAAGCTGCGGGCGGTATGGACCCGGCCTTCGCCCGGATCGAAACGGAGCATGATCTCTCCGAGGCTGACTTCATCGAAACGGCACTCTTCGGCTTTTCTGTACTGCAGCATGACTTACTTTCCTTCCTTGAGCGCGACCGCCTGCTTCACGGTTTCGCGGATCTTGTCCCAGTTGCCGGCCTTGATGTCTTCGGACTTGCCGAGCCAGGTGCCGCCGACCGCGGCGACTTCGCGGATCGCCAGATACTCCAGCACGTTGGCGGTTGTGACGCCGCCGGTCGGCATAAAGCGGATTCCGAGGTGCTTGTAGGGGGCGATGATCGATTTCAGCATCGCGGTTCCGCCCGCCGCTTCCGCAGGGAAGAATTTGAGGAACCGGCAGCCGAGTTCCATCGCCTGTTCCGCTTCGGAGGGGGTGCAGACGCCGGGAGCGAAGGCGAAACGGTTTTCGACGGCGGCACTGACCACGGTCGGGTTGAATCCGGGGGCGACCGCGAACTTGGCGCCCGCGTCGAACGCGCGCTTCAGGTCGGCGACGTTGAGAATGGTCCCGGCGCCGAGGTAGAGGTTCGGGAACCGCTTCGAAGCGGCTTCGATGATCGAGGCCGCCGCTTTGGTGCGGAAGGTGATTTCCGCGGCGGGAAGTCCGCACTCGGCGAGCACTTCGCACATTTTCAGGCCCGATTCAAGCTCTTCAAGTACGAGCACCGGAACGATCCGGATTCGCTCCAGTTGCGCGAGGACCGCATCGCACTCCATCGAAAAACTCATTTTCACTCTCCTTATAAGGAAAACAGTTCAATCTTGAAACCGTTACATACGGTTCATTACGTCATTGATTGAATATAGCGTAAACGTGCGATTATGCAAGACCGCCGGCCGGTTTTTTCGGCGGCAAACCGGGAAATGAGGTTCGTCGCCGGAACCGGAACCACAGAGATTGAGTCGCATATCCGCGATTACCCATAGTGCAATATTAAATAGCCGATCCCCCGTCCGGGCGAAAATGAGGCAAATCGGGGAGAGTGAACATGCAAAAACCGGGCCGGACATCGGTTTGACGATGCCCGGCCCGGCCCCTCTCCTCTAAGGCCTCCTTGATAAACTTCGGGAGCACCTTCCAAGGCATACTGTAACACTGGATTTTTAAGAATCAAGTCATCATCTTGAGCTTTTTGTGAATTTTTCGAATTTTATTCAGGAAATAAGGATCAAATCCCTGAATTTTTCCCCGTCCGGTTTGATTGCGCCTCTTCTTTTTGTCATTTTTTGTAAAAAAAGCGTTTGCAATCCATCCGGAGCCGATTATAGTTTAGGCAAGAGGGGAGCGCTTCGGGCTCCAGAATCAACGATAAGGAGATTGGAAAATGGTTACAGGCATCGTTCTGGTCAACGTCGAGCGGGCAATGATCCGCAGTGTCATCGAAGACCTCATGAAGCTCGACGGCGTGTCCGAAGTGTACAGCGTCGCCGGGGAGTACGACCTTGTGGTTATGATCCGCGTCAAAAGTAACGCCGAACTGGCTGAAATCATCGCGACCCGGATGACTCATGACATCAACGGAATCATCCATACCAAGACCCTGGTCACCCTCAATGCTTACAGCAAATTCGATCTGGACAGGATTTTCCTGGCGGAATAACCGGGAACCGTTCCGGACATCATGATTTTCCCGCGCGCCCGAAACCGGACGCGCGGGAATTTTTTTAGGTCGGACGGGGCAGGGGAGGGGGCTACAGCAGCGCCATCATCCGGTTCATCTGATGCTCGATCGACTCGACCAGCCGGAACTGGTTTCGGCAGCGGTCGAGGTTGTGGGTCGGCCGCCGGGTCTTGAAATAGACGTCGCCGTTGAGGTAATCGGTGAGGAAACGGATGCCGGTCTCCAGCGTGATGAGTTTCCCCGAAAACGGCAGGTTCTCCCGCTCCGCGGCGGTGAGGAAATCCCCGGCGCTCGACAGGAACCCGGTGAGCAGCGCCTCGAACATTTCGAACCGCATGGAGACTTTGGCGAGGTTGACCTCGTCTTCCTCCGCCGGGCTGGTTCCGCCGCGCACCATGTCGCCGAAATCGTAGAGGGCGAGTCCGGGCATGACGGTGTCGAGGTCAAGCACGCAGATTCCTTCGCCGGTCAGGTCGTCGATCAGCAGGTTGTTTGCCTTGGTGTCGTTGTGGGTGATGCGCTCCGGGATCGCGCCTTCGGCATGGAGTCGCAGCAGCCGTTCCGTCTCTTCCCGGCGCTCCATGACGAAGTCGATTTCGCGGCGGACGCCGGCGGCGCGCCCCGCCCGGTCTTCGCGGAGGGCGTCGAGCAGCGCCGTCACCCGCTTCGGCGTGTTGTGAAAATCCGGAATCGTCTCATGCAGCCTTCCGCCCGGCAGGTCGACCAGGTCGCACTGGAATTCCCCGAACGCCTGTGCCGCGCGGTAAGCCTGCGCCGGAGTTTCGAACACTTCGTAGGAACGGGCGTTTTCGACGAATACATAGGCCCGCCAGTAGTCGCCGCGGTCGTCCTGGACAAAGGGATTATTCGAAAAGGTGCGCAGCAGCCGGATGGTCCGCTTGCGGGTCTCCTCCCGGCGGCTGCGGATTTTTTCGAGCAGGTGATTGGTCACCCGGTCGATATTCTCCATCACCTGCGCCGGTTTGCGGAACACCTCGTGGTTGATCCGCTGCAGCGTGTAGTGCAGCCGGATTCCCCCCTGGTCGTAGGTCACCTGATAGGTGTCGTTGATGTGACCGGTGCCGAAGGGCACCGCGACGAGGAAATCCCCGTAAATCGCAAACCGGGCACAGATGTTCCGGATTTCCTCCTGCGAGCGGGACGATGGCGCGGCCGTCATGCGAACAGTTTCCCCGGGTAGGAGCCTTCGTCCACCAGCCGGCGCAGCGCGGCCTGGACGAACGGCTTGTCTTCGCGGTAGGTGATGCCGAACCAGCTGTCTTCGCTCTTGAGCACCTTGATTTCGGCGCGTCCTTCGCGGATCAGCGTATCGACGGCGCCCGGCAGATAGAATTCGCTCTTGAGCTCGGACCCGTGCTCTTTGAGGAAGCAACTGAAAAGCCGCTCAAGTTCGCCGAGCAGCTCCGGCGTGAATCCCCAGGAGTTCATCGAAACGAGCTCCTGCCCGGTGAATTCGCTCTCGGACCCGTCTTCGCAGGCGCTGATGATCTTGCCGTCGCGGCGGAAGATTTTGGTGTTTTCAACGACTTTCGCCAGATTTCCGGCGGCGTCGGCCGAACAGATTCCGCGCGAAACCGAACCGTTTTCGCTCAGCGTGTTGCCGAGCAGGAACGAGGCGATGCAGCCGCGGATCTTGCCGTCGGCCGGGGCGCTCTTCAGATATCCGGCGAGCTTGCGGTAGCTGTCGGCGCCGTAGAAATCGTCGGCGTTGATGACGGCGAATGGGCCGTCGAGCAGTTTGCGGGCGGCATAGACCGCCTGGCCGGTGCCCCAAGGCTTGGTGCGTCCTTCGGGAACGGTGAATCCGGCGGGGAGGTCGGCCATATCCTGAAAGGCGTAGGCGACTTCGATCCGGTTCTCATAACGGCTGCCGACCGCGGCGCGGAACGCCTCTTCGATATCCTTGCGGATGACGAAGACCACGCGGTCGAATCCGGCGCGCATCGCATCGAATACCGAATAGTCCATGACGGTTTCACCGGATGGCCCGACTTCGTCAAGCTGTTTGAGCCCGCCGTAACGGCTTCCCATTCCAGCCGCCAGCACGAGGAGAGTCAATTTCATAATGCACTGCCTTTCTGCATTTTCTGGTAACAGAGATCGGAAAAATATAATGCAAAACACGCGCTAAAACAAGCGATTCCAGCCGAAAAAAAGCTTCTTTTGCATAAAAGTCCATCGTTTTTGCCGAACATTGCATTTCGGATTCGGTCGGTTGTGGTATATTGTCTTATTGAAATAAGACAATATCAAACAGGGGAAAGTCCAAATTATGAATACGTTGATCACGAATTGCCGCATCGTTTCGCCCGGAATCGACATCGCTTCCGGCTCGCTTTTGATTGAGGCGGGGAAAATCGCCGCCGTCTTTGCGGCCGGCGCGCCGCTGCCGCCGGCGGATACGGTTATCGACGGGGCGGGGCTGACCGCGCTGCCCGGATTCGTGGACGTTCACTGCCACGGCCGGAACAACTTCGACTTCTGCGACGGCTCGGTGGAGGGCGTCAACCGGATCGCCCGGGGCAAGCTGGAGGAGGGCGTCACCACGCTGCTGCCGACCACGCTGACGCTGCCGGAAGAGGAGTTGCGAAAGTCGCTTGAAGCGGTCGCGCAATACGACGGCAAGGGGTGCAAACTCCCAGGCGTCCACCTGGAGGGGCCGTTCATCAACGTCAAATGCTGCGGCGCGCAGAACCCCGCTTATGTCCGGAAGCCCGACATCGAAGAGGTCAGGCGGCTGAACGCGGTCTACCCGGTGAAGAAGGTCTCGTTCGCAGTGGAGACCGAAGGCGCCGCGGAACTGACCGCGGAACTGCTCCGCATGGGGATCGTTCCTTCCTGCGTCCACAGCGCGGCGAAATACTCCGAATTTCACGGCTGTTTTTGCCAGGGATTGCGGAATCTGTCGCATTTCTGCAACCAGATGACGCCGCTGCACCACCGTGACATCGGGCTGGTCGGCGCCGGATTCCTGGAGGACGACGTGTTCCTCGAACTGATCTGCGACAAACTGCATATCTGCCCGGACATGATCAAGCTGGTGTTCAAGGTGAAACACGCGGACCGCGTCCAGCTGATCACCGACGCGATGCGCGCCTCGGGGATGCCGGACGGGGAGTACACGCTCGGCGGCCTCCCGGTGATCTCCTCCGGCGGCGCGGCGCGGTTGAAGGAGGGCGGAGCCCTGGCCGGGAGTGTGCTCCAGCTGCACACCGCGCTCTCGAACGTGGCGGAGGTGACGGGCCTGCCGCTGTCGGAGCTGGTGAAATCGACCTCGTACACCCAGGCGCAGGCGCTGGGACTCTCCGGAATCGGGAAACTGGAGCCGGGCTATCAGGCGGACGTGATGCTTCTGGACGCGGACTGGAAGGTCCGGAAGACGCTGGTTGACGGCGAAGTCCGCTACGAAACCAACTGACGGTACATTTTTCGAATTTTCCCTCGAATCCGATTTGACATTCGAGGGAAACAAGGCTATTTTAGAAATACAATCCAAGACGCGGAGAGATGGCTGAGTGGCCGAAAGCACAGGTTTGCTAAACCTGCGTGGGAGAAATCTCACCGAGGGTTCGAATCCCTCTCTCTCCGCCACTTTTATTTTCATGGCAAGACACTGTTCCCTCCCGGTTTGAAAAGTTATCCTCCCCTGCTATATTACTTTTAAACCATGGGAGGAGGATCAGATGAATGCAACAGTATCTGCCAGACTTCATGCAATCCTTGCCCGCGAGGCAGATCGCGCGGTGGTTTTCCGGCGCGGTCCGTCGGACCGGGTCGCTGTAATCGGCTGGAATCTGGCCGACGACACCTTTTCTCTCGGACAATGGTTCCGCGGGCGCATTTACGGATACCGTTGCGACCTGTCCCCGGATGGCCGGTATCTGGTCTATTTTGCCGCCAAATACGGCAGAACCAATCCGGTTGACGAACGAATCAAGGTACTGATTCGGGAGAAAATCGGCGAACGGCCGCCTTTTACCCTCACGGATGTAGCGGAAGCTATGAAGTGCTTTCACAAATTGAAGGAATTTCATGACAGCCCTCTGTCGCCGGAAGGTCAATATGACCCCTCTCAATTTCTGATGCCGGAGAGTGAATATGATCGCAAATACGCCGAAGCCTGCGCCGAGGTACTGCGGGAACATGCAGAAGAATTCGAGCAGATGCGCCGTTCGCCCGACTATCAAGACGCCAGCTGGACCGCAATTTCCGAAGCTCCTTATCTCAAGGCTTTGGATCTCTGGTTCAACGGTTCCGGCTGGAACGGCGGCGGAATTTTCACGGACAATTCCCATGTCTGGATCAACCAGCCGCTGCCTTTCCGGGGGACGCATATTCAAACACGATGCAGCGGGCTCTTTACCGAACTCGCCTCGCCGCCATCAGGGTGGGGCGCCGGCGGCGAGTGTCCGGGGATCTATTTGCCGAAACTGGAACGGGACGGTTGGATCTGTGTCAGCGAAAGCGACACAGATATTTCCTATGAAAAGAAGCTGACCGGTTCGTTGAGGCTGCAAAAGATATTTCATGTCGATCAACCGGATGATACTCCCGGTTATGGCGTTTATTGGGAAGAACATAAGGTGTTTTCAGACCAAACCTTGCTTCTGGACGGGGCCGATTGGTGCTGGGCGGATTTTGACGCAAAGCGCCGCCGGATTCTGTTTGCAAAAGCGGGAGCGATTTATGCCTGTAAGCTCGACGCTCTTACCGTCCCGGCGGTGCTGCTGCATGATTTCAACGCGATGAAGTTCGAGCCGACCGCCGCCCCGGAAGAGACTGCTTTATAGCCGCTGGCGGGGGTCGAGGGCATCGCGGAGGGCGTCGCCGAGGACGTTCAGCGCCAGGACGAGAACGAACATGAAGCCGGTCGCCGCCGTGATCTCCCACCAGACGCCGCGCCAGAGGCGCTGCTGGCCGTCGGAAATCATCACTCCCCAGCTCGGTGCGCTCTGCACGCCGAACCCGAGGTAGCTCACGATGACCTCAAGCATGATCGCTCCCGCGAAGGAGAGCGTGAAGTAGATGATGACCAGGTGGAACACGTTCGGCAGAATGTGGCGGCGGATGATGACCGCGTTGCCGACTCCCGCCACCCGCGCCGCCGCGACGAACGGCATGGTCCGCAGCCGCATCGTTTCGG
>CAYSZM010000072.1:0-17862 GCA_964435365.1 uncultured Victivallis sp. | reverse complement strand
AGGCCCGTGGCCGAAGGGTGGCAACTTTTTGGGGTGAGGCACCCTGCCGGTCGGGGGGAGGTTCGGAGGGGGGCGAAGCGCCCCCTCCGATTCCCACGACCTGGTAGCAGAAACGAAAGATTACATAAGAAGGGGGGATAGGGGATTGACTTTTTCGATATCTTCCGGTATTGTAACGTTGGGCCGTGCCCGGTTTGTGATTGAGGGGAAGCATAAGGAGAGCGGATTATGAGTGACACATTCATCACGGTTGATTTGGGGAAGTGCGTGAAGTGCGGCGAGTGTATTGCCGATTGCCCGACCTGTGTGCTTGAGATGGGGGACAAGGGTCCGCAGGTCCGGGAGGACCAGTGTATTGAGTGCGGCCATTGCGTATCGGTCTGCCCGACGGATGCGATTGACAACACGCGGACGCCGCGTGCGGGGCAGGAGTTGTTCGATGCGAAGAAGCTGCCGACGAAGGAGGAGGCCGCTTATTTTCTTCGGACGCGGCGTTCGGTACGCGGTTTTCTCGACCGGGCGGTTCCGCGGGAAACGTTCGAAGAGCTGTTGAATCTCGCCCGTACTGCTTCGACCGGGGGGAATACGCAGGGAGTTGAATTTCTGATTATCCATGACAAGCAGACTTTGAAGGAGATTACGGCGGCGGTGATGGGCTGGGCGGAGCGGAGTCTTGATCTGGCTCCTCATTTGGCGCCGATGGTTGCGTACCACCGGGCCAGCGGTTGCGACAACGTGTTGCGCGGGGCGCCGTATCTGATTCTGGCGCTGATGGAGGAATCGACCAAGCCGATGTTCCGCCGGAACGGGCAGTTCATGCTCACCTATGCGGAACTCTATGCGCCGATGCTCGGGCTGGGCAGCTGTTGGATGGGATTGGTGGAGGCGGCGGCGACGGCCGGCGATCCCCAGTTGCTTTCGCTGCTGGCGCTGCCGAAGGGCAAGGTCGTCACCGGGGCGATTGTTGCCGGATTTCCGCGTTATCATCACCGGCGCATCCCGGCGCGCCGTCCTTTGAAAGTGACCTGGGCCAAGTGACGAAACTGAAAAGAACCAACCTGAGCGAGCAGGCCTACCGGCTGTTGACCGAACGGATTCTCAGCGGAGAATATGCGGCGGGAACCCGGTTGACCGAGGAGACGCTCGCCGAAGAGTTCGGCGTCAGCCGTACGCCGCTGCGCGAGGCGCTGCGGCGGCTGACTGCCGAAGGATTGATTGAACCGCTGGCCAGACGGGGATTGCGGGTGACCAGCCCGGACAATGCGGAGATTGCCGAACTGTTTCTCTGCCGCAGCCTGATCGAGCCGCGCGTGCTGATCGATTCGCTGCCCCGGATACCGAAAGAGGAGATTCAATCTTTGCTCGACCGGCTGGAGAGCGCGACGCCGGAGGAGTCTCTCGCGGTGGACGAGGCGATGCACCGGCTGGCCGCGACCTATTGCGGCAATCGTTTCCTGAAAGAGATCATCGTGAACCTGATCCGGCGGAGTGCGCCGTTCCGCACCATACGGACCTACGCCGCGCCGGAGATTCCCAAGGCGGAACGGGCGGAGCTGCTCCGGGTGATGCTTTCCGGCGACGGCGAGCGGGCGGCGGAGCTGCTGGTCCGCCACTTCGCCGCGGTGATTCCTCAGTGCGAGGAGGGGGAGTAACGGGTCGGGTCGGGGACTCCCGCTTCGCGGAAGCCTTCGATGCGGAGTGCGCACGAGGCGCATTTTCCGCAGCTCCGTCCTTCGGAATCGGGGTTGTAGCAGCTGGTGGTCAATGCGTAATCGACTCCGAGACGGACGCCGGCGCGGATGATTTCCGCCTTGGTCATGGTCTGGAGGGGTGCATTGATCCGGTAGCTCCAGTTCTCGTCCACCGCGCGGGTGCCGAGCCGGGCCGTTTCGCGGAACGACTCGATGAAGGCGGGGCGGCAGTCGGGGTAGCCGGAATAGTCCACGCTGTTGACTCCGATGAAGATGTCGCGCGCGCCGAGCACTTCGGCCCACGCCGTTGCGAACGAGAGAAAAATCATATTGCGCGCCGGAACGTAGGTGATCGGAATGCCCTTCGACTCCGCCGCATCGGGAACCGTCAGGTTATCGTCGGTCAGCGCCGAGCCGCCCCACAGCCGGAGGTCGATGGTGACCGTCTTGTGGTCCGCCGCGCCGAGTTGTTTGGCCACCTGTTCCGCCGCCTTGAGTTCGCACGAATGCCGCTGGCCGTAACCGAAAGAGAGCGCGTGGCACTCGAACCCTTCCGACTTCGCAATCGCCAGCGCCGTGGCGGAGTCGAGTCCGCCGCTCAGAAGCACCACCGCTTTTTTCATGATCCTGTCGCCCTTTCCAAAGAGAACTATAACCGCCGCAATCGCGAAACGGCGTTCTAATATACATCCGTTTTGTCTTTGCTGCAACAGGTTTGCTTGAACGGCGGCGATTTACGGGTATATTATCTGCGGAAAACAGGAATGGCCGATGCGTCCCACTTTGAAGGAAATTGCCGCGGCGACCGGATATTCGACCGCGACGGTGTCGCGCGCGTTGAGCGGATCGCCGAAAATCACGCCCGAAGCGAAACGGGCGGTGCTCGGTTGCGCCCGCCGCATCGGTTACCGCTCCGAATGCCGCCGGGTGGCGCTGATTGTCCCCGGCTTTCAGTTCGACGGCTATTTCGGCGGGGTGCTGCGGCGTCTCGCCGCCGAGCTGGCGCTCCACGGTTATACCATCGAAATTCTGAGTTCGACCGGGCTCGACGTGCTCGAGGACCACGCCTTCTGCGGAGCGATTTCGATCATGGCGCAGAACGGATTGGAACGTTACTGGGGCGAGCGCCACATCATGCCGCTGGTCTGCATCAACACCCGGCCGCGCCATCTCGACGGAATCTACACGGTCGGCTCCAACGACGAGCAGGCGGTCCGGCTGGCGGTCGAACACCTGACCGAACGCGGACATCGCCGGATCGGCCGGTTCGGCGGCGCATCCAGCTTCAACGACCCCACCAATTGGAACAGCGTGGCCCGCGAGCGCGCTTTCCGCCGCCAGCTGGAAGGGCGCGGGCTGGAGCCGGAACTCTTCGCCTCGGTCGGCGGCTTGACGCCGAACACGGTTGAAGCGGTCAAGTCGCTGCTCGACCGCGGCACGACGGCGATCGTCACCGTCAACGAGGGTGTGGAGCTGGAGGCGCTGCACGCGCTCCGGGTGCTCTCGGCCCGGATTCCGGGCGAAATTGCGCTGCTGTCTTGGACGCAGCCCGACCCCGCCGCCCTGGTCACGCCGTCGATCTCCGGAATCGAACAGAACCTCGAAGAGCTGGTCCGCAAGGGCTGCGAAACCTTCCGGCGGCTGCTGGCGGGCGAACACGTCGAAGACGCGCTGGTCGATTACCGCCTTCAGATCCGGGAGAGCTCCGCTACTCCCATTTTTCCGGTTTAATCCGCTTCCGTTCCTCCGGAGAATTCCGGCTGCCGCTTGCGGGCGGGCCCTGTTTTTAAGAATTTGCAAGCATTCTGCGGCCAGATTTGACAAGCGCGATTGATGGTGTAAATTATAGCCGTCGGGACATGACATTTCTGCCGAAGACGCTTAGGTAACCCGAAGAGTTGACTCGCAGACAGGGAGGTTTGACTCCGATCGAATCTGAAACGAAAATCATCGTGGGAGATGCTTTCCCCGAGAACGCCGCACTGCTGTCGTTTTCCCCGGGGAGACACCTTCTGATGTCCGTAATCTTGCTGCGGCTGTTTTGTCCCGACTGCCGTTCAGATGCTTCCCTACCGACAGGACCTTGATTCGATGACAGATAAAATAATCCGCAAACCAATTGTATCAAACTATTTTTGTCCGATTGCCCTGTTGCTTGTCCTCCTCGTCGCAGGGGGATTGGTGTGGCATCTCTGCCATGAATCCGGCAGCGACGATGCCTCACGTTCCGCTTCGGCGCGGTCTTTGTCTTCGGGGAAGCGGGTCCGGCTGACGGCGGAAGAGTGCGCCCGCCTCAAAGAGCTCGGCCCGGTTCTGGCCGGGGTCGATCCCGACTGGTATCCGTATGAGCAGCTTACCGGGCAGGGCGAATACGTCGGGATCGCGGCGGATCTGATCCGCCTGATCTGTGAACGCACCGGCATCGAGCTTGAAGTCCTGCCGACAAAGGATTGGGCCGAAACCCTGGAGCTGTCGAAATCCGGCAAATGCCACATCCTGCCCTTTCTCAACCGGACTCCCGAACGGGAAAAATGGCTGATTTTCACCGATCCTTATTTCGTGGACCCCAATGTATTCGTGACCCGGGTGGAGCATGATGACATCGCCGACCCGAAGACACTTCGCGACGAAATGGTTGTCCTCCCGGAAGACACCAGCATCGAAGAGCGGCTCCGCCGGGATTATCCGAACCTCAATATCGTGACGGTCGCATCTGAAACCAAAGCGCTTCGCATGGTGGAGGAGGGCAAGGCGGATATGACGCTGCGTTCCCGGGCCATGGCCGCATACACCATCCGGAAGCTGGGGTGGTTCAACTTGAAGATCGCCGGGGAAATTCCCTCCTATGCCAATCATCTGTCCATCGGCGTCCGCAAGGATATGCCCTGGCTGCGCGACATTTTGAACCGGGGCATCGCGACCATCACCCCGCAGGATGTCGAGGTCATCGTCAACCGGCATATTCCCATCATCGTCGACCACCGGGTGGATTATATTCTGGTTTTCAACGTGGCGGGAGTGCTTCTGTTGCTGCTGCTGCTTGGTGTTCTCTGGGCCCTTCAGCTCAAGCGGCTGAACCGGAGTCTGGCCCGCGAAACGATTCGCTCCAACGAGTTGCTCGTCCAGGCGGAAAAGGCTTCCCGCGCCAAAAGCGATTTCCTGGCCAACATGAGTCATGAAATCCGAACTCCGATGAATGGAGTCATCGGCATGACGAATCTGCTGCTCGATACCGAACTCTCCCCGGACCAGCGGCGCTATGCCGAAAGCGTCAAATCCAGCGCCGAGTCGCTGCTCGGGCTGATCAACGATATCCTGGATTTTTCGAAGATCGAGGCGAAAAAGCTCGATTTGGAGATTCTCGAATTCAATCTGCAAAACCTGCTGGATGACCTGCTTGCGGCGGTCGCCCTCAAAACCCGCGGCAAGGAGCTCGAATTGCTCTGTTCCATCGCTCCCGACACGCCGCTGGCGCTTTCGGGCGATCCGGGGCGTCTCCGCCAGATTCTCACCAATCTGATCGGCAATGCGGTGAAATTCTCCTATCGGGGAGAAATTGTGGTGGGCGTCCGCCGGGCGGGGAAGGGGGAGGGGCCGGTTACGGATGACGGCGATACCTGTCTGCTGCGCTTCTCCGTGCGGGACACCGGAATCGGAATTCCCAAGGACAAAATCGGTTTGCTCTTCCGGCAGTTCTCCCAGGTGGATGCCTCCACGACGCGGAGATTCGGCGGCACCGGCCTCGGTCTGGCCATTTCCCGGCAGCTGGCCGAGATGATGGGCGGCGAAATCGGCGTGGAAAGCGTGGAGGGCCAGGGATCGGAATTCTGGTTCACCGCCCGCTTCGGCCTGCGGACCGAGGCGAAAGCGGACGAAACTTCGTCCCCCGCAGGACTCGCCGGAATCCGCGTGCTGGTGGTGGATGACAACGCCTCCAGCCGGGAGATTCTGGTTTCTGCCCTGACCTCGTGGGGGATGCGCCCGGAAGAGGCCAATGACGGACCTTCCGGACTGCGGGCGCTTCGTCACGCCCGGACGGCGAATGACCCCTTCCGCTTCGCGATCATCGACATGCAGATGCCGCATATGGACGGCGAAGCCGTGGGGCGCGCAGTGAAGGAAGATGAAAAACTTGCCGATACCCATATGATCCTGCTGATTCCCCCGGATGTCCAGAGCGATGTGGGGCGTCTGAAGGAAGCCGGTTTCTGCGCCGCCGTAGTCAAGCCGGTCCGCTCCGGGGAACTCCGGGAGATGCTGATCGGGGCTCTGGACGGCGATGCGGGCGACGCCCGCCATCCCGCCGTCGCGGAACCTGCGGCGACGGAGCCGCTGCCCGATTTCACCCGCCGCAAAGGCCGCATCCTGCTGGCCGAGGACAATATCACCAACCAGCAGGTTGCCCTGGGCATTCTCAAAAAACTGGGGCTGACCGCCGATGCCGTGGCCAACGGGCGCGAAGCGGTTGAAGCGCTCAAGACCCTGCCGTACGACCTGGTGTTCATGGATGTGCAGATGCCGGAAATGGACGGCTTCGAGGCCACCTGCCTGATTCGCGACCCCCGGACGGGAATCATCAACCGGAACATCCCGGTCATCGCCATGACCGCCTATGCCATGCAGGGAGACCGGGAGAAATGTCTGGAGGCGGGGGTTGACGACTATGTCAGCAAGCCGGTTTCCCTCCAGGCCCTGATCGCGGTTCTGGAGAAGTGGCTGCCGAAGGAGGACGCGGAAGGCGGCGGCCGGAAAACGGAGAATATTTCTCCCGTTCCGAAACCGGAAAGCATTTCCTCTCCCGTTGTCTTCGACCGTTCCGTCCTGCTGGAGCAGCTGATGGGCGACAGGGAACTGGCTGCCTCGATCTGCAAAGAATTTCTCGCCGATATTCCGGTCAGGATCGCTTCGTTGCGGGAGGCGCTGGAGGCCGGGGACGTTGTGGAGGGCGGGCGCCGGGCCCACGCCATCAAAGGCGCTTCCGCCACTGTCGGCGGCGAGGCTCTGAGGGCTCTCGCCGCCGAGATCGAAGCGGTCTGCCGCTCCGGCGACCGGGAGCAGATGAAGCTCGCCGCCGGCCGGCTGGATGCGGCGTTCGCCGAACTGAAACAGGCGATGACCGAATCCATGTCCGGAGAAACCGGGGAACGCTGAAGCCGGTTCACGCGCCGGCGGTTCTCTGGAATTCGGCGATTCCGGAGAGAATCATCTGCACCGCCACCGCCGCGACCAGGAGCCCGGTCAGGCGGATCAGCGGCCCCATCAGATGCATCCGGTGCAGCAGGTCGTCGATGAACAAACTGGACAGCATGAAGAGAAAGTTGAGCAGGATCGCCAACGCCAGCGCCGCCGCGGTGGGCAGGAATCCGAATTCGATCGCCGAGGAGATTGCGATCGTGATCATCCCGGGTCCGGCGATCAGCGGCGCCGCCAGGGGAACGAGGCTCAACTCGTTGAAGTCGTTCCGCATGGCGTTCTCCTGCTGCTGAAAGAACTTGCCTTCGCGAATCGCCTTCCAGCCGATGAAGAAAACCACGATTCCGCCGGTGATCTTCAACGCACAGGGGTCGATGCGGAACACTTTTTCAAGAATGCTCTGGCCCGCCAGCGCGAAGCAGGCCAGCATCAGGAACGCCGCCGCCGATGATTTCCACGCCAGCTCGCGCACCTGCCGGAAATTCAGCTTCGGCTCGTATCCCGAAAGGAAAAAGATTTTGCTGACCGGGTTGATGATCGCCAGAAAGTAGAGCGCGTTGTTGAGGGTGTTCATTTCAGTCGGCCATCCATTCCGGGGAGCCGAAGGAGGCGATTTCCGGCAGCAGTTCCGCCGCCTCGGCAACGCGATGCTCCTCGACCAGCCGCAGGTAACAGCGGATCATGTCGTGATGCGATTCACAGGTGAAAAGATTGCGGAGCCCGAGGAGCCGTCCGACCGTCGCCGAATCCTCGAGGCATTCATCCCACCCCTGCGGAATTTCCTTCAGCACGCCGGAAAGATAACTGTGCCCGTGCTTGGTGCTCCACGCTTCGAACAGTTTCCGCATCCGTTCCGGGTCCGCCAGCGGGGCGCACAGCCGCTCCATATAGCGTTCGAACAGCGGGCGTTCGGACTTGCCGAGCGGCGTCACCTTCCGCTGGTCGAACCGGTAGGGGAGAAGTTCCAGCTCGTACACGCCGCGAAGGTCGAAGCCGCACCTGACCAGATAGCCGGTGTTCCAGAGCGGCCTCCGGTATTTCGGGAAATAGAAGTTGCCCGGCGAATAGACGATCTGCGCGCCGTGATAATACTCCACCCCCTCCGGGCAGTGGGTGTGGCAGTTGAATACGAGGTCGGCCCCCGCGTCCGCAAATGCCCGGCAGAGCTCCTGAAGGCGGGGCGACGGGAACGGGTTGTGTTCGTGTCCGCCGTGAAGGGCGACGATCACGAACTCCGCATTTTTCGCGGCCTCCCGGGTCTGTTGCAGGTTGCAAAGCGGCGACAGCGGGGCGCTCCCCGGCCGGTTGGCGTCCGCGGTGCCGAACTCGTTCTCTGCGAAGTTGAGCAGCATCACCGACTTGCCGTTCGCCCGCAGGGAAAGCGGGCGGACCGCCTCGGCGAGAGTTTCGCCCGCGCCGACTGTTTCGAGGCCGCGGGAGCGAAGCTGCGCGATCGTCTCCGACACCCCCGCGCCGCCGTGGTCGCCGATGTGGTTGTTGGCGAGAAGGGCAACCCCGAATCCTGCTTCCCCGACGATGTCGGCGGAGTCGGCGGGGCTGTTCAGATTCGGCCCGCTCTTCGGAATCGGCTCCTCCTTCGCCACCGTCGGCGTCTCCCACTGGACGATGCGGATGTCGCTCGACCGGATGAATCCGCCCACCTCCCGCAGAACGTCCGCCGCTTCGCCGCCCGCGTCCCCCGGACACACGTCCCCGGCCAGCACCACGCTGAACAGGTGTCCGCCTTCCGGCTTCCGGTACTTTCGAATGCAGTTCTCGAACATGGCTTTCTCCTTTCCTGCAGATTGCCTGTCATGCCGTTTAACGTACGTTTCGGGAACGCGGAAAGACAGTTCGGCAAATGGAGAACATATTCGTTTTTTGAACATTTTCATTCGCTCGCTCGACAGCCGCTTGAAATGCCGGTCCGGCGGGATTATACTTGATCCGGCAGAAGGATGTCTTTATGAAGGAGGAAGAAATCATGATCGAGCTGCCTGTCGATGAGTCCCGCCGCTCGGCGTCGAGC
This sequence comes from uncultured Victivallis sp., assembly GCA_964435365.1. GTDB lineage: Bacteria > Verrucomicrobiota > Lentisphaeria > Victivallales > Victivallaceae > Victivallis. The sequence continues at coordinate 8,949 of CAYSZM010000072.1, read as the reverse complement.
GTGGAGCTCTACCGTCGCGACTGGGCCGGGAAGAATATAAAAATTGCGCAGAATATTTGGGAGAACGGCCCCGCCCCTTTCGGCTCCTCGCTGTGGCCGCGTTACTATTCCGAGGTCAAACGCCACGGTTCCGCCTGGTTCCGGTTTCAGAACGCCGCCGACATGACGCTGGAACTTCTGCTGGAGGGGGAGCTTGAATACACGCAGGACGGCATCACCGAAACGGTCCGGCCGGGGGAACTCTATCTGATTCACGAAGGGTCCGACACAATCTTCACCGCCGGGCCGGAGAGCTATTTCCACCGCCTGCGCATCATGCTTTACGGCAGCATGGTGCGCAATTTCGACCGGGAATTTCAGCTGGACGGGCGGCGGATCATTCATCCGCGCGACCCGGCGCAGCTGGCCGGCCTGTTCCGTCGCATGGGGGAGTACCTGAAGAGGAAAGATCCGGCGGAAGCCCCGGAAATTTCCGCCTTCGCCTGCCGGGTCCTCGCCGCGATCGCCCGGGAGGGGACGCAACGGCAGCCGCTGCCGGAGCCGCTCCGCGTCATTCTCGGCGACATGAAAGACGGCCTCGCCGACCGGCGAACCGTCCGGGAACTCTGCGAAAGTCACGGAATCGAGGTGCATACGCTGATGCGGCTTTTCCGCAAACACCTCGACACCTCGCCGCGTGAATACCTCATCAAGCTCCGGATGGAAGCGGCGAAACATCTGGTCGGCTCCACCGGCCTCTCCATGAAGGAGATCGCCGGGCAGCTCGGCTACTGCAACGCACTCTATTTCTCCACCGCATTTCACAAGGCGTTCCGAACGACCCCGTCGGAATATCGGAAGCAGAGAAGAATGCGGCTTCCCGAGTAGCGCGGCTATCGGAAACGGAGCAGTGCGACATCACCCTGTTTCAGATCCAGCCTCACCTTCGGCCCGTTGCCGAGTTCCCGGCCGGAGAGAAGGTCGGTGACGGGGCCGCTTTCGCCTGTATCGACGACGTAGACTCCGTCTTCGGGGGCGATGACCGCGAGCCGGTCGCCGTTAACCAGAACCCCCGCCGGCCGGTCGGTGTAAAGATGGATTCCGGCAGATCGGGCGAAGGCGCGATAGAGTTCCGGCGGTACGGCTGTCGTTCCGCAGAAAAGTGCCGGAACTTTCTCCGGCCGGAGAACGATGGCCGGAGTTCCGTCGCTGTACTCCGCCAGTACGCGGTCGCCATGCCGGGGAACCGGCGAGAGTGTCGGCAGTGCGGCATCGTTCGTTCGGACTCCGGCGGGGGAGAGTCCGAAGGCAATCCCTTCCTGCGTCGGCTTGACCGCGAAGGAGATCCCGGTCCGTTCGGTGACTTCGAACCCGGTGGTTTCCCGTACCGCCGCAGTCGATCTTTTTCCGGTGTCGAGATCGATGTAGCCGGGCGCCCAGCACCATAACGTCGGGGTTTCTTCTGCGCTTTTTCGCAGTACGGCGCGTTGCTTCGCATCCAATGCACAGGCGGCGAGGATGATGTTGAGCCGCGTTTTGAGTTTCCCCGCCGACAGGTCGTCGAGCAGATACTGCCCGACCGGCGCGCCGATGCGGGCACGGGCGCTGCGGCCGAGCTTGATCAGCGGGCCGGTGACGGCGTTGTGGTTGCGCTTTCGTTCATTTGCTCCGATGAAACACATCGAACGTTCGTCGACGATTTCGGCGATTTCCGGAAGATAAGGCCGGGGAGATTCCGCAAACTCCCGGAAAACCGGCGTGAAACGCTTCATCTCCTCCCACAGCAGCGGATCGTCAAACCAGCCTGCTCCGAAGAGGTCCATCCACCAGATGCCGAAATTGTGCATGACGACAACCGCGAGGTTGCGGCGAAGCAGCGCGATGCTCTGGTCCGGGGTGGTCGCTCCGGTTTTCCAGCCCGGCGAACGGTTGCCGTTACGGTAGGCCACGTGAGTGCTGGTATCGTCTTCGTTGAGCCACAGCTTTCCGGCCAGCGTTACTGAATCCGCCGCCGTCATGGTCGTGGAGATGCCGCCGAGTTGCCGGTCATGGTAGGAGAGCGGGCCGCTGACGATGTCGATGTCGGCGGAATCCAGAAGGCGGCGCAGCGCATAGTGGCCGGACACGGCCGGACCGTTGGCAATTCCGGCGTGTTCGAAGAGATAGCCGTAAAAGACTATGCTTAAGCGGTTACGGTCGGTTTCCTCTCGGATTACCCTGGCCAGCGAGAGAATCGTGTCGGTCATTGCCTCCTGAAGATACAGATTGAAATCGATCAGGGGTCTGTCGGCGGCGGGCTCCAGGAACACGGTCGGCCGCTCGGCCTGCCGTTCGGCCGGGAGTGGAACTTCGGCGGAGTCGAGGGTGACGCGGCTGTTCTTCCATGCCTTTTGCAACTCGGTGTCGGAACCGTATTTGCGGCGCAGGAATTCCCGCCAGGTGCGCCGGGTGGCGTCGTCGTAGCCGGATACAATCCGCCCCTGGGAGCGGAGATAAAACCATTCGTGGGTGTTGCCGCCGGTGGGATGGTATCCGGCCATGTGTGCGCCGAAGTTCGTTTCGCTGTAGCGGATCAGCCCGCGAAGCGCGGCCGCCGCGTCGCGCCGGTACTGCTCCGACGCGATCGAGGGATATCCGAGGTTGCCGCCGGCGGCGAACTTCATCATCTCACCGGGATACCGTTCCGCCCACCACGCGGGCGGCACCCTTAGATCGACGCGGGGAATCAGTTTCGCATTGGGATTGACTGCGAGAATGGTTCGATAGATTCGTCCGATCGCTGAGTAATCCGGTTCCGCGCCCGGTTCGATCCAGAAGTTGTCGAGCGGGAACGTGACGAAATCGACGCCTGCCTCCATCGCCAGCCGGACCTGGTTTCGTACCGCATTGCCGGGATAGGCCAGCGGCTGCGGGGTCGCCGTCTGGTGATAGACGGAACTGGTCAGTACCTGACGGCGCTCCGCTCTGGCCCGGCAGCGCAAGACGTAGTCGTGCTCTTTTTCCACCGTGAGGTTCCGCAAAATGACATGAAACTGGCCGAGCTTACCTTGGGGATCGCCCTGCGATGAGATCCGGAGCGCGCCTCCGGGGATGCCGGGTTCGGCGACATTGGTCAGCTTGATCGGCGGATTCGCGTTCCGTCCGGTGCACCAATAGGTGATGTCGGGGTCGAGAGCGCCGTCGAACCGGAAAACCTTGACTGCTTTTTTTGCCGTCAGATCATAAAGTTCGATCTTTGAAAACCAGATGTTTTCCGGTTCCCGGCGGTCGGCGAGACTGAAAAAGCGCAGATGAATCGCCGCTTCCGGGCAGCTCCGCAGGATCGAGAATTCCAGTTCGAAATCGTTCCATTCCGGCCCGACCTCGGCGATTTCCTGCGGGGTCTTGCTCACATAGAGCATCCGCGCCGGAACCGGTTGGCCGTCACGGGTGATTTGCGGGACGGTGTTTCGGGATTCCACCCGAAACACATCGCCGGTGACGCTGAATGCGGCGACCAACGCAAAAAGCGCGATGATCGGTTTGGTGTGTCGCATGACTGCTTCCCCTGAAAAGTTATCGATTTTCCGGCGTCATCGCATCGGAGACGTAGATGAATCGGATGTTGTTGGTCGTTTGAATCAGATCATTGGCGTTGAGCGCTTTGACATGACCGTCGACGAATCCGGCCGCTGTCCGGCCGTTGTGGATCAGGTGAACCCGACGGTTGTTTTCTGCGTAGGTGTAAAAGAAACTGCTGCCGCCGCCGCTGACGGAGCCTTTCACCCAGGGGGTCTGGTTGTTCGCCATGGCCGCATCGGCGATCAGCAGCAGCTTTGAGGGGTTCTTCACCCGTTCGGGCAGAAGGAATCCCCAGGTGTTGTTTTTGGAACGGTCGAAGCAGTCTCCCGCGCCGTTGGCGACCAGCCGGTCGGCATCCATATAGTGGGGGAAGCGCTCCATGCCGAAGGTGACTTGATCGTCGGCGAACGAGGTGCGGTCGAGCGGCGCGAAACGGTTCGAGGGGCAGACCAGCATCGGCGGCTTGAGGTAGCCGAGGTTTTCCGGCCGGTCGCCGGTGATCAGGAGGTTGAACCAGCATTTGGCGTCTTTGGTGATCGCCGCGATCATTTTGTAGTCGGAAGAGTATTGGGTCAGGGCGAGCATGCATTCCTTTTTGGCGGCAGTACAGCGGGTGGTACGCGCCCGTTCCCGCGCCTGATTGAGCGCCGGAAGCAGCATTGATGCCAGAATTGCAATGATTGCAATCACCACCAGCAGTTCAATCAATGTGAAATGGCGGTACGGGGTGTGCTGTGGACGACGGCTGTTCATGGGATTCTCCTTGGGTTGAGTTGGAGTACGGAGCTCCGTTCGATGATTTGATGACGGATTATGGTCTGAAAGTGGCGTTCCGGTTCGGCGATTGCCGCCTCCAGCGTGTCGAGTGCGATGTTCATATAGGCGTTCATATCGACGCCGACCGCCGTCAGCGGGGGCAGGAAATCTTTCCCGGCGGCGATTCCCTCCGAACCGAGAACGCTGATGTCCTCCGGTACCCGGAATCCGGAATGGGTCAGAGCCAGCATCGCGTTTCGGGCGGAGAGGTCGTTCAGGGTATAGAGCGCAGTGAAGCCGGGTCGCTTCCGCCTGAGATATTCGAGCATGAAAGGATAGCTGCGTTCCGATCCGGAATCGCCGTCGCGCAGCTTCATATCGATCAGGTCGACCTGGGCTCCGAGCAGTTCCGCGGTGTCGAGAAACCCTTGTGCCCGCTCTTCAAAAAGCCGGGTGTGGGGCTGGCAGTAAAGCAGCGCCAGCTTTCTGTGGTCGTGCTGCACCAGGTGGCGGGCGGCGGCGAGCCCTCCTTCGTAGGGAATGGTCGAGACGAAATTGACATCGAGATCCCGGTAAGGGTAGTTGAGCAGCACGACCGGAATCGGAGAACGCTCCAGCGCATACAGATCGTCCGCGTGGAAACGTTGGGCGCAGGAGACAAGTACTCCTTTCAGGGTAGCCGGATATTTGATCGAGTGGAACGGCGCGGTGAAATCGTATTGGAAATACATGATCCCGCAACCGCGCGGTTTGGCGATGCGGCGCAGTTGGTCAAGCTGCTCGGAGAACACGTGTGCATGCCAGTTGACGGTGGTATAGCCGACCATGTTTCCCTCCGCTCCCGGCCGGATGCGGGTGTGGAGCCCGTCCGGCCGTCGCCGCAGGAGACCTTCTTCGGTGAGACGGTGAACCGCACGGTCGATGAGGAGCTGGCTTGCTCCGTACTGTTTCATCATCGTCCTGACCGCCGGCATCCGGCTGCCCGGAGGCAGGGTGATGACGTCCTGGTGCAGGGTCCGATAAATCTGTTCCGACTTCTCCGACGGCATTGAAAGACTCCTTTGTTTTGCGCCACATATAATATTATATTGACGTAATACATAGGAGTCAACATGTACTAAATTGAAAAAACGGTGTTTTTCACCTTTCGCCAACTTCCTGCCGCGGATTCTCATTTTGGCGGACCAGGGTTTTGATTTCGAACGGTCGGAACGTGATCAGCGTTCCCGCCGGAACGGGGTGCGTTTCGTCGAGACCGGTTTCGAACCAGTGTTTTCCCTCCTGTTCCGGGAGCACCAGCGTCGCCGCTTCTCCCATGCTCTCGAAGCAGCGGAAGACCACGTCCCTCCCGTTTTCGGCGGGCTTGACGTTGGAGATGACCACCGTTGTCCCGGTGGAGTCCGGCATGACCGGGAGTTTCAGCCCCGGCGTTTCCGAAACCGTCGCGTCGGCGACGGCCACCGGCCGCAGCGGAGCGTTGAGCTCCCAGCCGGTCCGGTATTGCGGATGCTTTTCCGCGCCGTGCGGCGTGATGCGAAAGCGGAAGGTGTATTCGCCCTTCGGCGGCCGCTGGACGCCGGTCTGGCTGCCGTCCTCATGGAGGATGACGCCGCCCGAGGTCCAGCCGATTCCGCGGATCATGCAGTTGCGCAGCGTGTTGCCGTCGAAGGTCCACATGCGGTGGTCGGCCCCGACGGTGAAGCCGCCCTTCGAGTCCGAAGCGTCCACCCAGTCGCGGACGAGGCGGATGTTCCGGGTGGCCCCTTCCGGCCAGACGCCGCTGCCGTAAATGGTCTCCGGGTAGCGGACCATCCCGAAGGGAACGCCGTAACGGATTTCGGCCTCTTCCTCCGACGCGAACGGGAAGGTCTGTTCGAGCCGGACGTAGCGGATTTCGTTCCAGCGGATCGTGTTCTCGATTTCGACCGTCGGAGCGTCGGCGGCGAGGGTGATCCGCTGCACGAAGGGCTCGCCATAGACCGAGCCCCGGACCTCCACCCGGCAGTAGACCGCGTTGTTTTCGACCGTTTCGACGCTGTCGATCAGCGCGGGCATGACCCGGCCGCTCAACTCCATGTCGTAGATGTATTCGCCGCGCTTCTCCTCGAACCCGACGATCGCCGCATGTTCGAAGAGCATCCGGCCGTTCTGCTTGTCGAAGAGCGAGAGTTCGCCGGTCAGCCGGTGGATCTCCAGCCGGAAGAACCGGTTCTCAATGCGGTCGCTGCCGAGGTGGCGGCTGGCGTTGCGGCGGTCTTCGTCGCGGTCGTCCGCCACCGTGAACGGGGAGGGGAACGCCTTGCCCTCTTCGAGCAGCTCGACATAGTAGGTTCTGCAGCCGAAGGCCGGAATCGCTTCGGCGAAGAACGAGAGCTCCACGGTGTCCGCCAGCATCATCAGATGAGTTTCCTTTTGGTACGGAATCTCCCGGCCGGTTTCATCGGTCAGCCGGAACCGGCGGCAAGCGTGCTCCCGATAGTGCGGCACCGAGGTGTTGCCGTTGAACATCGTTGCGTAACTGCTTCCGTAACAGGCCGTGCGTGCCCGGACGACGCCGCTGCGTTTCCAGGATAGCGGGTTGAAGACGACGATCGTCGCCGCCGTTGCTGACGGCGCGGCGGCCCGTGCGGCGAGACGGCGGCTGTAGCGCTCGGCGATGCCGCGCGCAGTTCCTTCTGCGAGGCGTTTGAGGTTCCGCTTGTCGGCGTCGGCGATTTCGCCGCCGATGCCGTTCTGGTTGTGATCCATCGCGTCGAGCAGTTGAAGCCAGGCGTGTTTCATTGCTCCGGCGGGGTAATCGCCGCGGTTCCCGGCGAGGCGGTCGAGTGCGCCGAAGAACTCCGCGTCGGCAAGCGCGTTTTCCGCCGCGAGGTCGAGCGGCCAGAGGTCGGGCCAGGAGCTTTCGATGTTCGGCCAGGTGCTCGGGATCTCCCCGGCAAACTCCTTGGCGGGAACGTCGCCGGTCCGGTCGAAGAATTCGCGGAAGGTGGAGAAGACAAACTCGATTCCGCTCTCCCGGTTCATCCGCCGGATATTCCCGAGTATCGTCGCGTTGAGCAGGTAGAGGTCCATCCCCCAGTGGAAAATCTGCGGGTAATCGACCGCGTCGAAATATTCCAGGAATGAGCCCTCGCTCTTCCTCATCGTCTCATACGGTTTGGAGAACAGGTTGCAGAGATAGGCGTAGTGATTGGGGCAGTAGGCGCGAATCGCGGTGCCGTCCGGAGCGGTCCAGACGACATGGTCGGTGTGTTCTTTGAAGCCGCGCGAAAGCACGATCTCAGTCATTCCCGCAAGTTTTGCGATCTGCGGAAGCTGGGGCGTGACGCCGGGGATGTCCGAAAGACTCATGACGGTGGGCTCCGCCGCCAGCTCCTCGCGGCAGAACTCCCGCCCGTAAAGCAGGTTCCGCACCGTGGTTTCCACGGAGGGCAGGTGCGAGTAGATGATCGCCCGCATCGGGATGAGTTCCAGCCGCCCCTCGCGGACCTGCCGCTTCAGCCTCTCCCGGTCCTCCGGGTGGCAGTCGAGGTGGAATTCGAGAAAATTGGTCGATTCGATCATGAAACGGTAATCCGGATTCGCTTCCAGCAAGTCGAGTGCGGTTGCTATGACCCGGCCGCCGCGCGACAGGCACTCCTCGCGGGTGCCTCCCCAGAAGAGATCGAGGTGGGAAAAGGGGATGGTGAAGACGGTTTTCTTTGCGGACATTTTTTGCTCCCGGTGTGTTATAGTAAGCCCGAACGGGCGATTCCCGCTGCAATTGCAGCCATCGCATCCAGAATGTCCTCTCGCCGCTCTTCCCCGAAGCGGTATTCCGGCACATAGACCCCGAGCGCGGCGATCACTTCGCCGTCCCGCCTGACCGGGAACGAAATCGCCGCGGCCTCGGATTTGACCTCCAGCAGATAGTCCAGCCCGGCGATTCGGTCCAGCTCACGGAAGAACTCCTCCCGGGTTTTGACCGCCTCCCAAAGTTTTCCCGGCGGGCCGTTCCGTTCGAAGCATCTCTCCCGCTGTTCGTCGGAGAGCCCCGCCATCAGAACCCGTCCGGAAACACTCTGGCAGGGATTCTCCACCTCCGGGTAGAGCCGGCAGGAGATCTGCACCATATGTGTGGCCGGTTCACACGCCGCGATATACCGTTTCGAATCCTGCAGAACCGAAACGCAGATGTATTCTCCGAACCGGTTGCGGAAATCCCGCAAAAACGGCATTGCAACCCGGCGCAGCGGATTGCGGTCCCGGTAGAATCGGCCGAGGTTCGCCGTCTTCTTCCCCAGCAGATACCCCTCCTTCCGTCCCGCGAATTCGAGGTAGCCCAGCAGGTTCATCGTCCGGACGATCTTCGAAGCGGTCGGCACCTTGAGTCCGGTCCTCTCCGCAAGCTCCGAAACCGTGTGCGCCGAATTCGGTTCCGCCGCAATCAGTTCCAGTATCTGAAACGCCCGTTCGATCACCTGTATTTTTTCCATCGATTTCCCCCTCGATTGTTTCGCATCGGTCAAATTGTACCCCAATTTCAAGCAAAAGTCAACCGCGGATTCTCTCGAAAACTGTCATTCTCTGCCATTGAGATAGAATCATCGTCATCGTCGTGGGAATCGGAGGGGGCGCTTCGCCCCCCTCCAAACCTCCCCCAGACCGGCAGGG
>CAYSZM010000071.1:0-17863 GCA_964435365.1 uncultured Victivallis sp. | reverse complement strand
CACCCTGTCACGGTGGATGTTGCGGGTTCGAGTCCCGTCTCTCTCGCCACTTTTTTTGTCTTTTTTCCGCCCTGCTTTAAGAATTCCGCCCGGTTTGCGCCCGGATTCCGATGTTGCAAAAACTGCCGGAGGGGTTAAATTATCCTTTATGCGGCAGAAGACGGACAATCCAGGGAAGGAATCTCCTATGTCGATCGCAATCAATGACCCGAAGCAGTACTGCATCCATTTCATCACCGGCAGCCAGCATCTCTACGGCCCGGAAACGCTGAAACAGGTCGCCGCCAATGCGCAGGCGGTCGTCGACTCGCTGAACCGCTCCGGCGAAATCGCATTGCCGGTGGTCTGGAAGCCGACGGTGACCACCTCCGCCGAAGTGACCGCCGCGCTCGCCGCCGCCAACGCCGACCCGGATTGCGCCGGAATCATCTGCTGGATGCACACCTTCAGCCCCGCCAAAATGTGGATCAACGGGCTCAAACTGCTGCAGAAACCGATGCTGCACCTCAACACCCAGGCGAACCGCGACATTCCGTGGTCGTCGATCGACATGGATTTCATGAACCTCAACCAGGCGGCGCACGGCGACCGCGAATTCGGTTATATCTGCACCCGGCTGGGGATTCCCCGCAAGGTGGTCAACGGCTTCTACGATTCGGCGCGTGTGCGGAAATCGATCGACGTCTGGGCGCGCGTGGCGGCGGCCTGGCGCGACAGCCAGACCATGAAAGTCGCCCGGATCGGCGACAACATGCGCGAAGTCGCCGTGACCGAGGGCAACAAGGTCGATGCGCAGATTCAGTTCGGCTACGCGGTGGACGGGTTCGGCGTCGGCGACGTGCTCAAGTACATCGACGCGGTGACCGACGGCGAAGCCGACGCGCTGGTCAAAACGTATTTCGGGCTCTACACGGTTCCCGACCGATCGGAGCAGGCGATGCGTTCGATCCGCAACGCGGCGAAGCAGGAGATCGGCATTGGCGCCTTCCTTGAGGCGGGCGGCTGCGGGGCGTTCACCACGACGTTCGAGAACCTCTACGGCTTCGATCAGCTTCCGGGGCTGGCCTCGCAGCGGCTGATGGCCGCCGGGTACGGCTTCGGGGCCGAGGGCGACTGGAAGACCGCGGCATTGCTCCGCACCATGAAACAGATGGCCGCCGGACTCCCCGGCGGGGTCAGTTTCATGGAGGATTACACCTACCACTTCGAGCCGGGCCGCGAACGGGTTCTCGGCGCGCACATGCTCGAAGTCTGCCCGTCGATCGCGGCGGGCAAGCCGAGCCTCGAAGTGCATCCGCTCGGAATCGGCGGCAAGGCGGACCCGGCGCGGCTGGTCTTCACCACCCCGGCGGGCCCGGCGATCAACGCGACGATGGTGGAGTTCGGCGACCGCTTCCGTCTGGTGGTCAATGAATTGGAAGTCGTCGCGCCGGACGCGCCGCTGCCGAAGCTCCCGGTGGCGAGCACGGTGTGGATTCCGAAGCCGGACCTCGCGGAAGGGGCGCGGCGGTGGATCGAGGCGGGCGGCGCGCATCACTGCGTCAACGCTCCCGCGCTCACCACGGAGTTTATGGAAGACTACGCCAGGATCGCCGGCGCCGAGTTGGTCGTCATCCGCTGATCGGATTTGCCGTATTCGTTGTCGTACAATAGCTTGCCGTGTCTGGAAATCCGGAGCCGGGGGCGGTCTCCCCGGGAGACTTCGACCCGGTGTCCGGAATCGTATTCGATCCGGCTGGCGTCCGGAGCGGTCTCCGCGTAGCCGGTGACGAATGCGCATTGCAGCTCCGGGCAGAGCTCGAAGTTGATGTGATAGCTCTCGCGCAGCGCTTCGATCGATTCCCGGTAGCTGCCGCCGTTGCAGAGCGGGCGCATCGACACTTCCATCGCCGGGCGCGCGCCGCAGGCGAATTCCTCCAGGAGTCCGCGAAGCCGCGCCTCCGGCGTCCTTCCATAATTGTGGACCCATTCCGATTGATATGAGATAAGCCCATGCACTGCAAATTGATAGAATGGGACAATACGCCCGTTCAGCTGCCGGAACGAACCCGGCAGACGGGGAGAAAGGTTTCGGAACTCCCTTTGCCCCGGAATCCGTGACGCGATGTCCGCGTAGGGGAGCATATAGACCGGGACGAATTCCGTCGAAACCGCGCCGAAGAGTTCGCGCGGCAGCAGTGCGATCCGCGCCTGCGAGAGTGAAAACTGTTTTTCGTCCGCCGGATGGGCCGGGTCGGTGCAGCGGAACAACCCTGCCGCCTGGGCGTCGAGGTAGTAGGCTCCCCGGAATCCGAGCCGGTGGCAGCGCCGGAATTCCCCGCCGAAGCGGTTCAGCGCCACCGTCGGACAGATCTTGTAGGAGAGTCCGCCCGCCCACAGCCCGGCGGTCTGCCGCTCGCCGCCCTCGTCCAGCGAAACCAGCGCCGGGTCGTAGTCGGGAGCGGCCAGGTAGACATCGGTCATGTTGTCGTGCGGAACGATCTGATAGCCGAGCTCCAGCGCTTTTTCGATCAGCCGCCTGAGTTCTTCTTCTCCTCCCGCTTCGGCGTTGACCGGGAAGCGGGTGGGGTAGGCGCCGTCGTGGCCGCCGCGGTTCCAGCCGACCAGCGTGATCACGGCGCGGCGGATTCCGGCGTTCCACATCGCATCGACGATTTCGCCTGCCTCGGCGAACGTGGTGCAGCTGGCGTAGGGAGACGCGCCGTCCGACTCGAACGGCTGTTTCTGGCCGAGGAAAAAATTGACCCGCATGGCATGCACGGCGTAATCCAGCACCGGATTGAGCCCGACCCGCTCCCGGAGCGGCACGATGCCGCGCTCGGCGATCAGATGTTCGCGGTAGGCGAACGCCAGCCCGGCAAAGCCGCCGCCGGGAGGAAGGAAACGGTAAACGGCGCTCTTATCCTCCTGCGGCAGAATCTCTTCCGTGGAATGCCGGATGCCGAATGTCGCATAGAGACGGTTTTTCCCGTCCTGATTGAATTCGGAGTCGGTCCAGGCGAGAAATGCACCGGAACGGACGATGCCGAGAATGTCGCAACTTGCGGACATCATCCCGAAGCAGTCGGTCTGGCCGAATTTCTCCCACTCGGAGCGGTCCATGTAGACCCGGTCCCGGTTCCGCATGGGCGCGTGTCCCCGGAACGGCACCGTCATGCCGGAAAAGACCGGGAAGAGATAGGAGCCTTCCGCATCCGCGCCGGACTCCATCAGGCCGGGCAGGAGAGATAGCTCCATCAGCCGCCAGATGTTCCCGGAACTCTCCACGATGCTCCCCGCCTCCACTTTTACGGAAAGCGTGTCGGCGCAAAGCGTGATTTCCAGCGGAATCAGCACTCCGCACAATTCGCTGCACAGCACCAGTCTGGCCCGCGTTTCACTCAGCGCGGACAGCGAACAGCGGAACTCGGGAACCGTGATCAGCCGTTTTTCCGGCCGGTTGAAGAATCGCCCGGTCAACATGGTTTCGAACGGCTGGAGCCCGGCGGGGCAGTCGATTCCGGCGGCGGTCAATCTCATCTCTCTCTCCTCGATCATTTTTCAGGGGTCAGTTTGAACACCCGGGTCTGGCACAGTTTCATCTCGACCGGAATGCCGTTCGCCAGCTCTTCGCCGCTGACGGCCCGCTCCGGGCGGTTGACGGCGGAGACTTCGGTCATCCGGTAATTTCCCTTCAAACCCCGCAGTGACCAGGAAAGTTTCTCCGCCGGGTATTTGTCGAGCGCCTGCCGCGAAAGTTCCGGCGTATGGGGGCGGAATGTGTCCGGGAGTCGGTGGACGATGAGATAGCGGTCCTTTCCTTTGGTCAGATCGTTGACCAGAAGATAGGGTTTGCTCCCCGAAACCGCCCGTTCGTCGCCCGCCTTGCGCGCCGCAAGCCCGAGGAATCCGGCTGCTTTCGGCCATTCCGGCTGTCCGGCGAGGAAGAGCACTTCGCCCTTGCCGTGCTTCCAGAGCAGGAGCGCGGCTGTCCCATCCGCGAACCGGCCTTCGACATGGGCGTCCGGACCGGGCTTGGAAATCGGCGCGGGGTTGTTCACCGTGAGTTTGCCGAGCGCGGCCAGCGGCGAACCCGGAGTGAAGGTGACTTCGGCGGTCTTCGGTTTCAGGTCCGAAAATCCGCTGTTGCCGTCCTCGGTTTCCACCCGGCTTTGCGGAACCGGCGGCGCGCCCTGCCAGCCGAGGCGCTTGAGCAGCGCGAAATCACGTTCCGGCTCCTCCACCACCCAGCGGCCGGAGGCGGGGAAGAGCAGGACCTTGCCGCCGTCGGCGACGAATTTCTCGATCCTGTCGGCGGTCGCCTGGGGAATCACCTGGGCGCCGGAGGCGGGGACGATCAGCATCTTTTTGCCGTCCAGCACGTCCGGCGGCGCGTTCTCCGAGAACCAGGTCGGCCAGACGCCGTCCCGGTAGAGCGCCGCGGCCAGCCGGGTGGTCAGGTCGTCCTGGCGCATGGAGAAAAAGGTGCGGTGGAGATACTGCATCGTGCTCCAGCTGGTGAGCACCGCCACCGTCGGGGGAGCGGTCGGCTCCGCGTCGCGGAGCTCCTGCCAGAGCGGACGCCAGAGCGTCTGCCAATCCTTCAGCCCGGAGTTGCGTTCCGGCGTCCACTCGCCGACCCGGACGGTGCTCCGCCAGTAGTAGTTCCAGTGCAGCCCCTGTCCGCCGCCCGCGGTCAACTGGCTGGTCGCCTGTTCGAGTTCGGCCCCGGTGGGGGTCATCAGATGAACCTCCTGCGGAAAACTTTTTCCGGTGTCGGAGAGCGCCCGCATATCGCCGATCTGCGACTGATAGATGAGTCCGCAGCCGCCGGTGTGCCGCCGCCAGCCGAGTTCCCGCGAGGAAGCCGCCAGCTTGGGCGAGCTGAAATCCAGCCCGAAATACCCGATGATCGGGCGGCGCTTGTCGATGGCGCGCAGCGGTTTGACCATATGGTCGATCATATATTCCTCAAGGGCGCTCCGCCGGAACTCGACCCAGCTTCGCCACTCCGGGCTCAGGTCGGGTTTGCCGAATTCGCTGCTGGAGCGCGGAATGCCCGGGATCTGCTTCCCGTACAACTCATGGAATTTCCGGAGCGACGCGGCGGAATAATCGACCTGGATGCCGAGCCAGGGGCGGTCGAGGTTCGTCCAGTCCAGCGAGCCGGGGAGCCCCCAGACATGGTAGGCGGCGATTCCCGGATTGTCGCAGTAGCGCTTCGCCGCCGTCGTCGCGTATTCGGTCAGGCGGTCGAGCATCCCCGCGGACCAGATCGACGGAATCCGCCCGATGCTTCCGTGACGCCAGATGTCGGCGCGGCCGCAGCTGTCGAGGCGTGATTCGTAATCGAGCCATTCGGGAGCCTCGCAGCGGATTTCGAGGATGACCTTTCCGCCCTGCTTCAAAACCTCGTCGATCAGGCGGTCGGAGAGCGTGAAGTCGTAGACGCCGGGGACCGGCTCCACCCAGTTCCAGTCCAGCCGGATTCGGAAATATTCGAAGCCGCATTTCCGGCCGTCGGCGATCCACTTCGAAATCTGTTCCACATAGCCGGGGACGTCGGGGTGGTTCTCGTACATCGACCAGGTGAAATAGTTCTTGCCGGGGCCGAAGAGATCGGTCTCCGTGGTGATTTCTCCGGCGATCCTGCGCACCTGCGGCGCGGCGGGGATGACTCCCCGGACGCCGAGCTGCAACTCCTTGCGGTCGACCGTTACGCCGCCGTCCTTCAGCAGGGCGGTGAACCGGTACACGCCGGGGATCTCGGGCGTTTTCCAGCGGAACACTTTGCCGTCGAGTTTGTCGGAGGAGACGCAGACGGTTCCGTCCGGGCCGGTGATCCGCCAGCTCTTGTCGCCGGAGCGCCCGCTCCAGTCGGGCAGCGGAATCTCCAGCACTTCGCCCGGAGCCGCGGAGCTGTTCAACCGGGGGGAGGGGGCCGCGTTCGAGGTCGAGGCGATCACATTGAGCGGCAGCCTGATCTGCTTCAGGACATCGCCCTGTTCGGCGTTGCCGTTGGGCACCAGGTTTTGGCCGTCCATCAGGAATTCCACATTGTCGAATTCGGCTCTGCCGCCTTTGCCGGTCGCCATGAGATAGAGATACATCTGGGCCGTTTCGGGAGGGAGCGTCACTTTGGCTTCGCGGGTCCGCCATGCGGAGCCGGCGTCGAATTTGAGCGTGGTGGTTGGGCCGGTGGGCTTGAGGTCGCGGCCGAGCGGCGTGAGCCACGCCGTCGGAGTGCCTTCGCCCCGCGCCGAGACCCGGAAAATTCCGGTCCCCGGTTCGGCGAGTTGAACGGTCTGCCGCCAGCCGACGTAACCCTGCGGTTTCCCGGCGGATTTGACCGAACCCAGCCCGCGGCTGCCGTCGGCGCCGCTCTCCCGGTTCCAGAAGGTCGGCCCTTCGGCGTTCCAGCGCAGCGGACGCCAGTTGGCGGGGGATGCCTTGTCGAGGTCTTCCGGCACCAGCGAACAGTTGACGGTGTAGAGGCCCGGCGGGAGTTCGCCCAGTTCGAGCTTGCGTTCCCGGGCGCGGTAGTCGCCCTCGGGGAACGCGATCCGTTCCTCGCCGGTTTTGATCGCCGCACCCTGAGTGCCGGTCACGAGCTCCCAGCGCAGTTTCCAGGCGGTGTTGCCGAATTCCAGCCAGTCGAGCGGAACGTAAGGAAGGCATTCGCTCTGAATCCGGGAGGTGGTCATCCAGTAACGCTCGAGCGGCAGGTTGATTCCCCAGTGGTTGGTCTTGCTGCCGAGGGCGTAGGCGTCGCTGCCGACTTTGTCGAACAGCCAGTGCCCGGCGCTGTCGGGGGCGATTTCGAGCTTCAGCCCGACGAAGGTCATCGGTTTGACCGGAATGGGGCTGCCCGGGCGGTTGGCGGTCCCCACCTGCGGGTGCATCCTGCCGCACTCGTTGGCGTCGAAGGCGTAGGTGTCGAGAATCCGCCAGTTGAGCGCCCAGTTCGCCAGTTGCGGCAGCGTGTAGGCAAATTCGGTTCCGTTGCGGTCGGCGAGGATCGCATAGAGCCGGTTTTTAGCCGCCGGAGTCGCGGCGAAGAGTTTGAGGAAGACGCGCTGCGCTTCCGGGTCGACCGCCCGCGGATGTTTCAACCGCGCCTCCCAGACCAGCGGCTTCTCCGCCTTGGGCCACTCCACGTCGAGCAGCCCGTCCGGGCGGAATGAACTGGTGACGGCGGCGGGGGCCTTCACCGCCCAGTCGTCGGGCCGGGTGAAGTCGGCGACATCACGGACAAACTGCACCGCTCCGGCGCTGCAACCGGTTGCTGACAGGAGCAATGCGAACCAGAATCGTTTCTTCCACATCTTATTCTTCTTTCGTTGGGGGACGATTTGAGGGTCAGTATCCGCTGCGGCCGAGCGGCAGGTTCGACATGCCCATATGCGGATCGAACCCCTTGGAGAAATAACCGAAATCCATTCTTCCGGAATCGGTGTGGCCGTCGTAGAAGAGCACGTTCCCTTTGTTCATATGGTTGAGCCCGAAACTGTAATGTCTGGCGCTGCAGTACTGGTAGTAGTTTTCGAAGGAATCGTAGGTGGTGACGAACTGCGAGGGGCTCACATTCGCATTCTGGTTGGTGCTGTCCGGGTTGGCGGTGACGACGGCGAAATGCTTCCCGTCATATTTCCAATAGGCGTCGTCGTTGGAGCCGCCCTTTTTGAATCCGCGCTTGCCGTAGGTTCGCTCCCGGGCGTCGGCCGCATAGGGGTAGGCGGAGGGGCAGACGCCGACATTCGGCTTTTTGAGAATCCATTGCGGCAGGTATCCGAGATTCCCCATGCTCGAGGCCCAATAGGCGTTCGCGCTTCCGTCGGGATTGTTCACCGCAAGCCGGGGGCCGTAGAGCCAGCCGCTGTAATCCCCCGTATACTGGGCGTCGGCAAGGCCGATCTGCTTGAGCTGCGAGATGCAGGCCGACCGTTTCGCTCGTTCGCGCGCCTTGTTCAGCGCCGGCAGCAGCATCGAAGCGAGAATGGCGATGATGGCGATCACAACAAGCAGTTCGATCAGGGTGAATGCGGTTCTTTTCATTCTTCTCTTTCCTTTCATATCGATGGAAGTTCTGCGGGAACCTGATTGAATGCGCCGACGGACGCATGTTCGAAAATCCGGCCGGAGACCATGCGGAATTCCGGCCCCGAGCTCTCGTGCCGGATTCCGGCGTCGATCATATCGAGCACCCACTCCGCCGCCGTCCGGCCCATTTCGTACATCGGGACGGCATAGCTGGTCAGGCGCGGCCGGAGGAACAGGTTGGTCAGATGGTCGAAGGCGATGACGCTGACGTCGTCCGGGATGCGCAGATTCCGGTCCGTCAGCGCCTCGTAAAGTCCGGCCGCCATCCAGTCGTTGGCGGCGATGACCGCCGTGGGCGGGTTGGGGCAGGAGAACAGCTTGTCGACAGCGGCGTGCAAGTCGGGGAAGTTCTCTTCGGGGCAGGCAGGCCCGTCCGCTTTACCTGCGTACACCAGCGCGGAGTCGTAGGCGCCCAGCTGCCGCATGTAATATTCATAACCGGTCCGGCGGGAGAAAAACATCCGGTGGCGGTCGTTGGTGCTGACGAATCCGATCCGGCGGTGGCCGCGCATCCAGAGATAGCGGCAGACCTCTTCCCCGGCGAGCTGGTTGTCGGTCGCCACCTGCGCCAGCGGGAGTTCCCGCTCGAACATGGAGAGGCCGATCAGCGGCAGCTGCGCGTTGAGTTCGGTCAGGACTTCCGGAATCCGGTTCACCGCCTTGACGATCAGCCCGTCCACCTTTCCCTCGTGGACGCAGCGCGGATAGCCGGTGCTGCCGCCATGCTCGATGAGGACATGGTACCCGCGCGCCGCGCAGACCGACTCGATTCCGCTCAGGTAGTTGATATAGACCGGGTTGGTGATCCATTCGTCGGCCATTTCGGACATCCACAATCCGATGTTTCCGGTCCGCAGCCGGGAGTTTCCCCGCTTCCCGGCGAGAAGCTGCGCCGCGGAATTCTTCTGGTAGCCCAGCTCGGACATCGCTTTCCGGACGGCGTCGACCCGCTTCCCGGCGACCGTGTCGCTCCCGTTGATCACCCGGCTCACCGTGCCCACCGATACTCCGGCGAGTCTGGCGACATCTTTTATATTGCAATTCATTTGATTGGTTTCCAGTTTGAATGAACGAATATTGAAACGCATTCAATTTTGTTCTAATTATACCGGATTTCTCATGAAATGTCAAGAGCGCGCGGAAATTTTTTTCGAATTTCAGAAACTCCGGGGGGCGGCTCTCTATGGATTCGGAAGGGACGGAAGGCGGATGGTGAGCCCGGCCCGGCGCAGGATGGCGGCGGAGGCTTTCTGCCCGGTATTTCCGGGCGGCCGCCTTGAAGTCGCGGAGAAGGAGATCGGTCACCGGCAACATGCGCCGGAACGGTTTCCCGTCCGCATGGCCGCAGGTATCGACGGCGCAGTGAAGGTTCTTTTCTTATCAATCGCGCGAACAGAACCGCGCAGAATTCGCAGTGCCGCAGAGGTTTGCTGCCGGAAGCGGGTGCGGCTCATCGAGCGATTTCATTGCCTTTCTTCACCCGGTCGTGCTCGGCAAACACCTCGGCGGCGACAAATGTCGCGTTGACCGCGGCGGGGAATCCGGCATAAACCGCCAGTTGAATGAAAATTTCCAGAATTTCCTGCCGGGTCAGTCCGGCGTGGAGCCCCATATTGATGTGCGACTTGAGCTCGGCCGGCGCATAGCCGAGCGCAGCGATTCCGGCGATGATGACCAGCTCGTGGTCGCGCGCGGAGAGCCCCTCCCGCGAATGGACGTCGCCGAACGCAAACTCGTGGATATACCGGTTCAGTTCGGGAGACATATGCTCCAGCCGACTGGCGATATCGCTGTTGTGCCCCATCTGCTCCAAACGCTCGACGCCTTTTTCAAACCGATTGCGATCCATGATTTTTCCCTCTCTGGTTTTATGAATTAAAATATACCGGGTTTTCCGGAAAAACGGAATGGCAGAAAACGGCAAAGAAATACCGATTTGTGACGGTAATCTGTTTTTTGCAATTGGCTCTGGTATTCTGCCCATAAAAAGATATTGATTCGTCTTCTCGCGCTTCTCCCGGCGGCAGATGGAGGGAATCCCCGAAACGGTGGTGCCGCCGCAACGGTTTTTTTCGGGAAAACCCGGCAAGATAATCCCCGGCCCGACTTGCATTTCGGGAGGTTTTGCTGTATCTTTTCCACTGACATTTTCACTCTCACCGGAGAAAGGCTGTATCATGAAGAAAGTACTGGTCACCGGCGGCGCGGGCTATATCGGCAGCGCCTGTTCCGAATACCTCCTCGACCGCGGTTACGAAGTCACCATTTTCGACGCGCTCATCACCGGGCATCGCGAGGCGGTCGATCCGCGCGCGAAATTCGTGCTCGGCAACCTCTCCGACCGCGAGCTGATCAAGAAGGTTTGCCGCGAAGGCGAATTCGACGCGGTGATGCACTTCGCCGCCTTCAGCCTGGTCGGGGAGTCGATGCAGAACCCCTCCAAGTATTTCCGCAACAACCTCGCCTCCGGCATCAACCTGGCCGACGCGGCGGTCGAGGGCGGGGTCAAGAACTTCGTCTTCTCCAGCACCGCGGCCACCTTCGGCCAGCCGGAGTCGATTCCGATCCGCGAAAACGACCGCCAGATTCCGATCAACCCCTACGGCGAATCGAAGCTCTGCTTCGAGAAGGTGCTCAAGTGGTACAGCGAAATCCACGGCATGAAGTACGCGGCGCTCCGCTACTTCAACGCGGCCGGAGCCAGCGAGAAGTTCGGCGAGGACCACCGCCCGGAGAGCCACCTGATTCCGATCATCCTCCAGACCATCCGCGGCAAGCGCGAGAAACTGATGGTCTACGGCGACGATTACGAGACGGCGGACGGCACCTGCATCCGCGACTATATCCACATCCTCGACCTCGCCCAGGCGCACGAGCTGGCGCTTTCCGCGCCGGAGAGCGGCCACTACAACCTCGGCACCGGCAACGGCCTCTCGGTCCGCGAGATCATCGACGCCGCCGAAAAGGTCACCGGCAAGAAGGTCAACTTCGAAATGGCCCCGCGCCGTCCCGGCGACCCGGCCAAGCTGATCGCCTGCAGCGACCGCATCAAGTCGATGCTCAAGTGGCAGCCGAAATACGAGTCCGCCGAACAGATCATCGAGTCGGCGTGGAAGTGGCAGCTCAAGCACCCGAACGGGTACGCGAATTGATCTGGCACGAACTTGGGCCGTTCACGGTGTTCGACGTCGAAACCACCGGAATGAGCCCATCCAACGACCGGATCGTGGAAATCGCCGCGGTCCGGATCGATCCGGGCGGGAAGCTGGAGCGTTTTCAGACGCTGATTCATCCCGGCCGGAAGATTCCGCCCGCCGCCACCTCGGTGCATCATATTTCGGATGAGATGGTGAAGGACGCGCCGAATTTCAAAGAAGCGATCCTCGGCTTTCTCCAGCTGGCGGAGGAGAGCACGCTGGTGGCCCACAACGCGCTCTTCGACCTCGGATTCCTGCAGGAAGGCCTGGTGCGGGTCGGGCTGCCGCTGTGGAGCGGCAAAACGCTCGACTCGCTCCGGCTGCTGCGCAAGACCCACCCCGGGCTGCCTTCGTACAGCCTCCAGAGCCTGCGCGCTTATTTTCAGCTCCCCTCCGAAAAGGGGATGAACGCCCACCGCGCCGGAGCCGACGTGGAGTGGACCATCCAAGTCCTCGAAATCGCGCTCACCGAGGCGCTCAAACACAGCGAACCTAGCTGAAAATCAGGGACACCATGCAAAAATTGGCCTCCAAACTCCTGTCCTGGGAAACAAATGTTTTCACCGTTCCGGTCATCCTGGGAGTTGCAGCGATACTCGGAGTCGGATTGACCCTGCTTCACGTTATTTTTCTCAACGACATTTTCCGTGATGTAGGCAACTGCTACGCAATCTACAGCCGCATCATCGCCGAAGGCGATTTCCTGCAAGGTCTCAATCCGTCGCTGCCGGTCATGCAGATTGCACTGGCCGGAATGCTTTCCCGCCTCAGCGGACTCGAACCGCTGCGGGCACTGCTGCTGACCGGGGGCATGTTTTATCTTCTGACCATGATTCCGCTCTTTTATCTGCTGAAGCGGTTCCTTCCCGACCGGGCGGCGGCCTGGGGAGCATTGGCCTATATTCTCGCCCCCAAAGTGATCCGCTTCAGCCTGACCGGAGTGCCGGAACCGGCACGGAACTTCTTTCTGGTCACTGCGGTGCTGGCGATCTTCCTGCTTTTCGACCGGGCGACGGTCAAAAAAGCGTTACTGCTCGGAGCTGCACTGACGGGATTCACCCTGTCGCGATCCGAAGGCGTGATTATTTCATTCATGATTCTCGGCACGGTTGCCGGATTCCTGTTTTTTCTGAACCGGAAAGCGGGAAACGGCAGGGGGCTGAAAATCGCCATCCTGTATCCGCTGCTGGCGTTCGTCTGCTTCGCCGCACTGCTTTCGCCGCGCCTTTATACCAACTGGCGTCAAACCGGCTATCCGACCCCCGATGCCAGACTCGACTCCTATCTCCACCGTTATCTGATGCCGTCGGTTCCGCTGCGCGACCTTTCCGGAACGAAGATTCGACATACAGAACTTTCCACCCCGGCGAAAAAAGAAAAGGATACGGCACTCGATCGCTTTTTCCTTCAATTCGAACAGATTACCCGTGGCGCCTATGAAGTTTATCTGATACTGGCAGTGATCGGGCTGCTTTCGGGAATCCTGGTCGCCGCCATCCGAAAACAGCTTCTGCCGGAATGGAAGCCGGTGGCGGAATGGTCTGCACACCGTCCCGAGTACATCTTTCTGGTTTTGCTTCTTCTGATGCACATCATCATCTATCTGCCTGTTCACGCCGCCTATCGCTACTACATATTCTGCGTTCCGCTGCTGATGCCGCTGACCATGGCCGGCATTCTTTTCTGCTGGGAATTGTTCCGCCGCTTTCATCTCGAACAATTTTTGGCCGTGTCGCTGGTTCTGCTGGCGGGCGGACAAATTTACAACGGGCTGGATGCCGTGCTGGATCAGAATGAACAGCACCGTCTGGCCGGAGAGTGGATTCGGGAAAAATTCACCCCTCCCGACCGGAAGCTCCGGGTCTTGAACTACAACGGCTATCTGTTCTACTGGACCGGCGGAGAAGCGGTCAACCCCTATTACGAGGGCCCGGGGATGTTGCCGGAGTATGCATCGGGATTCGATATTGCGGTTCTTGATCCGGATGACAAGGGGCGGATCGCCATCCTCCGCAGTCGCTCCGACCTGACGGAAATTCAATCCCCGTACGAAGATGCAGTTACGATTTTCCAGAAGAAAGAACAATGAACGACATCAGTAAAAAACATACTTTCGCGGTCTGCGCCTATGGTGACAGTCCGTTTCTGGAGGAATGTCTGGACTCGCTGCAAAATCAGACGGTGAAAAGCACGATTCTGCTGGCAACCTCGACGCCCTCTCCGTTTCTTGAGGAAACCGCAAAAAAATACGGTGCGGCTTACCATGTCAACCCGGTTCGCGGCGGCGGAATCTCCGCCGATTGGAATTTCGCACTCTCCTGCTGCCGGACCGGATGGGCCACGATCGCGCACCAGGATGACATTTACCTGCCGGATTACGCGGAACAAGTCACTGCCGCGCTCGCCAATCGGCCGAATGCCCGGATTGCCTTCACCGACTACGCGGACCTGCTGCCGGACGGAACGCGGAATTCGCGCCGCGCCTATCTGATGGTGAAACGCTTTCTGCTCTGGCCGTTCTACCTGAAACGGCACCATGGCTCCGGCTTCGTAAAACGTCTGGTCCTGCGGTTCGGCTGCCCGATCTGCTGTCCGAGCGTCACCTATCACCCGGGACTGCCGGAGATGCCGCAATTCGACCCGGCCTTTTCCGTCAATCCCGATTGGGCGATGTGGCTGACGCTGGCAAACCGGAAAGGGGAGTTCGTTTTCTGCCCGAAAATCCTGATGCTGCACCGTTTGAGCGAAGGGATGGAGACGGCGGCGGCGATCCGGGATAACCGCCGCGCCCGGGAAGATGAGCAACTGTTCTCCCGGCTCTGGCCGCGGCCGGTCGTTCGGCTGCTGATGCGCGTCTATCGGCTCAGCTATCGCAGCAACGTTTAAAAGCGCCCCGCTTGCTTTTAGGTCCGAATGACAGTATAGTAAGTAAATTCGTATTCTGAAAACCACGGTAATTTCAGTGAAACACCACAAACTTTGCATCATTGTCCCATGTCACAATGAATCCGGCTGCATCGCCGGCGTGATAGAAGACCTGAACCTTCACTGCCCGGAAGCGGCGATTGCAATTGTAAACGACGCTTCGACGGACGATACGGAAGCGGTCATCCGCCGGATTGTCAACGAGCATGTGGTGCTGCTCACACTGCCCGCCAATCTCGGCATCGGCGGCGCAGTCCAGACCGGGTTGCGGTATGCGGCGGAAAACGGGTTCGACCGGGCGGTAAAATTCGACGGGGACGGCCAGCATCGCGCCGCCGAAATTTCCCGCCTTCTCGCACCGCTGGAAGAGGGGGATGCGGACCTGGTGATCGGTTCGCGTTTTCTCGAGAACCGGAACGGATTTCAATCCACATTCATGCGCCGGGTGGGGATTCGGATTTTCCGCAGCCTGAGCCGGATTCTGACCGGACAACTGGTGACGGACAATACGTCCGGATTCCGTGCCTACAACAGCCGCGCCCTCTCCTTTGCGGCCCGGCATTATCCCGCGTTCGATTACCCCGAGCCGGAGGAAGTGATCCTGTTTCTTCACAACGGCTTCCGGGTCACGGAAGTGCCGGTGGAGATGGCGGAAAGGCAAAGCGGAAAATCCTCGATCAACCAGTTCAAGGCGGTATACTACATGGTCAAGGTGATTTTTGCGGTTTTCATGGCGGCGGTCCGCCCCAAGGTGAAAGGCGTCTGAACATGCTTACCCAGGTACAATGGTTCTCGCTTGCCGGCAGTCTGATTTTTCTGCTGGTCGTGCTTGATTCGGTGCGGCGTCAGCGACTGCGCGAAGCATACGCACTGGTCTGGCTGCTGACCTCGGCCGGAATGATCGTCCTTTCGCTCTGGACGGACAGTTTGAAACTGATCTCCAGTCTGCTGGGGATTCAGTATCCGCCCGCGACGCTGTTTCTGCTGCTGATTATCGGGATTCTCCTGCTCCTGTTCCAATATTCGATTGTGATTTCACTGCACAATGAAAAAATCACCAAACTGGCCCAGGAAATCGCACTGCTGAAGGAAAAGCAGGAGAAGAATGAGAAGTAGATTCGAGACAAAAACATCGCATCTTCAAACTTTTCTCCGGGGGAGCGCGGCATCAGCAATCGCCGTGGGAATCATCGGCGTGCTGAATTATCTGATCCGCCGCTATCTTGCGCTTAATCTTTCCGAATATGATTACGGAATGTTCTACAGCATCCTTGCCCTGGTTTCCATGGCGGGAGGATTTGCCGAATTCGGCCTGACCCAGTCCGGAACCCTGATGATCGCCGAAGCCGCGATCGGAAAGACGCCACACCGCACTGTAGGAACCGCTTTTTCAACCGTACTGGTATTGAAATGTACCGGCAGCCTGCTGTTTTTCCTGATTCTGATGCTTTGCAACGTTCCGTTCCGCAACCATGTTTTGGACGGGGCCCCTTTCGGGCCGTACTTGCTGATTTCCCTGCTTTTGCTGACCCAGATCCCGGAAAGCACTTTTGCCGCATTATGGAATGGAACCAAATGTTTCGGCACGCAGATGATACTGTCGATTTCACGAGTCACAACATTGTTTGTACTGGTGATTCTGTTGACTCCGCATTTCTCCATTGCCGGAACCGCGGCGGCTTTCATCGCCGCCCCCTTCCTGCTCGGCGCGGTTGATTTTCTCACGGCCCGATTCGGGTTCGGAATCAGAATGCGCCCGTCCTCCGATCCGGCGGTCTGGAGGCGATTGCTCAAATTAAGCGGCTACGTTGCGGTATCAACCACGTTGTTCAATATGCTTTACCACCTCAACACATTAATGCTGACCATGATGAAGGGCGTGGAAGTTTCCGCCCAATATAATATTGCGCTGCCGATTATGCAGATCATGCAGGCGGCGCTGGTGCTTCCCACTGTTTTTCTTCCGATTGCCATTCATATGGTCAAAGAGAGAAAATACACCGCTTTGCGCAGGGTTGCGATGATTGCGACCGCACTGGCGGTGCTCGGGGTGCCGGTCACCTATCTGTTTTTTCACTTCTTTTCAGCAACTATCATTCGCCTGATGTTTGCGGAGAAGTTTGTCGCGGTAGCCCCGACCGTCACCATTCTCTGCTCCGGGCTGGTGCTTTATCTGCTGAGCAATTTTTTAATGCAGATCATCATTTCACTCGACGGGGCAAAACAGATGGCCCTGGCCACAGTCTCCAGTGTATTGCTTAACATCTTGCTGAATCTGCTGTTGATTCCTTCCATGAACTATGCAGGCGCCGCCTGGGGTACCGCATTCGCCTATCTGCTGCTTTGCATTTTCACGCTGCTGCTTCTCTTCCGCCTGCTCCGCAGACATGAATTAAAAACCCGGCAAATGGAAGGATTGGACAACTCATTATGAAGCAGGTGAAAATATTATTGGCGGCGACCGGCGGCGGGCATCTCACCCAGGGGCTTAAACTGTTCGGCAATCTGCCTGAAACCGAACTGGTTGTGTTCAGCGAAGCAAGCGGCAGATTGGGTTATCTGCCGTGCAAGACCTATTCGTATCGCCGTCCGTTCAACCATTTTCTGCCGACCATGACGCTTTCCTTCCTGAAATCGTTCTATGCGATCTGCAGGGAGCGGCCGGACTGGGTCGTATCGACCGGGGCCGAATGCGGAACCGCCGCAATCATCGCCGCAAAATTACTGCGCCGCAAAACCATTTTCGTGGAAACCTCGTCGCGTTACCGAAGCAAAACCATGTCGGCACGCATCGTTTATCCACTGGTGAACCATTTCTATGTGCAGTATCCGGAATCACTGAAACTTTTCGGCCCCAAGGCCGAGTATATCGGAGGAGTACTCTGATGATCTTCGCAGCATTCGGAACCAGTATTCCATTTCCCCGGCTGTTTGCAAAACTGAAAGAGCTCGCCCCCCTGCTCAATGAAGAATTGGTCGTGCAGACGGGCAATACTCCCGGGGAAATTCCAAACTGCCGGCAATTCCGATTCTCCTCGGAGCTCACGTCATACTATCGGGAAGCCCATCTGGTCATCGTCCATGCCGGACTTGGAATTCAGCTTGAATTAATTGAGATGGGAAAGCCCTTTATCGCCATTCCCCGACTGGCGAAATACGGGGAACACATCGACGATCATCAGGTCGAAACCTGTGAAATGCTTTCCCGGAAATATGGAACGAAGTACCTGCTGGATCTCGACGAACTGACTCCCGAGCTGATTGCGACCTATCACTATATACCGAAATATTCCGATGAATCCCTTCGGAGATTCCGGGCAGCAATACTGCCCGTTCTCCGAGGGAAATAGATTCCGTCACATCTCGATCCGATGGACTCCTTCACCGAAACTGCGCACCGGTTTTCCCGGCAGGCGGACAAGGGCTTCGGAGTTGGCGGGGACGGTGAACTCCCAGCGGATTTTACCGTTCTCGCGCTTCCAGTGCGATTCGACCTTGCCGGCGAATGAGTCGTAGGAGGCTTCCACCTCGTTCAGCCCTTCGACGAAACACGGAGTCAGCTCGAAACGGTCGAAGCCGTCCGAATCCGGCAGCGGGCGGATTCCGGCCAGATAGCGGTAGAACCAGCCGCCCACCGAGCCGAGCATCGGGTGGTTGTGCGA
>CAYSZM010000070.1:0-17917 GCA_964435365.1 uncultured Victivallis sp. | reverse complement strand
ATACCTGCGACGGTCCGAGCGGCCCGGCGAATCCCCAGGCGTTGGTGTCGCCGAAGTAATTCTGCTTCATCAGATTGCTCAGTTTCGAGTGCGTATAGCGAAAATTGTACTGGTAATCGCTCTTGTGATACGTATTGAAAAAGCCGCCGGCGCGGTAGGAATCGGGATGGCCCGGACAGTTGAACAGCTTGCTGGCGTACCAGCCGTCCGCGGTCGGGCTCGCCCAGCGTTTCCACTCATAGGTGGTGAACCGTTTGATGGTGTTCCCCATCCGGGTGACCGCCCGTTCCGTGGCATTGTAATCCGGGGAACTCGGCATGGTGGTATTGTTCCAGTCCAGGCAGGAAGGCAGCATGTCGCGGTTGTCGTCGGCATACCCCTGAACGATGAAATTGATCTGTTTCAACTGGTTGATGCAATTCGTCTTTCTTGCCTGGCTTCGCGCCTGCTGAAGGGCGGGCAGCAGCATGGCGGCCAGGATGGCGATGATGGCGATCACGACCAGAAGTTCGATTAAAGTAAACCGATTGCGTTGTTTCATTCTTCTTGTCTCCTTCGTTTGGGATGATGTTGGAAATCTCATTCGACTGGAATATTTCGGACGCTTTTGCGGATGATCAACGAGCAATTCACCACCTCTTTGTCTTTGACTTCGATATTGCGCAGGCATTTGATCAGCATATCCACCGCCATTTCTCCCATGGCCCGGGTCGGCTGGGCCATGACGCTGATCGGCACGGGGAGGTGTTCCAACTCGCCGTTCTCTTCGCTCGAAACCAGGGAAATGTCTTCCGGGACGGACATTCCGGCCTGGACCAGTTCGGCATAAATCTTCTGGCAGATGTAACTGTTGGTGACGAATACCGCGGTCGGCGCTTCCTTCCGGTTGACCAGTTCGGCGACCCAGCCGGAAACCGTATCCTCCATCGTGCGCAACTCCTGCCGCCAGATCCGGGCATTGCCGCTGGCCAGCTTATGGATCGTATCCATAAAGCCGGTGACCCGCTGCTCGTGGTCGTTGTCGGTGCGGGACATGGAGACGATTCCGAACCGGCGGTGCCCGTTGCTCCACAAGTAGTTGGCTGCGTCGCAACCGGCGCGGTAACCGTCGGAGCAGACATGATAGTGCAACGGGAGCTGGCCGATGCCCACCACCGGAATCGACAGCTTCTCCAACTGCCGGGAAATCGAGTAGAGCACGTCGAATTCCGGAATCAGCAGCCCGCGCAATTGGTGGACGCGGATCAGGTTTTTGATGTATTCGATATTGAGTCGCGTCGGCGTCAGGGCGATCAGCTGCGCCGTCAGGTTCTCGGTGGTCAGCGTCTCCATGATCGAGGTCACCAGCGTGGAATTATAACTGTCATTCAGGAAATCCCGGTAGGCGAACATGGCGATCCCGACGCTCTCCGGCACCGCGATCTCCGGAGCCGGCAGCGACCGGGCGACGCGCAACTCTTCGATAATCCGTTTTACATTTTCCACCGTATCCGATTTGTGCCGGTATTTGCCGCTCAGCACCCGGGAGACGGTTGCCGTACTGACTTGCGCCTTGTTGGCAACCTCTTTTATCGTAGTGTGTTCCATTAACATATTCGAAGTCTCCTTACAAAAGGCCGGAGTTTTATTTTTCTACATCTATTATAGTAAAAAAAAGGGCCGCCGTCAATCCGATATGAAAAGAATCTGATTCTATTTTTTACGCAAAGTTTACATTTTTCACGGGGACCGGACGATTCCGGCGGGATTGAACGGATTCTCCTTGCATTGTCGGGCGAACCGGGCTATTTTATTTTTGGAAGAAATGATGACTTTCCGCCTGTCAGGCGATGGAAATGGATGGAACGATTATGAAAACGATGTTGACCACACAGAGGCTCTCGCTCCGGGAGCTTGCGGAGGAGGACCGCTCCGATTTTGACGGGATCTTCCTTGACCCGGAAACCATTTACGCCTACGGCTACCTCTTCAGCCCGGAAGAACTCGACGCCTGGTTCGAACGGCAGATGTCCCACCAGGCCCGTCACGGCTACGGGCTGTGGACCGCGGTCGAACGGCTGTCCGGCGCAGCGGTCGGCTTCTGCGGAATCGTCCGCCGCAACATCGAAAACACCGAAGAGCTCGAGATCAGTTACTTCGTCAAGAAGCGCTTCCGTCATCGCGGCTACGCCCGCGAAGCGGCTGCCGCCTGCCGCGATTACGCCTTCAACGTTCTCGGCGCAAAGCGGGTGGTCGCCTGCGTCCGGGTGGACAACGCCCCCTCGCGTCGCGTGGCGGAATCCCTCGGCATGACCGTCGAACGGATCTTCACCCGGCACTGCTCCGGCGAAGACATCCCCTATGCCCTTTACATTCTCGAACTTCCGGACAGCCGGAGGAAATGAGCATGGCTTATCTGTTCATCTGCTACCCGAAATGCTCGACTTGCCGCAAGGCGGAGGAGTTTCTGAAAAGCAGCGGAATCGAATATCGCGTCCGCGATATTTCCGTGGAAAATCCCACGATCGACGAACTCCGCCGCTGGACCGCCGCCGGCGGGCTTCCGCTCAAGCGGTTCTTCAATACGTCCGGCCTGATTTACCGGGCGGAAAGGCTGAGTGAGCGCCTGCCCGGGATGAGCGAAGAGGAGCAGCTCAAACTGCTGGCTTCCGACGGCATGCTGGTCAAGCGCCCCCTCCTGATCGGTCCCGACGGCAGCGTCCGGGTCGGTTTCCGCCCTGAAGAGTGGAACGGCCTGAAATAGCGGGTTTTTTTTTACGGATGCCGTAGAGAGGGCAGGCCGAGGCGGGTGCGTTCGGCGTTGGCGAGTTGCCAGAGGGCCGGGTCGCGGGCGAGTTTTTTCACCAGGGCGCTCGGGGAGCAGCCGAGTTTCTCCGCGACGGGTTTGAGTTCCCAGTGTTCTTCGACGGCGACGTCGAGAAGGTGGGCCAGCCAGAGCGGGTAGTCGGCGTGTTCGAGCGAGCACTCGGGGCGTTCCGGCGGCAGCGCCGGGGTACTGCGTTCTCCGCAGGCGACGGCCAGCCGGAGCTTGGCCAGGGCGGAGGCGCGGTTGCGGTGCTGGCTGCGCTCGGTGCAGTCGGAGGCGGAGTAGGGGGTGCCGGTCAGGATGACGCGCGCGGCGCTCGAAGTCTTGTTGCGTTTCTGCCCGCCGTTCCCGGTTCCCTTGAAGAATTCCAGTTCGCAGAGGCGGGACAGGGAGGCGTCGTCCATTTTCAAGATTTCATCGCGATTTTCCAGCATACATACTTTAACTTTCCGAATTTTGCGCTATTGTTATAGTAGTATCGTAAGATGTGAATTGCAAGCGCATTTCCGGAATGATTCGGCATGTGCTCATAAGTATGGAGATGAAATGAAAGTTCTGGTGATCGGTTCCGGCGGCCGCGAACATGCCCTGATTTGGAAGTTGAAGCAAAGTCCCCGCGTGGAAACGATTGATTGCGCGCCCGGCAACGCCGGAATTGCGGCGGACGCCGAATGCGTGCCGATCCAGGTCGGCGAGCTCGACAAGCTGGCCGATTTCGCCGAACAGAACCGGATTGATCTTACCGTGGTCGGTCCCGAAGCGCCGCTTTGCGACGGCGTCGTCGATGTGCTGCGCGCCCGCGGGCTCGCCGTGTTCGGCCCGTCGAAAGCGGCGGCGCAGCTCGAAGGCAGCAAGGACTTCGCCAAGGAGTTCATGCTCAAATACGGTATTCCGACTGCGAAATCCGCCACATTCGACAGCGAAGCCCCCGCCGCGGACTATGTCAGGAACGAGTTCGCCTCCGGTGTGAAGGGCATCGTCATCAAGGCCGACGGCCTCGCCGCCGGGAAGGGCGTGCTGGTCGCCGACAACGCGGCCGACGCGCTCGAATTCCTCCACGGCTGTTTCGACGGCGTGTTCGGCAAGGCCGGGGCCAAGGTTCTGGTCGAAGAGTGTCTGTTCGGGGAAGAGGCGTCGATTCTGGCGCTCTGCGACGGCAAGACGATCGTTCCTCTGGTTTCCTCGCAGGACCACAAGCGGGTCGGCGACAACGACACCGGGCTCAACACCGGCGGCATGGGGGCCTATTCGCCCGCGCCGGTGGTGGACGACGCGGTCTGGAAGCAGGTGAACGAAGGGATTCTCGCGCCGTTCCTCAAGGGAATCCAGGCCGAGGGGCTCGACTTCCGCGGCGTGATTTTCGTCGGCATCATGGTCTGCGACGGCGTGCCGAAGGTGCTGGAGTTCAACGTCCGGTTCGGCGACCCCGAAATTCAGCCGGTGCTGCGCCGCTTTGACGGCGATTTGTTCGACGTGCTCGACAAAGTGGCGCACGGCCGCCTTGCCGATGCGGAGCTGGTCTGGTCTGAGGACCCCGCCGTTTCGGTCGTCATCGCTTCCGGCGGCTACCCCGGCGATTACCGCAAAGGGTTTGAAATCAAGGGGCTCGATGCCGCCGCCGCCACCGGCGCGGTGGTGTTCCACGCCGGAACCGCGTTCAAAGACGGCAAGATCGTCAATGCGGGCGGCCGGGTGCTCGGCGTTTCGGCGCGGGGGAAAACCATTGCCGAAGCGATCGAAAAGGCTTACCGCGGAGTGGATTGCATTACGTTCGAAGGCGGCTTCTGCCGCCGCGATATCGGGGCAAAGGCACTGAAACAACGATAAAGGAGAGAATCGGAAAATGAACAGGTTTTTCGCATGGGCGTGCGGCTCTGCCGCCGCAATAAGTTTGCTTGCCGGATGTACTTCGGTTGATTCCACGCAGAAATTCAACAACCTCGGTCTTTCCGACCGGTCGGACAAGGCGGTTTGCCACACGTTTGTGGAGATCCCGTGCTATTCGCTCTGGGGGATTCCGCTCATCGGCGGCAGTGCGTCCGGGTCCGGCAAAACGGCGATTTTCCAGAACAACGCCGATGTCACCAGCGTCATGCATCTGCTGACCAGCGAGATCAAATCCAAGAACGGGGCGCGGGTGATCAACGCCCAGACCTTCATGAGCGAGACGACGGTTTTCCCGGGATTTATCTCCAAGCGCGTGATGCAGGCTTCCGGTACGGGGGTTCGTACCCGCAACGAGGCGATGAGCCGTGCCGGACAGGAGTTCGACCGGGAGCCGGTGCCGAGTTACTGAGATTGCCGCAGGGGTGAGCGGGGAGAGGAAAAACGATACTATGACAATCAAAGCTTTCGTGTTGGACACGAACGTTCTGCTGCACAGCGCGCAGAGCATCGAATCGTTTCAGGACAATGATGTTGTCATTCCGATGGCCGTGATCGAAGAACTTGACAAGTTCAAGAAGAATTCCGATGAATTAGGGCGCAACGCCCGGCAGGTGATCCGTTATCTGGACAAGCTGCGCCAGTCGGCGGAAAAGCCGGGGCAGCTCCGTTACGGGATTCCGCTGTCGGAAATTTCCGCCAGCGCGACCGGCAAGCTCTTCGTCCTGACCGCCGCGGAGCTCGGCAACGGGGAGATGGATTCGAAAATCCGCGAGGTCTTCCGCCTCGATCTTGGCGGAGACTCCCCCGACAACCGGATTCTCAAAGTCGCCTTCGGCCTCCAGGAAAAAGGACGCCGGGTCGTATTCATCAGCAAAGACATCAATCTGCGGCTCAAAGCCGACGCGATCGGCATCAAAGTCATGGACTTCGAGCGCGGCAAGGTCGATGAACGGGCGCTCTATACCGGATTTCAGGAGAGCGTGCTCAACGCCGCGGAACTGGATGCGCTCTACAAAGGCCACGGCATCCCCGGCGGAAGCCGTGAACTGCTGGTCAACGAGTACATTCTGTTCACCGCCGACAGCAACTCCAAACAGAGCGCACTGGCCCGGCTCCATGCCAATAACCGGATCGAAGTCATCGACATGAACCGGACCAACCGGGCGTGGAACGTGTCGCCGCGCAACAAGGAACAGCGCATGGCGCTCGACTTGTTGCTCGACCCCGAAATCCGCCTGGTGACGCTGGTCGGCGGCGCGGGAACGGGCAAGACGCTGCTGGCGCTCGCCGCGGCGCTTCAGCTCGTGCTCACCGAGAACGCCTACGAGCGCATCCTGGTTTCGCGGCCGATCATTCCGCTCGGCAACGACATCGGTTACCTGCCCGGCGACAAGGGGGCGAAGCTGTCGAGCTGGATGCAGCCGATTTTCGACAACCTCGACTTCCTGCTCGGCGGGGAAGCGGAACGCAAGGCGAAAAGCTCTTCGCGCTATTCGATCGACGGGCTGCAGAACAGCGGCAAACTCGAACTTGAGGCGCTGACCTACATCCGCGGCCGCAGCATTCCCCGTCAGTTTGTGGTGGTCGACGAGGCGCAGAACCTGACGCCGCACGAGGTCAAGACGATCATCAGCCGCGCGGGGGAGGGGACGAAACTGGTTCTGACCGGCGACCCCCACCAGATCGACAATCCTTATCTGGACGCCTCCAGCAACGGCTTGTGCTACGCCGTCGACCGCCTCAAGGGCCAGCCGCTCTTCGGCCACGTCACGCTGTCGCACAGCGAACGCAGCGAACTCGCCGCGCTTGCCGCCGGCCTGCTGTAAGGTGCGCTGACGCAATGATTCTGAAAGCCGTCCGACCGGGCGGCTTTCTTTTTGCCGTTGACGAAACGGTTCCTGCATTGCGCCGGGCGCAGTCCGTCTGCAATCCGTACCCGGCACCGGCAGGGTGCCGGTGCCGGGTACAGGTGATGCGTTGCGTTTCCCGATTTCCGTGATACTTTGCCGGGAAAAGTGTCTCCCTCCTCGCATTCTCATCTCCGGCGAGTTACATTACATGAAATGAAAATTTAGAGGATCGCGAGGGATGAAGCTATTATTCAGACAGCGTCTGTTTTCGTGGCTGGACAGTTACGATATTTATGACGAAGCCCGGAACACCGTATTCACGGTCAAGGGCGTATTGGCGTTCAAACATTGCTTCAAGGTGTACGATGCCGACGGCAACGAAGTCGGGATGATCCGGGAAAAGGTCCTGACGTTTTTGCGTCCGCGCTTCGATCTGGTGATTCACGGCGTCGAGGCGGGGGGTATCGTCAAGGAGATTTCCCTCTTTAAACCCAAGTTCACCCTGGAGTTCCGCAATTGGCAGGTGCAGGGCGATTGGCTGGAGTGGAATTACCGGATTCTATCCCCCGCAGGCGTGGTCGCGGTGATCTCCAAACGCATCTTGAGCTGGTCCGACACCTACGAAATCGACGTGCAGAACGCGGACGACGCCCTCGACGCCCTGATGGTGGTCGTCGCCATCGACGCCGTGAAGTGTACTCAGAAGAAATAACTCTGGAGGAGTGCGATGTTTTCAGAGATAAAGCTGTTTCAGGTCAATCCGGCCAAAGTTGCTGAGTTTGAAGCGTTGATCGCCCAGATCCGCGACAGCCAGCGGCAACAGCCGGGTTGTACGCTGCTGCGCTATCAGAAGCGCTTTTTCGTGTTGGACGAGATGCAGCCGCGCGAGCTGACCCGAATCGTCAAGTGCGTCAAATACTATTCGTACTGGGAGTTCGACAGCAAGGAAAGCTACACGGCGGCGACGCAATGGTTCTTCGCCACGCATGCCAAAGCGATTTTCCGGCTGTTGATCATGCCGTTTGATATTTCCCTTGGCGAAAATTTAGAGGAGTAGCACGAATATGAAACAACAAACCGCACTCCTGGTGATCGATTTGCAGAACGACTATTTCCCCGGCGGAAAATTTCCGCTCTGGAATGCCGAAGGATGCCGGAAAAATGTCATAAACGCCATCCATAACGCTCATAAAGCCGCGATGCCGGTGATTTTGATTCAACACGTCGCCGCCGGAACCATGGCGCCCTTTTTTGTCTCCGGAACGCCCGGCGTCGAGTTGGATTCCGAAGTTCGCGCCGCCGCGCCGGAAGCGCCCGTGGTGGTCAAGCATTCCGCCGACGGCTTCCATCAGACCGAACTGGAGCCGACTTTGCGGAAACTCGGCGTAACCAAACTCCTGATCTGCGGGATGATGACGCAGAACTGCGTGACCTTCACCGCATTGTCCAAGACGGCGGAAGCGTATCATCCGGCGATTCTGACCGACTGTTGCACCACGGTCTCGGAGATTCTGCATCTGATCGCGCTCAACGCCCTCTCCACCCGGGTGGAGTTGACCACCGGCGGCAGTTTGTAACATTCTCCGGCTGATTTCAGATTTTCACCCATGCGATCAATTCGGCATCGCAGCCCTGGCACCCATATTCATACACTGCAATCTGGCGGTCATCGGCGGCGATGCCGTAACAGCGTTCGCTGCCGGTCTTTTCCACTTGTGCGCCACGATAGGTCTTCCGGTCGTCGAGGATTTTCGCCGTTGCGCCATTGGGCAGGCGGCACTCCAGATTAATAAATGCGCCGGGGAGTTCGTTCAGCGCCAGAACCGTCGTTAATTCCTCGATCCCCAATGTCTTAAGCCGTTGCAATATTGATTGGACTTCTGTCATGATATTGACCCCTTTCGTGCATATCAACTTACCGTCAAACCGGTCAAAGTCAAGCCGCCAAGTGGAATAATTTTCGCATGAACTTGAAACGGTGAAATACGCGTTGCATTTTCCGTGTTTCGTGATACATTGACTGATACGCTTTTCAGAATGAGAGCTCACAAATACTGCATGTTTACTGTGTCTGAGCGACCTTGCCATCTTGCCCGTTACCTCTGGTAGCGAGCAAGATAACAAAATCACTCAGATGTTGCAAACATTTCGTCTTTGCAATTTCTCATTGTGAAAAGCGTATGAATCATTAAAATTCACCCGCCGCGGCGGGAAATTCGAAGTTTGGAGCGACGGCGATGCAGGGAACAGCGAAATTCGCGGGGATCGACCCGCTTGAAATCATCTACCACTTTCATCCGGAAGACACGCCGCTGCGCCGGTTGTTCCTCAAACACAGCGAACAGGTGCGCGACAAGGCGCTGGCGATTCTGGCGGATTCCCGGTTTGACCTGGATGCGCGGCTGGTCGCGCAGGGCGCGATGCTGCATGACATCGGCATCGTAAACTGTCACGCGCCGAAAATCCTGTGCATGGGAACCGAGCCGTACATCGCCCACGGCGTCATCGGGGCCGCGCTGCTCCGCGAGTTCGGGCGGCGGAACGGGATCGATCTGGAAATCCACGCCCGGATCTGCGAACGCCACACCGGCAGCGGAATCACGGCAACGGAAGTGCGCGCCCAGTCGCTTCCGATTCCGGAACGGGACTACCTGCCCGAGACGCTCGAAGAAAAGCTGATCTGCCTCGCCGACAAATTCTTCTCGAAATCCGGCGACATGCAGGAGAAATCCCTCGACCGCATCCGCCGTTCGATGGAGAAATTCGGCGAGGATTCCCTCGCCCGCTTCGACGAACTGTGTATTTGTTTTCAGATAACGGACCCGGATGGCAGATGAAAAAGCGTCTGCGATGGCTTGTCCTGTGCGGAATTACGCTCATCATTCTGGTGGGCGTCACGCCGGAGTCTTGGGTGAGAGGAAGTTATCGCATGACGATAGGACGCTTTTTCCGGCACTCCGTGGCGTCGCGTTTGGCTCAGTTCGGCGATGCGGCATCGGCACGTTTAGGGATAAGTGTCTTGCCGCAATCGATGGACGTGATCGCCTTGAAAAATGAAAAAAGTGTTGAACTCTGGGGAAGGGGGTCGGACGGCAAGGTTCGGTTCATCAAATCATATCCGATTCTTGCCGCCAGCGGTACCGTCGGCCCTAAGTTGAGAGAGGGCGACCGGCAAGTTCCCGAAGGGATTTATGGGATTGAGTCGCTGCATCCCAACAGCAATTTCTATCTGGCGCTGAAAATCGACTATCCCTCTGCGGACGATCGAAGAACGGCGATTTCCGAAAATCGGGATGTCGACAAACTGGGGTCGGCAATCATGCTTCACGGGAAAGGCGGCTCGATCGGTTGTATTGCGGTTTCAGATGAAGCGATAGAAGAAATCTTTTATCTGGTTGCGAAAGTCGGCGTGGAAAAGACCCGGATTTTGATTTGCCCCTGTGATTTTCGTCAATCGCCGCCGCCGGAACACACTGAGCCATCGTGGCTTTCCGAACGTTATCAACAACTCGATCAGGAGCTGAAAACGATGCGATTTGATCATTTGAATGGACTGGAGAATCAATCATGCGGGAACCGTTTGTAAAATGATGGATGGCGGGGTATATTCGGGTGGTATTCATCAATTGATTGATTCAGGGTTCCATATGCATCTCCGTGAAGATTCCTTCTCCCGGTTCGATGAAATGTTCCGCAACTTTGTCAATCGGAAGTGAAACATGTCGGTCGACATACATAAAATACAGGAATCCGGCGAGGAAGAAAGTTGCCGGAACCAGCCATTGATACCGTTGGGATACTGTCTGATTCGCAGGACCGGATTGAGGCATCTGCCGCCCTGCTGTCCGCCGGAATATCCGGCCGTGGCCGGGTGTCCCTGCGAAGCGGTGATTCCGGATGGAGACAATATCCCGGTCATCCCGCAGCAATTTTCTCCTGAGGACCTGGGGCGGAAATGGGATCTCCCGCCTGAGCGCGCGGAAGCTCTGTTTCAATTTAACAGCGAAATAAACCATTCCGGACGAATCAACTACACATGGTTGAACTATATGGATTTCAAAGACGCGGTACAGGTCCGGGACGCCTTCTTCCCGGGGCGCGAAGATGTATTGCTGC
Organism: uncultured Victivallis sp.; assembly: GCA_964435365.1. Taxonomy (GTDB): domain Bacteria; phylum Verrucomicrobiota; class Lentisphaeria; order Victivallales; family Victivallaceae; genus Victivallis. Next base: position 7,258 of record CAYSZM010000070.1, on the reverse strand, counting down.
TGGGACTCGCCGGATGGGACCCCACCCTCCTTTCCCGAACCGAACTTCGGCAGGTTTCCCCGCTTCCGGCGGATGGCTCGCTTCTGGGATTCGATCTCTACGGCTTCGGCGATTCCGTGCCCGAAGACGCCTCCGGGGAAAAACCGGATTATACCCGGATCAACATGATGGGTTTGGGCTGCCCTGTTTGCTGTTGCGATGCGGATGGCGCGATTCCTAAAATGCTGGGCGTATCGCTGAACCGTCTTGGATTATATGAGAGCCGGCAGGATGCGGCCCTCGCGGCGGATCTGGTCAACCGCCGTCATCTGGGGGAGCCCGTCTGGTATCTCCCCCTGGCGCTGACCCGATACTGAGAGGCGGCATTGCGACGGCGATTTTTTTTAAAGATTGAGAAACAGAGGATTGTCATGACAAAGAAATTGGGGTGCCTTATCGGCGGAATCATTTCGGTCGGGGTTTTCTTTTTCACGATCGCCGGAATCGCCCTTCTGGCAATTCCTTTTTTCATCGGGATGTACTATGGGCAAAAGGATTACACGGATACCCTGCTCGCTGTCAAGTATGTTGACGGAAGGTACGGACCCGCGTTTTACGGCGTTGAAGTGACCGGCCGGGAAGAGGGGAGCCGGGTTGCGGTTTATGCAAAAATCAGCATCAACGCTCTTTCCGACGGATACTATCATGATTGCGGGAGAATCGGAACGGCAAAGAGTTGGCCGGAGGCGCGCAAGCGCTACGGCGATATTCAATGGGACGGGCAAGGGGTCTCCATCGGTCCTTATCGGATTGAGCGCAAAGAGTACGAGAACCATCGCTGATCAACTGTACGGTAAAATAAATGACTGAGAACGCGGAAACTGCGAACAGGCAGGAGAATCCAGGCCGCAAAAAGCTGATTGGCTTGTCGATCTTTTTCCTGTTGGTCGATTTGGTTCTGACCATGCCCTGTCTGTGCAGTTTCGGCGTTGCGTTTGCCAAAATAAAGATCATATTCCTGCTTCTCCTGACCGGGCGGGCGGGGTACTTGTACTGCCGGCGCAGACTGACCGTGAAGGATCTGTTTTTTTATGAATGTTCCTTTGTGGTGCTGTGGATCATCGAATTGTTCATGCATGGATAAAATAGAAAGGCGACGCGGATGCAGAAACCGGCGACGATTGGGGAGGCCTGGGAGCGGAAGTATCCCGAACAGGTGGTGTTGGCGATCACAAAGAACGCCGAGGGGCGCGTCAATCTGATGGCGATCGGCTGGGTGTGCGTCGTTTCGGACGAGCCGCCGATGTTTCTGGTCGGAATCGACGACCACGCCTATACGCTGGAGCTGATCCGGCGGAACCGGGAATTCGTGATCGCCTATCCGTCTTCGGCGATGGCGAAAGAGACGCTTTACGCCGGAACGACGCACGGGCACCACGAGGACAAGGGAAGCAAATCCGGCCTGAAGTTCGTCCCCGCCCAGACGGTGGACGTACCGCTCCTCGCCGACGCCGTGGCGAACTTCGAATGCCGCCTGGTCACGGAGTATCGCCCCGGCAACTGCCCCCTGCTGGTCGGCGAAGTCGTCGCCAGCCACGTCAACACCGACGAATCAATCAAGCGCCTGGTGAACCTCGGTGAAGGGTATCAACTAGGATATATTTAGGGGGGATATATAATGATAATATACTGGAAAATATTTTATGCCGATAGAACAGACCATAAATCACATGAGCGATCCGTTTTCCTGAACACAAAGGAAATATCAGCTATAGATAAGATTCTAGTTGATATTGCTTTAGAAAAACAATCTCTTTTTGACAATTCAAAACTTTTCATTCCATTGCGTCCGCTTTTCGTCACACTCGCACCCGGAGAAAATATACCATTTAAAAAAAGTGATGGAAAATTTACATGTGTCATGAATCTCTATACAATATATAGAGAAGATCAAGATGGAAATGAAATAGATTATTCTCAATTTCAAAGTATTTTACGAGGTGAGAATATCACAATATATCCTAATTCTTCTTGTCTTCATGGACGATCGATATCCGAAGAAGATTTAAATAGATCAATTGTTTGGAACAATCATCCATTAAATAAAAAAGATTTTTATTTTTCTTCTCAAGATATCGAAGTGCTAAAATTATTTTGTGAAGATGCAAAACTATTACGTGAATCTCGTTTTTTAGCGAAAGACAGTCTACCCTCATTCTATTATATTGTTGATAATAATCGGCCTTATCAAATCAATTATAAAATTGATGAAAGCGAAAGAAACGCAGCATATATTATTTTCCGTCGTTTAATTATGGAAAATGAAAAAGCCTGTTTTTTCAAAGCAAGAAAGATTATTCTGGATAAACGAAAAAATAAACACTCCAGTTTTGATATTCTCTGCGCTAAAGGCAAAAAGATCAATTCTATCTGGAAAAATCAAGGAGAGGAAATCTTTTTTGCAAAAGGGCTTCTCCATATGATACCAGAATTGCATAACATATGCTGGGGGCACTTTATAAATGCAGTGTTGAATCATGGATTATTTCATCAAAAAGATATGGATAAAACACAAGTTGAATATGAGCAATATGAAAAGATAGTCAATCATAAATTAACATTTGAGGCATTGTTTTATGTTGGTGTTCATGATATAGCAAGCCAGATATGTGATTTTGCAAATTATATAGAAGATATCTTGCAAGAGCTTAATGTAGATACCGAAATATCACATCCCGCTAAACGACATAGTTTAGCACAAGATGAATTTGAAAAATTCATTACAGATAAGATTGGAGAACTAGCCTTTATTTTTGCAAAAGAAGAAGGAATCTCCTCATATACGAAAGCCAAAAACAGAGCCCATGAGTTTTTACATAAGTTCTTTCAGGGAAAAATTTTTGATTAGTTTACAGTATTACGATACTTTAAGGTTACAAGTTGATATTCCGAGGAAAATCATAGTATACAAAGTCATTGGAACAATCTTAACCCTTCGCCCGTTTGTAAAATAGCGGGTTGCGGGGTATATTTGGGTTGCACTTATTGATTGATTAAGGATTCCTTATGTATCACGGCAGGAAGATCGTTGTCGTCATGCCCGCTTACAATGCGGCGAAAACTCTGGTTCAGACTTATCGGGAGGTCGTCGCGCAGCCGTTCGTCGACCAGGTCGTCGTCGTGGATGACGCTTCTTGCGACGAGACCGCCGAGATCGCCCGTTCCCTCGACGGCGTTATCTTTCACCGGCTGGAGCGCAACAGCGGTTACGGCGGCAACCAGAAGAAGTGTTACGAGCTCGCCCTCGCCGCCGGGGCCGACGTCGTCATCATGGTCCATCCGGATTATCAGTACACGCCGCTGCTCATTCCCGCCATGGCCGCCATGATCGGCAGCGGGCTTTATCACTGCGTACTGGGGTCGCGCATCCTCGGCGGGCGCGTCCTCTCCGGCGGAATGCCGCTTTACAAGTATGTCGGCAACCGGTTCCTCACTTTCGTCGAAAACTGCTTCCTCGGCGCCAAGCTCTCGGAGTATCATACCGGGTATCGCGCCTTTTCGCGCGAACTCCTGGAGTCGCTCGACCTCTCGGGGAATTCCGACGATTTCATTTTCGACAACGAAATGCTCGTCCAGATCGCGTGGAGCGGGGCGATTATCGCCGAAGTGAGTTGCCCCACCAAGTATTTCCCGGAGGCGTCGAGCATCAATTTCCGCCGCAGCTCCATCTACGGCCTCGGCTGTCTCCATGCCGGGCTGCGCTACCGTCTCGCCCGCTGGAAGTTGCTGGGGTGGAAGAAACTCCCGCCGAAGCAGCGCGACTTATTATCGGGCGGAGGTCGTTGAGATGAAGACGCGCGACAGGTTCCGTCACCCCGCCGCGGTGATTTTTCTCGCGGTCACGCTCGCATGCGGTTGGTATTATGCGCAGGGCGGCTGGAACCAGAACGCGCGATACGATATGATCTACTCCTTCGTGGAGCCCGGCACTCCCGATTTTCTCACCTTCCGCATCGACCATTTCCATATCATCTGGAAGGGGAAGAAAACGTTCAACACCGGCGACTGGGCGTTCCACGACGGCCATTATTATTCGAACAAAGCGCCGGGCCCGAGCCTGCTCGGAATTCCGGTCTACGCGACGCTCTACTGGCTCGAGTACCCGTTCCATCGCGGCGAAATTCCCGTCGGGCTGGATATGTTCAACGCCTGGGCGATCAATTTCGCGGTCTCGGTGCTGCCGGTCGCGGCGGCCGCCGCGGTGTTCTTCAAGACCCTCCTGCTGCTCGGATTCGGGAGACGGCGATCGGTGTTTTGGGCGCTCATGCTGGTGCTGGCGACTCCGATCTGGCCGTACAGCACCATGATGTGGGGGCACCCGCTCGCGGCGGCGGCGCTGGTGTTCGCACTCTACTGCCGGGTGCGGCAAAAGAAATACGATCTCTATTTCTGCGGGCTGTGGTGCGGATTCGCCGTGCTCTCCGACTATCTGGCGGCGCCTGCCGTTGTCGCGTTCGGCATCTACTCGCTCCTGCGTTCCCCGAAAACGGTCTGGAAGTTCGCGCTGGGCGGGCTGCCGATGCTGCTCGTCTTCGCCGCCTATCACTATTGGTGTTTCGGTGCGCCGTTCACCCCGGCGACCATGTTCAACAATCCGCTGTTTCTGGAGCCGGACAAGGCGGGCGGTGTCTTCGGCGCGTTTTCTCCGCTGATTGTGTGGAAGCTGCTGTTCGGCATTCAGCGTGGAATCTTCGCCTTTTCGCCGCTCCTGCTGGCGGCAATCCCCGGCTTTTTCGCCTGGCTCAAGCGCGATCGGGCCGCGGCATGGTGCACCGCCGGGGCGTTCCTCGCCGCCCTTTTCGTCAATGCCGGATTCAACGGCTGGCACGGCGGGAGCTGCACCGGCGCACGTTATCTGATTCCGCTTCTTCCCTGTTTGATTTTTCTGGCGGCGGCGTGGAAGCCCCGCTGTCGCTCGCTTCGCAACGGTATTTTTATTCTTGCGGCGGTTTCGTCTTTCAACATGTTGACGGTCGTATCCGCAACGCCCATGATGTGGGAATCGGTTCCAAACCCGCTTTACGGGGCTTCTTACCATCTTTTTTTCGACAGCGCATGCCGTTTGTTTCCCGGTGACGGCATCCGGTTCTATGCCAGTCAGCCGGAATGGATGCAATGGTGTCGCTGGAGTTCGTTCTCCATGGGCACGCTCGCCGGGTTGAGTTCCCTGCTTTCGCTGACGGTATTCCTCGGGCTGCTGCTGGCTGTCCTGTTTCCGCTGCTGCCCCTCCGGCTGCGGCGCCCGACTTCGCTGCGAAAAGAGAAATGAGTCGGGCGGAGTATCTTGTTTGAACCATTTATGGAAGGGCGTGACGATATGGCAGACTCCATCAAATTCAATCCGCAGAAGCTGGCGAAGCTGAATGACCCCCGGCGGCTCGAAATGATCAACCCGGACCTCATCTGGGAAGCCCTCGAACTCACCGCTCCCCGGGTGCTGGTCGATATCGGCGCCGGAACCGGAATCTTCGCCCGGAATTTCGCGGCAAGGGTTCCGGCTGGAACGGTTTACGCCTGCGACTCCTCGCCGGTGATGGCCGGCTGGATGCGGGAGAATCTGGTGGTGGCGAATGTCGTCTCGCTGCTTTCCGGGGAGTCTTCCGTCCCTCTCGAAGGGGAGATCGCCGATCTGGTCTACATGATCACCGTCCACCACGAGCTCGAGGAGCCGGAACTGCTGCTGGCGGAAACCCGGCGTTTGCTCAAGTCCGGCGGCAAAGTCGCCCTCGTCGACTGGCGGAAAGAGGCCATGCCGGACGGCCCCCCGGTCGAAATCCGGGTCGCCGAAGAGACTGTCATGGAGCAGCTTCGCACCGCCGGATTCCGCAACGTCCGCCGCTGCGACGTCCTGCCCCGTCACTTCCTGATCGTCGGGGAGAAATGATGACAAAAAAGCAGAAAATTGTGACCTGTGTCCTGATTTTTAATTCTCTTTTTATCTCTTTCGTCTTGGTCATGAGCAAGTATTCCGGGCAAAGACTCTGGAGCCATCTGTGTCTTGTCGCCGCCATTCTGGAACTCGCAATCGTCATCGTTTATTACTGTATCGTGGTTAAAGGGCTGAAAAAGAATCCGCCTCCTCTTTCCTGAAAATGCCTGATTGGTCCCTCTTCGCTGAATAATTTTGTAAAATTCGGCTTGACAATCGCTGATGCCGCATGTAGTGTAATCTCCGCACGAGGAATTTTCGAGAGGCATTATTGTCGGAAAATCAACGTCTTGCAACGAAGAAGGAGGAGAACGATGATTACCCTTATCGAGAATCTGCCGGATCATGTGGTCGGAATTGTCGGAAGCAAAAAGATCACCGACCATGATTACAAGACCGTCTTCATCCCGGCGCTGGAAAAGGCGATGAAGGCTCACCGCAAGGTGAACGTCCTCTACGTGCTGGCCGACGATTATACCGGGTTCACCCCCGCCGCCATGTGGGACGACACCGTCGAAGGCCTGTTCCACCTGCGCTCCTGGGACCGGGTCGCGGTCGTCTGCCAAAGCTCGCTGATGCGCTCCCTGAGCAAAGCCGTCGGCTTCGTCCTCCCGCTGTCGGTGCGCACCTATCACCCGGAAGAGATCGAAGCCGCCAAAACCTGGGTCAGCGCGGCGCATCCCGCATAGCCGCGACGGGCGGGTCAGAGCCAGAGCGAGGAGATGGTTTCCGCCGCATGTTCGCCGATCAGGCGACTGCCTTCGGCGGTGTAGTGGAACCCGTCTCCGGCGCTGAGTTCGACTCGGCCGGCGAGGAGGGAATACATATCGTCGACGGGGATGCCCCGCTCGGCCATCACTTCGGCGGCGATGAGGTTGCGGCGAATGACGGTTTCATTGCGCGGGTCGAACTGCGCCGGATCGTTTTTCATCGTGATCGGGGTGGAGTTGCGCCAGCAGAGCCGGGCGTGCCCGGTGAGCCGGAGGAAATCGGCGAACTCTTCCAGCCCGCGACGGTAGGACGCATCGTCGCAGTCCAGCCCGTGCAGCCCGTTGTTGAAATAGACGAAGTCGATGGGGTAGTCGGAGAAGGCGAGCATGAGTTCGCGGTGGATCGCCGGATCGCCGACGATTTTCGAGGTGGAAAACGCCGCCACGGTGGCTTTCCCGCTCAGTTTTTTCGCCGCAAACTCGCGGCTGCCGGCCACGATCGAGTCGCCGATCAGCAACACCCGCTTGAGGTCCGAACGGCTGCTGTCGAACCAGTAAAACTGGCTCCATTCGATTTCTT
>CAYSZM010000069.1:0-17973 GCA_964435365.1 uncultured Victivallis sp. | reverse complement strand
TCCGGCTGGCCGAGCCGGATGCGGGCCATCGCCTGCCACGCCGCATACCAGGTGCATACCGCGTGGCCGACCGGGTACATGTTGCCCGCCGCCGGTCCCGCGTTGAAGTATCTCTCCACGGTGCGTCGCAGCACCGGTTCGTCCGGGGGCAGGACCGGAAACGGGAACAGCCCGCCGAGCACGGCGATGCTCGTTTCCGTGCAGCCCGGATAGGGGAGGTAGACGCCGTCGGCGCTCTGCGGCAGCCCGTCGCGCAGCTCCGCCGCCAGCCGGAGCCATTCCGCGGCAAGTTCGGCGTCCCGCTCCAGCAGTCCGGCCGACTGCGCCGCGGCTTCGAGGGCGGCGATCGCGCCGCATGTGGTCAGGAACGGGTTTTCGCGGGCGGCGCCGAGCCGTTCCAGGTCGCAGCATTTTGTGATCATGGCGCGGCCCCCCGCCCGGGTGACCGCCTGGATTCGGAAGAATTCGGCGCAGCCGCGGATGATCGGATAGCCGGTTGCGGCCAGGTATTCCCGGTCTCCGGTGTATTGGTAATGCTCCCAGGCGGTCTGCGCGATCGTCGCCATATGGAAAATGTGGTCGCTCCAGAGGCCGGGAGGAGCGCCGTCGAGGCTGGGCTGCTCCACCGTTTCCCAGGGGAACCGGGCCGAGCCGTTGTCCTTCCCGAAATAGCCGGAGGTTCTCTGCCGCGCCGCGTCAAGGTGGGCGCGGCGGAACTCCGGTACCCGGCGCGCGGTGTCCAGGTGGCCGGCGGTCAGCAGCCCGCCGACCGCGAAGTATTCGTCGAATCCGAAATACCGCCCTTCCCAGTGGCCCGGGAAAAGTCCGACCGGGATCGACCAGCGGGTCGAACTGATCCGCAGGTGGTAGATCGCCGTTTCGTAGACTTCCCGGAGGCGCGACTGCGGCAGTTCCGCGAAGCCTTCGCTGTGAAACTCCTTCCAGGCGGCGCAATGTTCCGCGAAGAGGCCGTCGAATCCGCGCTGCCGGGCGTATGCCGCTTCTTCGTCGCCGAACGCGAGAAAGAAGCAGAGTTCGTCCGTTTCCGCGGTCAGTTGCCATGATCCCGGCGTTTCCGAGCGGCGGACCGGGCGGTCGGCGAACAGGTGAATCGAACCGCAATCGCCGCCCAATCCGTCGATCCGGTAATGCAGGCCTTGTTCCGGAGAGCCCTCCAGCCGGGTGCGCCGGGGGTGCCAGCGGTATTCCAGCCGGAGGCGGCCCGGGCCGCTGAACCGACGCCGGAACACCGCGATGTTGCGCGTCAGGCAGCAGAAACTCTCGGTCTGGAGCGTGCTTCCGTCCGGATATTCCACCGTCGAGGAGACCAGTGCGCGGTCGGTGTCAAGCGTCTGGCTCCAGCGGACCGGATCGGCCGCGCCTTCCGGCAAAATGCTCAGGTATCCGAACGACGCCAGGGGGAACCCCGGCGAATCGTACCGTACCCCCGCCCGCAGAATGACGGGCGTCATGCCGGAATACTCCGTCTGCTCCATCGATCCCAGAAAGTCCAGTTGCAGCGACAAATCCCCGTTTCCGAGCGGAAGAGGAACATAGTTCCGCCCGGCGGCCATCGTTTCCGTTGTGGTAATTTTCATATGAATGCCTCCTGTTGCATGAATATAAACGATTTTTTCGCTTGAAACAATCGGCGCAGCATGGTAATGTATACGGAAAGCAATCCGGAAGGATATGGATTTTGCCATGCAGTTTCAACCGCACGACCAGAACTACAATGATTTCCGCACCGAATACTGGGAGACCCCCCTGCAGCGTGAGTGGCCGCTCCACATTTTTTGCGTGGAGGAGGTAAGCCGCTGCAAGCCAACGAAGTTATTCCATGTCAGACAGGAGTATCTGTTGCTGGTGATGATTCTCGACGGCAGTTTGCGCTTCCTGTTCCATGACCATGCCGTTGTGTTGCAGGCCGGAGACGCCATGGTGATTCCGGAGATGGAAGAATATGGCTTTGAGTCGCGCTCCACCGGCGGCGTCTACCGGAAGCTGGTGACGGAGATCGAGGGGCCCCATCTCGGTTCCCTGACCGGAATGCTGGGGATCGACGGTCCCGAAGTGTTTCGCGGCCGGGCCGGAATTTTTCAGGAGATGGTCGAACGCGCCCGTTTTCTGCTCAGCCGCCGCAATTCGGAAGAGCTTCCGGAGTTGCTGGGCCTTTCCTATCAGCTGCTGAGCCGGATCGCCCTCGAGCACGCCGAGCCGGAATCCCCCGACGACCGGCTGCTCTCTTCGGCCCGGTTGATGCTCGAGAAGGATTTTCAGCATCCGCTGCCGGTTCCGGAGGTCGCCCGGAGCCTGGGAGTCAGCCGTTCCCGCCTCGACCGCCTTTTCCGCGAAAAGCTCCAGCAGTCCCCCCTGGAATACCGGATACGCAAGAAGATGGAGCGTGCCGCTTACCTGTTGGGCACGGCGCTCTCGGTCAAGGAGGTGGCCTTTCTGCTCGGTTACTGCAACCAGTTCCATTTCTCCAATGAGTTCAAACGGTTCCACGGAGTCTCCCCGCAAATCCATCAGCAGGGTTCCAATTGATCGATTGGTCCGATTTGCCAGAAAACAGTATGTTTTTTGGGTGAAATTGCAAAATCCGTATCGCACCTGATTGATTTCCGTATCCCTTCGCTTCGGCGCAGCTTGACATTCTCCTTTTCCTCCGGTATAATTACAGCAAACCTGCAAACCGAAAGGAGTTGATTATGATTCAGATCCACCAGCCGCACAAAGCCGTTCGTTTTACGCTGATAGAACTGCTGGTCGTCATCGCGATCATCGTGATTCTCGCCGGGATGTTGCTTCCGGCGCTCAGCAGGGCGCGGGAAGCGGCCCGGAAAAGCGATTGCGTTTCCCGGCTGAAACAAATCGGGTCCGGCATCAATATGTATTCCTCCGACAGCAGGGGCTGGATGCCGCCCATGGTGTGGGGGGATTCCTACGGCTATTATGTCAGGAATTATCTGGCGCTCAAGCCGGATATGACCGACGACACCTATGCCAGCGTCTTTTTTAAGAAACCGAATTCGCTGCTGCACTGTCCGTCGATGTGCAATCCGCCGCAGGCGTCGCCGTGCGCCGACAGCGGGATCAAGGGGACCGCGGAGTATTTCTCCGTCGGGTATCAGCCGACGATGCGATACAACGCTCCCGACCGCCTGAGCGGCGGGTGGGTGCTCTACCAGATCAATAAAAGCACCGTCAACAACAAATTCCGGCGGCAGGACTATATCAAAAGCGGCAGCGTGATCATGACCTGCAAAAACTGGCAGACGATTAAAAACGGGTTGTACTATGCTTCGACGATCACCTACTCGGACAGCTTCACCTACGGACAGCCGACCGCTCCCGGGTACAATCACAACAACAGCAGCAACCTCCTCTTTACCGATGGCCATGTGGGCAGTCTCATGTACGGCGCCCGCTGGGACAGCGACTGCGTGCCGTACTGACCCGGTCGCTTTGGCCTATAAATTCAGGATTGATATGATGTTTGATCTGCTGCATATCCGCAAATTGTGTCTCGCATTGCTGGTGAGCGTCATCGGTTTGGCCGCCGCGGCCGGCGGCGACGCGGTGTCGCTGGGAAAATTCCAGGTGAATCCGAACGGTGTGATCGAGTTTGAGCGCGCCAGCCTGAGCATGGTATTCTACGGCGACCACTGGAAGAAGAGCGCCGGGCAGGCGCACAATGCCGTCAAGCCCGACGCCGGTTATCCGCGCATGGAGGGGGAGAACTGGGTGTTGAAGGGAACGTTCACCGTCCCCGGCGGCGCGTTCGCCATGGAGCAGGTGATCCGCCCGCGGGGCGACGACGCGGTTGAGGTGACGATCACGCTGCGCTCGGCGCAGCCGGTCGCCACCGACGAGCTGGCCATGCTGCTGTTTCTGCCGGCCAATCCCTGGGCGGGGCAGCCGGCGGTCGTCGATGCCCGGGAAATCACCCTGCCGCAGAAATCGGGCAAGGCCGAATTGTTCCCCCGGCGGCCGTATTCCGAGCTGCAGTTGCGCGGCAAAGAGAAGTGGACCATCCGCGGCGGCGGCAAAATGCTGATGCAGGACGACCGCAAATACAATGCGCAGAGCTTCAGCGCCCGAATCGCCTTCACCCCCGACAGCGGAGCGCTGACGCAAACTTCGATCAAACTGGAACTGAGTTGTCAATCTTACCTGACCCGGCCGCTGTCGATTCGCAGTGCCGCCAATTTCGGATTCGCCGACCCGGTCGCCGGGGACGGACAGGGCGGCTGGACCGACCAGGGGCCGGACAACGACCTGCATATGATTCCCGCCGGAGTGCAGGACTTCGGCGGAGTGAAATTTGATATCGCCGATGATAAGAAATCCGACGGAAAAAGCTGTATTGTACTGGGCGGCAAACATCTGGCCGGTCAGCCGCTCCGGGCTTCCGTCGCCGGGGAGAAACGGCAGGACCGGTATTTGTGTCTGCTCCACGCATTGGGCTGGGCCCCCGAGGGGCGCGTCCGGACCGGCGCCGTCCGTGTCGTCTACACCGACGGCACGGACCGGACGTTCCCCGTCGTCAGCGGCGAAGATGTCGGCAACTGGTGGTATCCGGCGGCGTTGCCGCGCGCCAATGTCGCCTGGCAGACCGAAAACCAGCGGGCGTATGTGGGCCTCTATCTGAGCGCCTGGCCGTTGGACCGCCGCCCGATCGACCGGATCGAGCTGATCAATGACGGCAATGCGATCTGGATGATCGCCGCGATTTCGACTTCCTCCGAGCCGCCGCCGCGCCAGATTCCGCAGCCGGTTTTCCAGATTGCCGATGCCGGCTGGAAACCGGTCAAGGTACCCCGTTCCGTATTGCCCGGGTCCGCGCTCGATTTCTCGTTTCTGGCCGACGCGCCCGCCGGGAAGCACGGTTTTCTGACCGTCCGGGACGGGAAATTCGTCTTTGAAAAAAATCCGGGGCAACCGGTCCGTTTTTACGGAACCAATCTCTATTTCGATCTCTGTTTCCCCGACCGCGAACATGCGGAGAAGTTGGCGGACCTGCTGGCGCGGATGGGGTACAACTCGATCCGGTTCCACCATTTCGACTACAATCTGACGGTGCCGGGGGATTCGCAGCGGCTTCAGCCCGATCCCGACAAGCTCGACCGCATGGATTATCTCTTCAAATGCCTCAAAGACCGCGGGATATATGTCACGCTCGACCTTTACACCGTGCGCGGCGCGCCGCTGCCGGACGGGGGATTCTCCGGCGTCCAGGACGGCAAGACTCATATCTTGCTCCGCAAGGAGGCGAGGGACAATCTCAAGGCGTTTGTCCGCAACCTTTTGACCCACGTCAATCCGTATACGAAACTGGCGTGGAAGGACGATCCGGCGCTGGTCTTCATCAGCCTGGTCAACGAGGACGGACTCTTTTGGATTCAGCATCAGCCGACTTCGTCGGCGCTCGTCAAGCAGAAATTCGAGGAATTCTGCCGGACGCCCGAGGGACAGTTGCGCCCCGGCGAAAGCCGGAATCTGCAAAAATTGCGGTTTGTCGCCGGCGTGCAGCACGATGTTTATCGGGATCTGTCGCAATTTCTGCGCGATCTGGGCGTCAGGACGCCGTTCACCGATCACAACAATTCGCCGCAGATGGCGATCACCCGGATTCGTTCCGACTACGATTATGTCGATCAGCACGGATACTGGGCGCATCCGAGCTTCGTCGGGCCGGTGCGGTGGAAGCTGCCGATCATGGTTCCCCGCAAAAGCTCGCTCTCGCTGCCGCAGGACATCCCGGCGATGCTGGCGCCCGGCAGAATCTACGGCAAACCGTTCGCCGTGACCGAGTTCAATTATTGCAGCCCCAACCCGTACCGGGCCGAGGGCGGCGTCATCTTCGGCGCGTTCGCCGCGTTCCAGGATTGGGATGCGCTTTACCGCTTCGGGTTTGCGGGCAAACCGGAGCAGTTGGACCGGGAGTTTGCCACCGATCTCTTCGACGGCATCGACGACCCGATGCAGTCGCTCTCGGACCGGATTGCCGCCTTGCTGTTTTTGCGCGGCGACGTAACCGCCGCCGGGCAGGGAGTCGCCTTTGAGGTGCCTGACGGCGAATATCTGCTGAATCCGGCCGGAGAGGCCAACCCTTATCCGGATGCGTGTGCGCTGCTGGGGTGGGTGACCGGCGTCGGCTCCGTGACCGGCGGCAATCCGCTTCCCAAGGGTGTCCGCCTGTCGTTCGCGGCCAACGCCCAGCCCAAACCCGACCGGATGGCGGCCGATCTCGGCCGGGCCGGTTTGACGGGGGAGGGGGTGTTCGATCTTGCGCAGGGGCGCTTCCGCAGTTCGACCGGACAACTTGAGATCAACCGGTCGCAGGCCCGCTTCCGGGTCGTCACGCCGCGGACCGAGGCGGTCATCCTGTGCGACAAAGGCGATTGGCGCGGGAACTTTCTCCGGGTCGCCAACCGGGGGGACTTCGCCTGCGTGGCGGCTTCTTCGCTCGATTCGGTTCCGCTGGCGGATTCAAGCCGGATTCTATTGTTCCACCTGACCGATTTCAGCAACACGATGCTCAAATACAAAGACGTCTCCAAAACCGTCATCGAGTCCTGGGGGCAACTGCCGCACCTGGCCCGTCGCGGCGTGGCGACGGTCGGGCTGCGGCCCGGCGCGGGCGGTCCGTTCCGGGTCTATGCGCTGGATATGGACGGGAGACGGCTGGGCGAAGTCAAAACCGGAACCGCCCCCGACGGGGAGGTGACTTTTGTCGCCGATACCTTCCTCTTCGAACAGCCGTGTTTTGTCTATGAGATCGTCCGTTCCCCCACTTCCCCGGAACCGCAGGAGCAATGATGACAATCAAGCTGGCTGATTTTGGCGGAGAAACGCCGTTGGAACAACTCCGCAACGCGCTCGCCGGTCTCCGGGAGCATTCCGGCGCGACCCTGACGATTCCGCCCGGCGTCTATCTGCTTCACGACGACGCCGCGGCGCGGCTGCAGCAGGAGGTGATGACCGGAAAATACTCCGACAACCCTCATCTGACCATGTTCAACCGCCGCTTTGTTTATACGAGCGCCCTTGATTTCAGCGGACTTTGCGACGTGACGATCGATGCGGAGGGCGCGGTGTTCCTGGTCGACGGCATGATGTGCACGCTGGAGCTTGGCAACTGTTCCGGCGTGACCGTCCGCGGGCTCACCATCGACATGCGCCGCCGGGCCTACAGCCAGGGGCGGATCGTCCGCTGCGACGCGGATTCGTTCGATGTCCGTTTTGTCGAGCGGGAGTGGATCTCCGCGCAAATGCCCGCGCCGCGGATGTGCATTTTCGAACGGGGTTGCTCCCGGCTGCTCGGCGTGCTCAACGCCGAATTGCGGAGCGAGGCCCGCAAGGAACTGCTGGATGAGCAGACCGTCCGCTTCTTCCGCGCCGTCGATCCGGCTTGGCAGGGGCAGGATATCTATGTCTGCCACACCTGGCACAGCTGCCCGGCGGTCCGGATTTACCAGTCTTCGGGGATTACCCTGGAAGGCGTGCGCATCCATTCGCACGGCGGCATGGGAATCGTCGGCCACCGTAGCCGGGATATCACCTTGCGCCACTGCATGGTCGTCCCGGCGCCCGGCAAGGCGGTCAGCACCAACACGGACGCCACTCATTTCGCCTCCTGCCGGGGGCTGCTGCGCTGCGAACACTGCTTTTTCGAAGGGCACGGCGACGACGCCATCAACGTCCACGGCTATTACCAGACGGTTACGGGGCGGCAGGATGGCGGTTATCTGTTGCGGGTGAACGTGTTGACCTCCATCCACAGTCTGCGGATGGACCACCCGGACGTCGGAGACACGGTGGAGTTCGTCCGCCGCAAAAACCTGGCGGCGGCGGGCCGTTACCGGGTGACGGCGGTCCGTCTCGACCCGGAGCAGGGGCAATGCGTCGTCGAGCTCGACCGCCCGCTGCCGGAGGATTGCATCGGCGAATTTCTGTGCGACATTACGCAGTTGCCCCGGTTTGAATTCATCGGCTGCCATGTCGGCAACCATGTTGCACGGGGAGTCATGCTGCGGACGCGCGGCGCATTGATCGAAGGGTGCAGCTTTGACGGCAGCAGCGGCGTGGCGATCCAGATCTCCGTGGAGTGCTTCTGGAATGAAAGCGCCGCCTCGGAGGATGTCGTTGTACGCAACAACCGCATGGTGCGTTGCGGCTTCATGGAGTCGCCCCGCACGAGCGGAATCGCCGTCCTGGTCGGCGCCGACGAGTTGCCGGACCGCCCGGTTCACCGCCGGATCGTGCTGGAAGACAACCTGATCGCCTGTGCTCCCGGGTGCAAGGCGATCAGGGCGGCGTTCGCCGAGGATATCACCATTCGGAACAATCGGACCGATGGAGAAATTGTCGCCGACAATTGCGTCAACCTCCTTCAGGTATAACTGCATTCCGCGTTCAGGCAGGCCGGTTCCGATTCGGCTTTGCGCATCGGGCGGAGAACCAGGGTGTCCAGCCCTTCCAGTCGGCGGCGCTCGGTACCGTCGAGGACGACCTCGCAGGGGTCGGGCAGGAAGTTGGTGAGAAACTCGATCCGGTTCCCCGCGGAATCCTCCCAGGCGCTGGCGAGAATGCGCGGAATCCGTTCGGTCCGGTTGGCGAGCTCCAGCGGAACGGAGTCGGTCTCCCAGCGGATGAATTCGGGGATCATCCTGCCTTCGAACAGGAATTGCGGGTATTGCTTCCGCAGCCGGTTGAGGCTGTGCAGCAGTCGCAGTTCCTGCTCCTGCGGCGGCAGCGGGGCGGCGCCCCATTTCAAACCCCAGTTCCAGAATATTTTCCCGCCGGGCCCCAGCAGAATCGACAGCATGTCGCCGCAGTGAAAGGCATAGGCGGTCCGGTAGAACAGATTCCACGGCGTTTTTTTCATGTCGAAGTGATCGTGGATTCCGCACTGGTTGCCCATGAAGTTGCAGAGGAATTCGTGGAACACGTAGGCGTATCCCGGAACCGGCAGCCCCCGGCCGAAGGTGAAGCACGCCCGGGCGTCATTGTAGATGAGATTCTGCACGTAAGGCGTCGCCGCGGAAGCCTCCGCGCCGATCACCGGCGATTTTTCCCCCGCGGCGTCCAGCATCTCCCGCTGGAGCGAGGCCATGGCGCGGGTCTGCCACGCCCCCGGAATCTCCGGGTGCCCGTGCTCCCGCGAGTAGCAGAGCAGCGTTCCCCCGCCGATGTTCTGGTCGAAGAACTGGACGTAATCGAGGCCGAACGCGGCCAGCTTGCCGAATTCGTCGAGGACGGTCCGCCGGGACCATTCCCGGGCGACGCACAGATCGTAGCCGAGCCGCTGGAGGTTCTCGCCGTTGCACACCACCGCGTCGATCTCGCCCCGGGGGCCGCGCATCATTTCCCGTTCCAGCCCTTCCGCTGCGAATTTTTCCTCCTGCGAATAGGAGGTGATCGAGCTGGTCTGCGTCCAGGCGGTGCCGGAACAGTAGACGCCGAGCAGGTGCCCCCGTTCGTGCAGCCCGTCACGGAACCGCGCGAAGCTCTCCTCGCCGCCATACGGCGGCCAGACATAGGGCGGGGCCCAGGGCGCGGTGCCCTCCCAGTGCATCGGCAGGGCGAGAATCCGGGAGTCGAGCGCCTCCGCGTAGAAATCCGCGACGGGCAGCGCGTTCTCATAAGGGAAATAGAGGTTGGCCGGCAGGTTGCCGCGGTCGTCGCCGTCGCCGCGCACGGCGTAGATCAAGGTGACCGGCGAATCGCGCATCCAGGCCGGGCGGACCGGTTTCTTCCGGAATTCGGGCAGGGAGTAGATCCAGTTCCGGTAGCATTCGCAGGCGTTCTTCCAGTCGCCGCGAAATGGGGTCAGACGGTATTCGAACGACCGGTAGCGGTCCGGCTCTCCGTCGCCGCAGAAAGTCTGCAGCGACAGCCGGGCGTCGCCGCCGTCGAGCGGTTCGTATTCGACCGCCTTGGGCGTGTGAAAGGGATCGTCGGCGCCGAAATAGACGCCGTCCCCCTTCGCATCGTAGGCGGCGAGAAACTGCATCTGGGCGCTGCCGGGGTATAAATTCCCGGTGGACCTGCCGCGAATCGGGAAGCCGAGTTCATGATACCGGCTGTAGGAGTCGTTTCGCCGCAGGGAAAAATCGGTGACCAGCATTCCCTCGGAGACCGGAGAAAACAGGGTCTGCCCGGCTCCGATCACCGGCTGCGGGGCGTCGATCCACTCCAGCCGCCAGCCGGATTCGATCCCCCGGACCTCGAAGCGGAACGCCACTGTGCCGTCCGACTCTCCCCGGAGGCACGCCGTGACGTGCAGCCGGGGAAACTGTCTGGTTCCGGCAAACACGAGGGTCAGTTCCCCGAACTCCTGCGGCGCGGCAAAATCCGACGAGCAGACCCGGCGGGGGGTGCGCTCCGGGTCGAGCAGCTGAAGCGTGAACAGTTCCCGGGCCGGGCGCAGCAGCTCTTTGCCGTGCGGGCGGAACGACAACGCCGCGCCGTTGCGGGCCGAGAGCGTCAGCCCGTGAAATTCAATTCGATCCATTCTGTTTCTCCCGAGCTCCGGCGGGGAAAATTTCGATCGCGTTGCACAACCGCACATTCCCCTTCTGTTTATCCGCTTTGAAGACGAGGTTCAACACCCCGTCGGTTACTTTGACGTCGTCGAATTCGAGCACCAGCGGCCGTTCGAAATCGCCTTCCGATTGACGGTGAAGATCGAGATTGCGGCACAGTTCGCGGCCGTCGGCGAAGACGGAGAAGACGAATTCCCCCGGCTTGAATCCGCGAATCCAGCCGCATTTGAGGTAGAGCCGGACCGTGTAGACGCCGTTCGCCAGCCGGAACCGGTAGCCGTCGATGTCGTAGGCCTCGCTGCGGTAGAGTTCGCGGACCGGGCTCGGCTTCATCTTGTCCACCTCCCGGATCACGCAGTTGCAGTTGCCGACCCAGCCGTAGTCAGCGCCCTCGGTCCAGCGCCGGTCGGGGAAGAAGAGGCGGCCGTCGCCGGTCGTGCAGAAGCGGCTGCTGCCGCAGTTGACGGCGTAGCGGTTCTCCCGGATCATCCGGGCCTGGCGGGTCGTCTCCTCCAGATGGGCGACGCTCCGGTGCAGGTTGCGGATGTCCAGCAGAAACGCGAGCCGGTGCGCTTCGGCGAAGTGCCCGTCGTCGATCGCCTTGCGCAATTCCGCGGCGGCCTTCTCCGCTCCGGCGCAGGCGATGCCGTTGCGCTTCAGCGCGGCGATTTCGCTTTGAATGCGGGAGAGCTCCTGCTCGTAACGGGCGCGGCATTCCGGAACCGGATCGAAGCGGAAGGAGACGATCGCGTCCTTCTCCGCGGGAACCAGGAACGAACGCAGTTCGAACGGTTTCAGTTCGAATTCGTCCCCTCTCACCGGCTGCCCGGCGGAGAGGTCGACGATGCGGGTCGGCGGCGTTGCGAAGTCGACCCTGACCTTCCCCGCGAACGGGATGATGTTCGCCAGATAGAAATAGGTGCCGTCCTCCGTTTCGAGATACCGTACCGCGACCGGGTCGGGCGAACCTTTCACGGTGTGGAAGGGCAGCCGGGGCAGGGCGCAGAATGCCTGCGTGAATTCGCGGATCTCGTCATCGCGCCCCCAGCTTCCCAGCGGCTGGCCGCCGATGAGAATCTCGCGGACATCGAGCACCGCGACGTTGAACACCGGCGCCTTCAGGAACCAGCGCCCGAACGGTTTGGGGTCGGCGTTCTGAAAGTAGGAACGGAAATTCTCGTTGTCCGGCGACGGGGTGAACGTTTCGAAATAGTTGAGAAAGAGCGAGGCGGAATCGAGCCCGTTCCGGCCGCCCTCCCGGTAGAATGCGGGATCGTACAGGACATCGTTGAAGCGGCTCGGCTCGCGCCCCCAGTGGGCGTTCCAGCGTTCCAGCGTCTGCGGGAACGTCTGCCCGACCCGGACGCGGCCGATGGCGGCCAGCGCCGGAATCTCGACCCCGAATTCGGCATAGGGCTCCCGCAACTGCCCCTCGAAGGAGTTGATCGGATAGGTGACATAGAGCGGGAGTTCCGGATTGTACTCGTCGAGCAGCCGACGCAGGGCGCGGACGAACTCCGTCACCTGCCGGGCGCGCCAGTTCAGCCACCGATCCCGGCATTTCCCGGTCAGGAATTCATAGCGGCCGGTCTTCGGAACCGGAATGCCGGTATCCGCGGTGAAACGCCCGACCGTATAGTCGCCGTAACCGGTCTCCAGCGTCTTCCAGCCGAAGGTGCTGACCCAGTAGTCAAAGCCGTTGAATCCGGGCTGCCGGCCGTGGACGTCGAGAAGTTCGCGCACATGGCGCAGATAACGTTTCTGAACCTCGGGGTGAATGAAATTGGCGATCGGAACATGGGTGCCGAATCCCAAGGCCTCGTCCCCGTTGCGGTCGCGCAGGATCATCTCGCCGCGGATGGGGCTGACGCCGTCGAGCTCCTTCTCCTTGTCGAATTCCGGCAGGTTGAACAGGGAGAAGCAGCCGGTGAACTGTTTCCCCCGCCGCCGCAGCGCCTCGATGAAATAAGGCAGTTCGCCGCGCTGTCCGGCAAGGACTTCGGGAGCCCCCGCGGTTCCTTCGCGGGAGTAGTAGACCATCGACCCGTAGCGCAGCACCGGATAATGAAACGCGTTCTGCCCGGTGTAGTCGAAGTAGTCGAGCAGCCGGTCGGTGATCATTTTGACCCGGTTCTCGAATTTCATCATCTCCGGGTTGTCGCGGGCGAGGCTGGTCTCCAGCGTCTGGTCCTCGTCGATATGGCCGAAGCGGCGCGGCTCCAGCTTTCCCGGACTGCGGACGGCCAGGCTCGGCAGCCCCTCGGGCAGCTCGTAGAAGCGGACGCGCGCCACCGCGGCCGGGGCGTCGTCCGCCAGCGTCCGCGCCTCGAAGAGATAGCGCGCCGTCATCGGATAGAAGAGATAACGGCAAGTGACGGTCTTCCCCGAATTGAAATACTCGCCGCCCGCCTGGACTCCCCCCTGGAGCCGGTCGCGGTGATGGCTGATCCGGGTGCTTTCCGCATAGAGATACCAGCCCATGTTGCGCGGCTTGTCGTCGGGCCAGGTGATTTCCAGCAGCAGGGGATTCTTCCCGCAACGGTACTGCTCGGGAATCGGAATCGGGAACGCGAAGCGGTCCCCCTTGTGCGCGCCCGCCTCCTGATAGCCGTTTTTCCGCTCGGCAACGCCGGTCTTCAGCAGTCCCTCCGGATCGTTTTGCGAGAGATCGTATTCGCAGACGAGTTTCCCCGCCTTCAGCGCCGATTTGTCCGCCCGGCGCGGCGGTTCGGGCAGGAGCGAGCGGTAGAGGAACGAGCGCTGCACCACCCCGTTTTTCCCGGTCACCGTACAGCGCAACCGGTATTCGCCCGCCGGGAGCGTCCGTTCGGGCAGGGCGATATCCAGCGGCCGGTCCACGGTCAGCTGCTTCTCCAGCGAATCAAGAGGTTTCCCGTTTGCATCGAGCAGTTCCAGTTTGAACCCGATCTCCGCCGGGATCGCGGCGGCGGACTCTCCGCACGGGTTCGGAGTCACCAGACTGCCGCCGGGGGCGAGGCGGACCCCGGGCGCCGACGGCGTATCCGCCAACGCCACCGCGTCGCGAATCACCAGATCCACCGGCATGTGCTTGCGGTACTCCGCGTAGACTTCGCGGTTGCCCGCCGAACCGGTCAGGACTTTCACGTCGTCGAACGCGCCTCCGGACTCCTTCGGCAGTTCGAGCTTCTCCATCGCGTCGAACCGGGCGTTCGGCACATCGGCGCTCTCTTTCCGCCACTCGTAGCTGGCGTTGTACGGCAGGCCGTTGAGGAAGAGCCGGACCGCGCCGTCATCCCGCCAGGTGAGGGCGATGTGATTCCAGTCGCCCTTGAAATAGTTCAACCGTCCGATCCGGGTGAGTTCGACCGGCGCGCCTTCCCGGCGGCCGATCACGGCGCCCAGCCAGTTCGTCAGCGAGAACCCGACGACCGTCTTGCCGTCCTTGTCGAGCGCCTTCAGGAGCGGAATGGGTTTCAGGTCGTCCTTCGCGTCGTATCCGCTCCGATACCAGAACAGGATCGCCCCCGATTTGCCGTCCTGTCTGCCGAGCGGCCAGGCGGAGGGCAACGCGGCGGTTTTCGGCGCGTCGAAGGCGGCGGCATATTCGAATCCGGGCGATTCGATGTTCAGTTGTTCGATTGCCGCATCCGCCTTGTAGCCGTTGAATTTGAACCGGTTCACCGCGAAGGGCAGCGGAATATCGGCGACGACGTCCTTCCCTTCGCAGTTCAGCGTCAGTCTGCCGTCTTTGACGGCGATCCGGCAATGGACGGCGGCGGGGTGGTCGCCGCTCTTGGGCAGGTAGCGGGTTTTTTCCTGCGCCATGACGCCCCAGACCGAACCGGTCAGGAAGAGGCGGACGAACTGCTTGTCCGGCCCGCAGAGAAAGACGCCCGCATGACCGTCCGGCGCGGTCTGGTCTGTCCGCGTCAGCAGAAAGGAGAGGGTGAATTCCTTGAGGGGCGGCACGGTCAGAATCGCTTCTCCGTATCCTTTCGCGGCGGCGATGCGCAGTTTCCCCTGTTCCGCCGCGGTGTCTTTGCCGAAACTCCACGGCGATTTGTCGGAGCGGAACTCGAAGGCCTGGCCGGAGACGCCGGGAGTGTTTCCCGCGTCGAAAGTCTCGTTCAGCACCGTCCTGACCGGTTGGTCCGCCGCCGTTTCCACCGGCTCGATTTTCAGGTCCGAGAACTTCACATGGCGGTTGTAGGCGTAAAAAGTCAGTTGATCGGCGGGAAGCAGGTCGGCCGTGGCGGAGGAGAGGGCGGTTTTGCTCAGCTCCGGCATCACCTTGTGCGGCAGGACCACCACGGAGAACGTCAGCGGCTGGCCGTCCGCCGGCGGAGTCGTCTTGCCGAGATGCAGATGCTGTTTGCCGCACAGGAATTCCAGATTGCTGCCGCGCGAGAAGAGGTGACCGCGCGTCTTTTCGCCGTCGTTGAACAGGACGCCCCAGTGACCGTCGGCCTTCTGCGGCGGCGTCAGTTCGCGGACCTGAAACGAAATCCGCACCGGCGAGGTGATCGCGGCCGGAAGTTTCAACTGCCGCATGCCGGAGAGCGCGTCGAACTCAACCCCCTGTTCCGTCGAACGGATTCCGGCGGGGAATTTGATCTGCGGCGGGGCGGGCGGTGCGAAATTCCACACCGGTTCTGCGGCGGCGACGGACACCCAGAGTCCGGCCAGAAGGGACAGGACGATTCCACGAAACATAGTTTTTCTCATCATTTTTTTTCAGTTGGCGGTCAGGTAATCGGTTTTGCCGGAGGCCCAGCTGCCGTTGTTGCGGACCCCGAGCCGTTGGCAGACTTCCACGGCGTGCGAAGTGTAGTCGGGGTGGAAATAGGTGACGTTCTGATAGATCGGAGACGACGTGTGCCCGTCCACGTGGACGACATTCGGCCTGCCGTTGTGCAGCTGTCCGAGCGGTTTCGAGCCGTTCTGCCCGTCGAAATAATAGTCGAGCGAACGAGTCCCTTTGGAGTCGCCCATTCCGACCACCATGGAGGGCCGCTTGACCTTGGTGCTCTTCACCGGGGTGCAGCTGCCGACCTGGGTCAACGTTCCGCCGGAATAGTAGTAAAATCCGAGGTACCGGTTGTAACTGTACGGCATGACGTCGGCGCTGCTGTTGCCGAGGTTGACGTCGGAACGCGAAGGACAGAGAAACACCGGCAGGTGGATTCGGTAATCCGTCTGCGGCACGTCTTTGCCGAGATAAATCTCCAGCTGCGTGAACCAGAACCGGTCCTTGCCGGAATAAGTGTCGGCGGTGGGGTAGAAGTCGTTGTTCTGCCCGGTGTAGAATTGCAGGGCCTGCCCGATCTGGCGCAGATTTCCCAGGCAGTTGCTCGACCGCGCCCGGTCGCGCGCCTTGTTCAGGGCGGGAAGAAGCATTGCGACCAGAATCGCGATAATCGCGATTACCACGAGCAATTCAATCAACGTGAAGCGGCAACGGATTTTCATCGTCGGGTCCTCCTTGATTTTCGGGAAACGCATTTTCATGCATCTACATTTCTTACTCTGCATTAATTATGGCCGAAAACAGACCGGATTGCTTGCCGGAATTTGCCATTCTTTTACACAAATCTGCCAAGATCACGGTTGAAATTCGAGCGACACCCAATTGGCGAGATTGTGCGAATCGTCATCGCCGCCGGCATAGTGCAGCAGCGCGCGTTCCTCCTGGTCCGCCCAGACCGAGTAGCCGATCGACGCGACCTGAATCTGCAATCGCGCTCCGGGCCGGAAAGGGGTGCAGCGGTCGGCGATTCCGGCGAAGGGAATCCGCGCCAGGCCGCACCAGGAACGGTCGTGGTCGGAACCGTCGTTCAGCGTGCCGTCCCGTTCCACCGTACAGGCCAGCCCCGGCATCGGCAGGTAGCGGACGTTGGAAGGCATCCGCCTGCCGCGCGACGGAAAGTGAATCGCGCCGAACTTCCCCCCCGCGGTGAAATGAAACTCCCAATAGCCGCGTGAACCTTCCGGACGCGCAAAGAGTTCAATCGCATCGGCAAAGAGATAGAGTCCGCTCTCCTGGCCCTCCGGCGCCTCGTCGACGAGATCGTCGTCGCGGACCTCGAAGCGGAGCCAGAGATCGGTCGCGGTCCAGGCGAACTGCACCTGCGGCGGAAACCTCAGCCCGAACCGCGGAAGCCGGGTCAGTGCATAGGCGGGGGCCGTCTTCCAGACCGGCGAATCCAGCCGCGGCGGCTCCCGGACGAACGCGGCGGTACAGGTTCCCCCGGAAAGCCGGGCGGACCCCAGGGCGATCAGCGCGAAAATCAACAGAATCCATGATTTTTTCAATTTGCATATCCTCCCGTTTCTGTCTATATTATAGCAACCCGTGATCCGATGCGCTCTTCCTTTTGTGCCAAAGAATCGTATTTTTCTGCCAAATATAGCGAAAAGGGGACATGCCGTTGCTGAACTATCATTTTGCCAGCTATCATCTCGATTCGACTCCGGTCCTCTTTCTGTACACGCACGACAATGAAAACTGTCCGATGCACACGCATGATTATACCGAGCTGGTCGTCGTGCTCTCCGGCGGAGGCATTCACATCACCGAGCATTGCCGGTATCATATCAGGGCGGGAGACGTCTTTGTCATCCAGCGCGACCAGCAGCACGGATATGAACAGACGCACGACATGAAAGTGGCGACGTTCATGTTCCGTTACGACGAATTTTTTCTCGGCAACCGCGATTTCGAATCGCTGCCGAAGTTCCGGATTCTCTTCCATTACTCGAGCGAAATCGGCGGGAAATTCCCGTTCCCCTCGCGGCTGTTCCTTGAGGGAGACCAGTTCCCGGCGGCGCTCTCGCTGATTCATCGGATTCACGCGGAACAGGAGGGGCGGGCCCCGGGTTTTCAGGGACTGATCAAGGCGTTGTTCGAAGAGCTGGTCGTCTTCCTGGTCCGGAATTACCAGCTGGAATATCACGAGAAACACCATCCGGTCTACCGGCTGACCGAGGCGTTCGAATATATCGAGAAAAACAGCAACCGCCCGCTTGAAGTGCGCGCGCTTGCCCGCATGACCGGAATGTCCTACCGCAATTTCCAGCGCATTTTCAAGGAGATTACCCACGTCACCCCGATCGATTATATCATCACCAAACGGCTGGAACGGGCGGCGCAGACCCTGCTCGATCCGGCTAAAAACGTGACCGAGGCCGCCATTGAAAACGGGTTCAGCAGCCTCAATTACTTCTCCCGGCTCTTCTCCAAACGGTACGGCATGACGCCCTTCGCCTACAAGAAACTCCATCTGGAACAGTTGTTCCGCGCGGAGCCGTAGAGGGTGCGAACACAAAAAACGGGCGGCGGATGATTTGTCATCCGCCGCCCGTCCTGTCATTCCTGAATTTAGAGCGGCTCCACCGCGAAATTGCGGAGTTCGAAGGTGCGCCCCGGCTGCTGCCAGGC
>CAYSZM010000068.1:0-19090 GCA_964435365.1 uncultured Victivallis sp. | reverse complement strand
CGAAAACCGCGCCGAACCTGCCCGCCGCACTCTGGCAGAAAAACCGGGTTTACGCCGTGGACCGGCTGACCGGGAAATTCGACGGCCTCAAGGCGATTCCGGAAGGATTCCCCGCATTCCGGCTGCCGCTCTCCGCGGACAACGCCTCCGACGGCAAGATGCCTGACGCGAAGAATTTCTCCGCCGAGGTTGCGCTCGGTTACGACGACGTCGGGCTCATCCTGCTGGCCCGCGTCAACGACGACACCGCACTGCCGGGAACGGCCGGCGAAATGTGGCAGAGCGACAGCATTCAAATCCGCATCGACCGTGCCGCGGCCTTCGCCAACCGGTTGTCCGACACCGACCTCGAAGCGGGCTTTTCAGTCGGCCGGGACGGCACGGTCCAAAGCTGGTGCTGGGATGGCGGCGCGCAGGCGGGCGCCCCGCTTTCCGCCAAACTGGCGGACACCCGCGCCATCCGCACGGAACAGGGCTATTTCCTCGCCGCCCGGCTCCATTGGGATCTCCTCGGCGGCGTGAAGGAAAGCGGCAAATTCGGGTTCACCGTCGTCATCAACGATTCCGATTCGCCCACCCACCGTTCGGTCTACTTCCTGACGCCGGGGCTCCATGATAAAAAGTATTCCAACGAATACATCATGGCCCTGCTCGACACCGGCAAGCCGGGCGTGCTGGCCAAACTGCCGGCCACATCGGCGCAGATTCTGGAAGGCCGCCTGCTGCTTTCGCAGGTTCCGGAAAACGCGATGCTGACCGCCGAACTCACCGACGCCGCCGGGAAGAAATTCCAGCGCAATGTCGCCGACATCCGCGGCGTGAAGCCCGGCGAACTCGTCCTCGCGCCGTTCTCGCTGACGCTGGACGGGCTGGCGAAAGGGAATTTCGCGATCGAATTCAAGCTCAACGGCAAAAGCCTCGGCATTTCGCACGCCGTCAAAGCCGACCTCTACGAGCAGCAGAGCGAATCCGTGACGGAACTCTGTGCACGGCTGGACCGGTTGAAGAAGGAGTTCGCCCAACTTTACGGCGACCGCCCGTACTCGGCCTACGTTTCCGCGCCGCTCGCGGTGCTCGACCGGCATCTGCCGCTGCTGCAGAAGCGATTGAAAAGCGCCTCCGGCGACGGGGAAAAACTCTTCTACGCGGAACAGGCGGCGATGACCGGAGAGGAAATCGCCGACATCCTGAACCTGCTTGAAAAGGATCTGAAAACGCTCCGCGACGGCGGCAAATTGCCGGAAGCGTGGAAATACCGTTCGAGCACGGTCACGTTGAACCACGGCTGGCCGGTGGCGGAAGCGGTCCGCGAGGACGGGCGCAAGGAGCAGCGGCCGGTG
This sequence comes from uncultured Victivallis sp., assembly GCA_964435365.1. Taxonomy (GTDB): domain Bacteria; phylum Verrucomicrobiota; class Lentisphaeria; order Victivallales; family Victivallaceae; genus Victivallis. The sequence continues at coordinate 17,750 of CAYSZM010000068.1, read as the reverse complement.
ATCTTCACCGGATTCGGACACTTCGGCGACATCGACCGCGACATGGCGCTCTTCCCCGGCATGGGAGTCAACGTGGTTCAGATCGAACTCGGGCCGAGCCATCTGTTCCCGCGCGAAGGGAAAAACCGGGAATTCGAGCCGGACTATTCCGTCGTCAATGCGCGCATCCTCCCGATGATGGAAAAAGCGTGGAAGAACGACATCAAGATCGCGCTGCTCATCTCCCCGCATTATCACCCCGCCTGGCTGCTGAAGAAGTATCCGGAACTGGTTGCCCCCTCCGGCTTCCTCAAATACGAGGTCAATCAGCCCAAGGCGCGCGAAATGGTTCAGGCGTACATCGCGGCGTTGTTCGCGAAGCTGAAGGAGAGCCCGTATTTCGGCGCGATCCACAGCATCTGTCTCTCCAACGAACCGGTCTACTCCGCCTGCCGCCCGGACAACCCGTTCTCCCGGCAGGAATTCAAACGGTACATGGAGAAGAAGTACGGCCCGGTCGCCGCGTTCAACAAAACCGCCGGAAGCAGCTTCGCCGATTACGACGCGATGCTCGACGCGGTGACGGCGAACGATCCGGCCGCAAAGTATGAATTCTACACCTTTTCCCGCGAAGCCTTCGCCGACTGGCACCGGCTGCTGGCCGAAGAGGTCAAGAAGGCGGCTCCCGGAATGCCGGTCCACACCAAGATCATGGTGTTCGGTTCGCCGTTCGAATACGCCACCGGCGTCGACCCCGAGCTGATGGCCGACTTCAGCGACTACAACGGCAACGACAACTATTTCTACCGGCGCGGCCGCTGGATCGCCGACTGGAACGTGACGGCGATGACCCACGAAATGCAGATTTCCGCCAAACCGATGTCGATCGCCAACACCGAGAACCACATCATTCCCGACGGCGAAACCCGCCCGATTTCGAACGATCACATCTATACGGCGAACTTCCAGCAATTCATCACCGGAGCCAGCACGCTGGTGACCTGGGTGTGGGCCGACTACCAGTATGAGTTCGCCAGAAAAAATCCGTCGCACGCCTTCATCGGCAACATTTTCCTGCGGCCGGGCAACACCGCCGCCCACTGCCTCTCCGGGCTCGACGGCATCCGCCTCGCGCCGGAAATCAGGAAATTCATGGATTTTCGGCCGGAAGTGGCGATCCTCTACTCGCCGACGGCCACCATCCTCAACTCCGGCTCCTATCGGGCGGAAACCGGGGCGCTTTACACCGCGCTCTCTTTCACCGGCTACCGGCCGCGCTTCCTCTCGGAACGGCAGCTCGCCCGCGGGGAATTCGGAGACAGCAGACTGCTCTATGTGGCCGGGGCGAAAAACGTCTCCCGCGCCGCACGGCAGGGCATGAAGAAGTTCACCGCGAACGGCGGAACAATCGCGCTCACCCGGGACAGTCTCACGCAGGACGAATTCGGGAACCCGGCCGCGCCGGATTTTCCGACCGAACCGGCGGCTTCCGAGACCCCCGACGCGCTGGCGGCCCAGATTCACCGAAGCGGCGTCGCCCCGCTCCCGGTGAGTGTGAAAGTCGCGCATGAAGAGGGCAACAGCGGCGTCTTCTTCCGGATGGTTCCGGACGGAAACGGCGCGTGGCTGGTCAACCTGGTCAACTACAACTTCGAACCGCGCAAAATCCGGCTGGAAGGCGTGGGCGAATGGTTCGACCTGATCCGGGAAAGCGGATTCCAGCCGGAATTCGAACTCGCCCCGCTGAAACCGCAGCTGCTGCGTTTCACGCCGAAAAAATAGCAAAATCGAAAATCGGGCTTTTCTTCTTCCGCTCCGCGGAGTATATTACTCCAAAGAAGATGTGGAGCGGAAGATGAAAGAACGAATCGAACACGACATGCTCGGGAGGTTGCCAGTTCCCGAAGACCGTTATTACGGAATCCACGCCCGGCGCGCCGCGGAGAACTTTCCGCTCTCCGGCCGCCCGGTCGCACCGGAGCTCGTCTGCGCCTTCGCCACCGTCAAAAAGGCGTGCGCCGCCGCCAACGCCGAGCTCGGCTACCTCGACGCGGAGAAGGCCGCCGCCATCCGTTCCGCCTGCGAAGAGATCGAAGCGGGCAAGTTCGCCGGCGAATTCATCGCCGACGCCCTCCAGGGCGGGGCCGGAACCTCGACCAATATGAACGTCAACGAGGTGATCGCCAACCGCGCGCTCGAGCTCCTCGGGCACCCGAAGGGGGATTACGAATTTCTCCACCCCCTCGACCATGTCAATCTCCACCAGTCCACCAACGACGTCTACCCGACCGCGCTCAAAGTCGCGGTGATCGCCGCGCTCCGCCGCCTCAGCGCGAAACTCGCCGACCTTCAGGACGTGTTCCAGCGCAAGGAGAACGAATTCGCCGACGCGGTCAAACTCGGCCGCACCGAACTTCAAGACGCGGTGCCGATGACCCTCGGCGCGGAATTCTCCGCCTTCGCCGAAGCCTTCGCCCGCGACCGCTGGCGCACCTTCAAGTGCGAGGAGCGCATCCGCACCGTCAATCTCGGCGGAACCGCCATCGGCACCGGCATCACCGCGCCGCGCCGCTACATCTTCCGGGTCATCGAGAAGCTGCGCGAATTCACCGGTTACGGGCTTTCGCGCGGCGAAAACTGCGTCGACCAGACCGCCAACGCCGACGCCTTCGTCGAGGTTTCCGGGATGCTCAACGCCTGCGCCGCCAATTTTCTGAAGATCTGCCGCGACCTGCGGATGCTCCACACACTCGGCGAAATCCGGCTGCCCGCGATGCAGTCCGGCTCCTCGATCATGCCCGGCAAGGTCAACCCGGTCATCATGGAATCGCTGATTGAGGGCGCGATGGAGGCCCGCTCCCGCGGCCGCCTCGTCGAAGAGTGCGCCGGAGAAGGGACGCTCCAGATCAACGAGCTCTTGCCGCTCTTGGCGGACTCGCTGCTCACCGAACTCCGGCTGCTCGAACGGATGTGTACGATGCTGATCGCCCATGCTTCCGGAATCACCGCCGACCGCAAACGCTGCATGGAATACTTCGACCGCTGCCCGCTGGCGATCACCGCGTTTATCCCGCACATCACCTACGAGCGGACGCTCGAACTGCTCGACGAATTTCGCGCCCAGCACGAACTCGGGCTCCGCGAGTTCCTCAAAACCAGACTCGACCCCGGGTTGGTGGACCGCATCCTCCACCCCCAGAACCTCATCGCGCTGGGCTACAAGGACTGAGACCGATCCGATGCATGACTGCTGAAAGGAAGAAGATACCGATGGAGACCGTACCCAAGTCGATGCGATTGCAGATCGCGCTTTTCGGACGAACCAACGTGGGCAAGTCCAGTTTTCTCAATCTGGTGTCCGGGCAGGACATCGCGATCACCTCTCCGGTTCCGGGGACGACCACCGACGTGGTGGAGAAGACGATGGAGCTTCTTCCGCTGGGGCCGGTGGTGTTTCTCGACACCGCCGGGATCGACGACACCACCGAACTCGGCGCGCAGCGAATCCGCAAAAGCAAGCAGGTGTTCAACCGCGCCGACGTGGTGGTGATTCTCTGCGAGGCCGGAATCTGGGGAGCGCCGGAGGATTCGATCCTTTCCGAAGCAATAGAGCGCAAGCTCCCGGCGGTCGCCGTGGTCAACAAGATCGACGTCAGAATGCCGGAACCGACGTTTCTCGATGAACTCAAAGCCAAGGGGATCGCGGCGGTGATCACGGCGAACAGCGTCGACAAAGAACGTCGCGAAAACTGCGTGGCCGACTTCAAACGCGCACTGATCGACAGCTGCCCGGAGGATTTCCTCGCCACGCCGCCGCTGGTCGGCGACCTGCTGCCGCCGGGCGGGCTGGCGGTGCTGATCGTGCCGATCGACCTGCAAGCCCCCAAGGGGCGGCTGATCCTGCCGCAGGTGCAGACCATCCGCGACGCGCTGGACAATGACGCCTCGGTGCTGGTGGTCAAGGAGCGCGAGTATGCGCGGATGCTCGACGAGCTGAAGAATCCGCCCGACCTGGTGGTCTGCGACTCGCAGGTGGTGATGAAAATGGTGGCCGACACGCCGCCCGCGGTGCGCTGCACGACGTTCTCGATCCTCTTCTCGCGGCTGAAGGGCGACATGCCGCTGATGGCGGCCGGAGCCGCCGCGATCGAGAACCTGAAAAACGGCGACAAGATCCTGATCGCCGAAGCGTGTTCGCACCACGCCGCCTCGGACGACATCGGCCGGGTGAAGATTCCGCGCTGGCTGCGCCAATACGCCGGGGCGGACCTCGACGTCGAAGTCTACGCCGGGCGCGATTATCCGGAGAACCTCGCCGAATTCAAGCTGGTCGTCCACTGCGGCGGCTGCATGCTGAACCGCCGCGAAATCCTGTCGCGGATTCAGACGGCGGCGCGGGCGGGAGTTCCGGTGACCAACTACGGCATGTGCATTTCGTTCACACAGGGCGTGCTGGAGCGGGTATTGACCCCCTTCCCCGCCGCGCTCGAAGCCTTCCGCGAAGCGCGCGACGGCTACCGCGGGCGATAAGGACGCATCCGCCCTCTTTGAGCGGAATTTACGGGAATGATGTTGTATTTTCTCAGGGAAGGAGTATAGTATCCGTCAAAAAGCCATGATGCGACTGATTGAATTCTGGAAGGCCGAATCGGTCCGGTTCGACGCCATTTGTTTCGACATCGACGGTACGCTGGTCTACGGGCCGCAGGCCCTCCCCGGCGCCGTCGAGCTGATCGACCTGCTGCACCGCGACGGCACCCCGTTTCTCTTTCTCACCAACGACGGGGACCACACCCGCAAGCAGAAGTGCGGCTTTCTCAACCGCGCCGGAATCCGGGCCGAAGAGGATGAAATCGTCTCCTGCCTCTCCGTCCTCCCCGAACTCGCCCGGCTCAACGGGTGGGACCAGGATCTCCTCTTCCAGGTCGGGAGCGTCGGCGACAGCGAAGGGCTCCGGCTCGAACACGATCTTGCCAAGCTCGAATCGTGCCGCGGCGTCCTGATGGGTGAAGGCAATTACGATTGGCGAAGCAATTGGGAAGCGCTGACCGACTTCTTCAAGCGTCACCCCGACGCCCCGTTTATCGTGCCGAATCCCGATCTCTGCTGGCCGAACGCCGCCACCGGCGGAATCGGCATCGGCGCGGGCGGCCAGGCACGCTGCATCCAACTTCTGCTGCGGGAGATGGGCTATGAAATCAAGCCGCTCTACCTCGGCAAGCCCTACCCGGCGATCTACGACTTCGCGGCGCGCAAACTCAGGCTCACCGAACGCGCCCGCATCCTCTGCGTCGGGGACTCGCTGGCCAGCGATATTCTGGGCGCCAACCAGGCGGGAATGCACTCCGCGCTGGTGCTCTCGGGGATCACTTCGGAGCAGCAGGCCGAAAACGCGATCGGGAAACTCCGCCCCAATGTCGTCTGTTCCTCGGTGTGATCGCCGCGAAGATAAGGGAAGTCAAAAAAAAAGAGTTTCCGTCAATTGCGATTTCGAGAATCTCCATTTATAGTAATAGAAGAATACTATTTTTTACCAACCCCAAAGTGAAGGAGATCGGAAAATGACGAGAGATTTGGCCGTTCAGCTCTACTCGCTGCGCCAGATGGCGGAGAAGGATTTCAACGCCGTGCTTCAGACGGTTGCCGACATCGGCTTCAAGGCGGTCGAACCGGCCGGATTCTGGGGAATGACCCCGGAAGAGTTCCTGAAGCGGATCGCGGATCTCGGACTCAAGCTCTACAGCTCGCATTCGCCCTGGGCGAAGGCGGACAATATCGCTGAAACCATCGACATCGCCGGCCGCCTCGGCCTCGACCGCGTCGTCTGCGGCTACGGTCCGGACGACTACAAGGACCTCGACGCGATCAAGCGCACCGCCGAGACCACCTCGACGATGCAGGAGAAACTCGAAAAGGCCGGTCTGATGCTCTTCCAGCACAACCACAACTGGGAATTCGAGCGCATCGACGGCAAACTGAAGTATGAAATCTACGCCGAACTCTGCCCGAAAGTCAAATTCCAGATGGACGCCTTCTGGTCCACCAACTTCGGAACGGAAGACCCGGTCGCGATGATGAAGCTCTTCAGCGACCGCGTGGTCGCGCTGCATATGAAGGACGGCATTCTCCACCAGGGAGCCGCCGAGCTCAAGATGGTCAACGGCATCTACGACCGCAAGGTCGACCTGCGTCCGCTCGGCGAAGGCGACCTGCCGATCGCCGACATCGTCGCGGCGACCCCGGAACGCGTCAACAACATCGTGGTCGAGCTCGACTACTGCAGCGTGGAGATGGTCGAAGCCCTGACGCGCAGCTACAAGTACATGACTTCCAGGGGCCTCGCCCTCGGCAACAAGTAACCGGCCCGCCGGATACGAAAAAGCCCGACCGGAAAACCGGCCGGGCTTTTTTCGTGTGACATTCAGTTGATTTTGAACTCCCGGATTCCGGTGAAATAGATGATTCCGGGACCGGCGGTGAATTCGAACCGGTCGCCTCCGGTTTTGCGGACGGCAACGGCTTTCCCCAGATGGTCGACCGCGGTTTTGAACGTTCCGGAGCAGGTTGCGGGCGTCTTCCGGCCGGGAGTCCAGACGGCCTCGACCTGTTCTCCGTCCGGCCTGCGCCAACTCGCGGTCCAGAGTCCGCCCTGCCGCCGAACGGCGAGATCGGTCGAACCCGGCGGATACATTGCAATCAGCGTTCGATAGGCGTAATAAGCCGGTTTCGGCTCCAAATTGTTGCGGACGATACCGAAGTGCGCCTCGGCACCGTTGTCCCACTCCGTCGAACGGAAGCTGTACCAGTAGATCCGTTTCACCCCGGCGCCGAAAGCGATCAGCATGGTGCGGGGGAGAAGCTCGCCCTGCCCCTCTGCGCCGACACTGCCGTTCCCGAAAATGCCGCACACGGCGATTTTCCCCTTCAGGTCGCTGTCGAAGTGATAGACTCCGGCCAGCACGCCGCGGAATCCGTTTGCCACGCCGTAAAGAACCGGCTCGAAACGGTCGCCGGGCTTCAGGTTCCCGCCGTCGAAGAAGCGGAACGCCTGGAGAAACGGCGGCAGCGGAAACGCGGCGAATTTCGGGTCGTGTTCGTACTTCGCGATCTTCTCCGGCGTCCCTTTCCGGGTCCAGAAGGTATACCAGCTCGTATGGAATTCCGGCATGTATCTATCGTTGACCTGCAGAGTCTCAAGCTGCCCCTCCGCATTCTTGCGGAGTTCGAAGTAAAGCGGCAGCCCGGCGGGGGAAAGCACCCGCCCGCCGCGCCGGACATAGTCGAGAAGCGCGGGGCGATACTCGGCCGGAAAGGTCTCCGTCTCGGGCAGGACGAGCAACGTCTCCGCATTGGCCGGAAGCGCAGCGAGTTCGGAGAAGCGGATCGACCGGACCGCCTTCAATCCCGGAACTCCGGCGGAGAACTGCGTCACCGGGTTTTCGGAATAATACCGGTAGTCCGGATCGCTGAAGAATACGGCGGTCGTCCGTTCCGGCTTCATCCCGAGGCCCGCCAGCAGCTGCGGCACCAGCGCGGCCCCCATTCCCGGCGCAGTCGGATACCCGTCCTCGGTAAACCAGATCGGCTTGTCGCCCGCACCGTATTTCGCCATCAGCCGGCGCAATGCGGCAACATCCTCGGCAAGCGAAGTCTCCGGGACATCCCGCCAGCGATAGGGGTGAATCGCCATCACATCCATCGCCTGCGCGGCTCCGGCCTTGAAAGACGCTTCGATGTAATCCATCGGGATTCCGGCGGTTCCGCCGTAGACCACGGTGACGGCCGGATTCCGTTCCTTGATTTTCCGATAGGTCGGAATCAGCAGTTTCGCGTAGTTCGCCCCGTCGGGAGTGTCGCGCCAGAAACTTTTCAGGTTCTCCTCATTCCAGATTTCCACATATGGCATCCGATTTCCGTACCGGTCGACGACGGTTTCGATATAATTCAGCCATTCCGGCAGGTGCTTCCAGGAGGGCGTCGCCCACTTGACGTCATAGGCCAGGATGGGCAGGATGGAGACATTCGCCTTCCCGGCCATTTCGACCAGCGAATCCCAGCGGGAAAAGTTCCACTTGCCCGGCGCGGTCTCCACCGCGTCCCAGTCGAGATCGAAACGGACATGGTCGATCCCGGTGGCTTTCATCAAAGCCAGTTCCTCGGCGGCGCGGTCGTATTCCCAGCGCTGCAGGTGGGCGCAGACGCCGTAGGGGGAATCCCCCGCGGCGAGGGAAAATCCCGCAATCAGAAGGAGAAGCAGAGAAAGATGTTTCAAACGGAGCTGCATATCGGGCCCTTTCGTTGTTTGTTCAATACTCCGTGAATTCATTGTCCGACGATCCCCGCCGGAGTCTGATACCAGTATTGCAGGTTGTACGGCATGGCCTTGAGTTCCTTGCCCGTATGCATGGCGGCGTGTCCGTCGGCGAAAGCGACCGCGCAACGGCCGCCGTGCGCCTGCACCACCGCGGCGGAATCCAGCGAGCTGCTGTACAGGAAACGCGGAATGCCGGAGTCATTCTTCAACCAGTAGGTGTCGGCGAAAATCAGGATATCCCCCGGACGTTTCATCCTCCCCGGAACGAAAAGATAGGATTCCGGGCTCGCAGTGCTGAGAATGTATTTTCCCAGCGTATCCTGACGAGTGGCGTCCATCGTCCCTCCGTTCGCGTTGCTCCAGTCGATTCCGTATGAGCTGTACCAGTAGGAGAAATTGCTGTCGCCGGGCTGGGAGCGGTTCTTGACGGAAGGACACTGGATGCAGGCCTTGTCGAGATAGCCGCGGCCGCTGATGCTGTAAAGCCCGCTGCTGTCCGGGGAGTTGCAGAGCACCGCCGACCACATTCCATAACTGGAATTGCCGGGGATAAAGCCGACGAAATAACCGCGAAAATCACTCGAATACTGCATCTGTGCCAGCATGGCCTGCTTTTTGTTGCTGAGGCATTTGGTGCCGCGGGCGCTTTCCCGCGCCCGGTTGAGGGCGGGCAGCAGCATCGAGGCGAGAATCGCGATGATCGCAATTACGACTAAAAGCTCGATCAGAGTAAAACGGCGACAACTCTTTTTCATGATTCAACTCCTTTGGTTGAGGGTGTCAGATTGCGAACGGTGCCGCGGCTGACCAGCCGGGGCGGGATGCGGCGAATTCCGAACGAACCGCCGGCGAAAAGCTCATCCACTCCGGCGGCGAGTTCGCGGGCGGCTTCGGCCGGGTCGAAAATGACCGTGGTCAGCGGCGGGTCGGAACGTTCGCCGATGGTGATCCCGTTCCCGCCGACAATGCTGACATCTTCCGGAACCCGGAATCCGCTCTCCTGCAACGCCTTGATTACTCCGAGCGCCGAATCGTCGCTCATCGCGAACCCGGCGGTGAAATCGACCCGGTTCCGTTCCAGATAGGAGAGGAAGAAATCATGGGCCATGCCGGAAGAGGATTCGCCGTGCTGAATCTCGCAATCGATCACGTGCGGCTTCAACCCGTTCACGTGAAGGTAATCGAGAAAGCCGTTCATCCGCTTGCGGCAGGTCAGCCCCTTCGGCTCGGTGATCAACAATGCGATCTCCCGGTGTCCGCAGTCGATCAGGTGTTTCGCGGCCAGCATGCCGATCTGTTCTTCTTCCAGATCGAAAATGGAACAGTTGGCCAGCATGATGCCGCAATCGAAGAAAACCAGCGGAATATTCTGCTGAAAGAGCTTCAGCAGCCGCAGCGGCTCGACCTCTTCCAGCCAGAGAATCAGCAAATCGGCGGCGGTCTCCTCGAGGTCCTCCAGAAAGGCGGCGATCTTCTCCGGCGGATAGCGCAGCTCGGTGTAGTGATAGTTCCGGCGGCGGGAAAATTCGCGGTCGAGCGCTCCGGAAATCTGTTCGGCATGTTCGCAGCACCAATCGACGCGCAAAAAGAGAATCCGGCGCGCCCGGCGCCGCGGATCGGGCGTGGCGAACATGCCGCGCCGCTTTTCGGTCCGGATCACGCCGTCCTCTTCCAGCCGCTGCAAAGTCCGCGTCAGCGTCTGGCGGGAACAGCGGTGGCTGGCCAGCAGCGCCCGGTAGGAGGGCAGTCGCCGCTCCGGCGGCAGCAGCTCGATCCGTCCGCGCATCTCCCGGTACAGCCGGTCGATTGAAAATTCGATATCCTTCGGCATAAGCTCTTGATTTCTCCCGATGATGTCTCTCTGCTTTTAAGTATATTGTTTTTGTACAGCATATGCAAGACTGTACAAAAAAAATTGTAATTTTCGCCGCGTAAAGCAGGCAACCGCAGGACCGCCCGGAAGGGCAGACTTTTGCCATGAATCTTCAGGAGGGCATGTTATTATATCGTTTCCCGGAACAGGAGAAGCTCCGAGAAACGTGCCGGTGCCGGGTATCCTCGCTACAGGGACGCCCGGGCGGCGGCGGCAAGCTCCGGCAGGTCGTCGGCGATCAGGCCGGGGCGGAACGCCTCTCCGGCAAGGCCGTGCAGGAAAACGCCGAGCTGCGCCATTTCAAACGGGCGTTCCGGCGATCCGGCCAGCAGGGCACCGATGATTCCGGCAAGGACGTCCCCCGAACCGGCGGTGGCGAGAGCGGGGGAACCGGAGGTGTTCCAGCTCCGGCGTCCGTCGGGGGCCGCCACCACGGTTTGCGGCCCCTTGAGCACGGTCACCGCGCCCAGCGTCTCCGCCAGCGCCACGGCGAAAGCGACCCGGTCCGGAGACGCCGCGACGCCGAACGCCTCGGCCAGCCGCTTTGCTTCGCCGGGATGCGGGGTGATGACCAGCTTTTCGCGCCGTTTCCAGAGTTCCGGAGCGCGCGCCGCCGCGTTGAGGGCGTCGGCGTCGAGCAGCAATGCGCCCGGGAACTCGAGCAGCCGGGCGAGAACCGTTCCGACGCCGCGATGAAGCCCCCATCCGGACCCGGCAGCCACCGCGTCGGAGTGCGCCATCATCGCTTCGAGTTCCGGGATCGATTCCCGGTCGAAACTGCCCTCCCCGGTCGCCACTTCACGGACGATCAGCGCTCCCGGCAACGCGGCGTAAGGACGCACCGGAACGGCGAGCCGGACGATTCCCGCCCCCATCCGCAACGCCGCCCGCGCGACCAGCGCCGCCGCGCCGCTGTATTCGGCCGACCCGGCCGCAACCAGCAGCTGGCCGCGCCGGTTCTTGTAGGCGTCATAGGGAAGCGGAGCAAGCAGTTTCGCGGCATCGGCGGCGAAGAACGCCTCACCCTCCCCTGCCGCATCCTCGCCGTCAACAAGGCCGATATCGACCAGGCGCAACCGCCCGGAAGCGGCGGGGCCGTCGGCGCGGAAGTGTCCGCATTTGGGGAATCCGAAGGTGACAGTCAGCTCCGCCCGGATCGCCGGGCCGGAGGCCGCCCCGGTGTCGCCGTTGATTCCGGAAGGCAGGTCGATCGCCGCAACCGGGCGCCCGGAAGCGTTCGCCGCCTCGATCCAGTTGCGGAACTGCGGACGCAATTCGCCCGAGAACCCGGTGCCGAGCAGCCCGTCCACGATAAGGTCGCCCTTGCGGAAATCACCGGGCGAAAGCGTCTCCCTCACCCGGACCGGAATCCCGGGAGCGAGATCGCGCGCCGCCTCGGCCGCCTCGCCGCGCAGTTCGGCCAGAGGCCCGGTCGCCCAGACCTCCGCCGGAATGCCGAGCAACCCGGCGACGACCAGCGCGTCTCCGCCGTTGTTGCCGCGCCCGACCAGAATCACCGCACGGTCGAAATCGCGGCCGTGCAGGAATGACCGGATTTCGGCGGCGGCCCCGATTCCGGCGCGCCGCATCAATTCATAGCCGGAGACGCCGGACTCGATGGTCCGCCGTTCCAGATTCCGCATGGTTTCGACCCGTATCACCTTCATCGCGCTCCTCCTCCGCCGCCCCGCCGGGCAGAAAAAAACTCCCGTCCATTTCGGATACGGGAGTTAACATACCATAATCGCTGCTCGAAATCAAGCGGCGGGCGGAGATTCGGGGTTCCCGGCTTTCTCCGTTTCCTTCTTCTTCGAGGGGCGCAGCAGCGTGGAGAGAACGAAGAGCCCGACACCGACGCAGATCGCAATATCGGCGACGTTGAACACCGGATAATGGTACTTGTCATACCAGTGAAAGTCGAAGAAATCGACCACCGACCCGCGCCAGATGCGGTCGATGGAATTCCCGGCCACCCCGCCCAACACGAGAATCAGGGCGAAACAACGCTCGGCGTACCCCTCGGTGAGGGAGCGGAATTTCCAGATGACGCCCGCCGTCACCAGCGCGGCGACCGCCAGCAACAGCCAGCCCTGTCCGCTCAAAATGCTCCAGGCGGCGCCGGTGTTGCGGACATAAGTAAGAGAGAAGAAATGGTCCCAGACCGGAATGCTTTCCCCGAGGCGAAACCGGCGTTCGACGATGACCTTGGTCCACTGGTCGAGCGCCAGAACCAGAATCCCCAGCCCGAGCGCCAGGGAGAAAACGAGACGGTCCCGCCGGGAAGTGGATTCCGGCACGGTTACCTCGATTGTTCGTGGCGGGATTTGCACTTCACGCAGTAGATCGCGTAGGGGCGAATCTTGAGCCGACCTTCCGGAATCGGTTCGCCGCATTCCAGGCAACGGCCGTATTCGCCGTCGGTGAGACGCTGCAGCGCATCCTCGATCAGCTTGACCACGTTGCCCTCTTCGGTCAGCAGCTTGAGCTCCATTTCATGACGGGAGTTGTCGCTGGAAACGTCGGCCATGTGGGTGGTGACTCCGCGCTTGTCGGTATTCGAACAATCCAGCGCCTCTTCCGCATGGTACTGCATCTGGCCGGTGACGATATCCCGGGCATGCATCAGCAAATCGTAGTACTCTTTCTCTTTTCCCTCAAACGCTACCCCGGATTTCTTTTTCGCCATGCTTCGACCTCTTTATCACGCTGAATCGTTAAAATATGCCCCGCACCGTTCCCGGATACAGTTGCCCGAATCCCGGAAATAATAACATATACTACATTTTTTGTTTTTCAATATCGGATCGGGAAAAACCGTTCCGCAAAAAACAAATTCAAACGCAAAACCGGAAACACTATACCGAAAACCGGACGTGAATCACATCGCCGTCCTGAATCAGATACTCCTTGCCCTCGATCCGGAGCTTTCCGGCCGCCTGCGCCTTGGCCCAGCCGCCCGCGGCGACGAGATCGTCGTAGGAGACCGTCTCCATGCGGATGAAGCCGCGGCAGAGGTCGGTATGGATCTTCCCCGCCGCCTGAGGCGCGGGGGTGCCGCGGGTCACCGTCCAGGCGCGGGACTCCATCGGACCGGCGGTGAAAAACGTGATATAATCGAGCAGCCGGTAACCGGTTCTGATCACGCGGGAAAGACCGGTTTCCTTGATCCCGAGCTCTTCCATGAACATCGCAGCCTCTTCGGCGTCGAGCTGCCCGAGCTCCTCTTCGAGCTTGGCGCAGACCGGGACCACCTCCATGCCGTGTTTGGCGGCGAACTCGACCAGCGCCTTCGCTTTTTCGGAGGATTCGAAGTTGCGGAAACTCTCCTCATCGGTGTTGGCGCAGACGAAGGCCGGCATCATCGAAATCAGCCCGTACCCCTTCACCAGCTCGGCCAGCTTCGGATTGCTCCGGTCGTATTCGGGAATCCGGCCGTCGCCGAGCTGGGCGATCAGCGACAGGATCAATTCGTATTCGAGCTTGGCGTCGGCGTCGTTGGCGCGGGCGAGCTTATGCGCCTTGTCGCGCCGTTTTTCCAGCGATTCGAGGTCGGAAAGCATCAACTCGGTCAGGATCACGTCAAGGTCGTTGACCGGATCGACCCGTCCGTCCACATGGACCACGTCGCCGTCTTCAAAAAGCCGCACCACGTGCGCGATCGCGTCGACGCCGCGGATGTGCCCGAGAAACTGGTTGCCGAGCCCCTGCCCCTGGCTGGCGCCTTTGACCAGCCCGGCGATGTCGATGAACTTCAGCGTGGAAGGAACGATCCGGCCGGAGTGCTCCAGGTCCGACAGAACCTGAAGCCGCTCATCCGGAACCGGCACGATCCCGGTATTCGGCTCGATCGTGCAGAACGGGAAATTGGCGGCCTCGGCCCCTCCCTTGCACAGCGCGTTGAACAAGGTGGACTTTCCGACATTCGGCAGCCCGACAAATCCGCAGGAAAAACTCATGATGCACAGTCCGTTGATTGTTACCGTATCTTCAAATCAGTAATATATCACGCATGCGCGCGACTTTCAAGGAGGAAAACGGAATCCGGGACAATGAAAAAGCGCCTCCGGAACGCGATGTTCCGGAAGCGCTTCCATACAGCTTCGACTGATCAGTTGTCCATCGGAGAAACGATCATGTCCGAATCGTAGACGAAGTCGCCCCAGTTGTGCTCGATGTCCACCACCCAGGCCGGACGCATGATCGGGCCGTAGCCCCAGCCGGCGTCGTTCGGGTCGTTCGGGCAGCCCGGCAGCGGGAACGGGAAGGTGACGATATCGACCACGCCGACCACTTCACGGGCGACCACGAAGCAGATGCCCTTGAGCGGCCCGTAGGTCAAACCGGCGATGCCGCCCATATCCTGGGTGACGTCGTAACCCTTCATCAGCAGTTCCAGAGGACCGAAGGCAACGTTGGCAATGCCGCGGCCAAGCTTCTCGACCGGTCTCATGACCCACGTCTCATCCGCAGCGGCGGGAGAGATCGACGCGCCGACCATGATCGCAGCCAGAATCGCCGACGCCAGAATTGTCTTACGGAATTTCATTTAGTTCTTCCCTCACAAGTTTGATTTGCAAACACAAAGACAAGCCAGTATTCATACTGTTTTCTTCCAATTCTCCTGCAATATAGCGACAGATTTCGTAAAATTCAAGAAAAAATCAGCCATTTTTTCGGTTTAATATCGAAATTCCGGGGGAAAGATGCTATTTTATCTGGAAAACATCCAGAAGGTTGAACTTATCACGGAAACACAAGCAGATATGAATCCCGAAAAGACCAGGGAACGGTTCCACGACCTGACGTTGCTGTCGGCGTCGGAACGGAACTATCCGGCCTCCCCGGCGGAGGCGAAACTCGAGGCGTTCGACAACGTCTACGCCGACCGCGACTACATCATCGAATTCGACTGCCCGGAATACACGTCGCTCTGCCCGGTCACCGGCCAGCCCGATTTCGGGCATATCATCATCCGTTACGTGCCGGACAAGAGGTGCATTGAGAGCAAATCGCTCAAGCTCTATCTCTACTCGTTCCGCAATACCAACACCTTTCATGAAGAATCAGTCAACACGATTCTCGACGCCGTGGTGGAGACTTGTGCCCCCCGGCGCGCCGAGGTCGTCGGCAGATTCCGCCCCCGCGGCGGAATCGCCATCAACGTCAAAGCAACTTACGGAGACAAAATCGATGAGTAGCTTCAAGCCCATCGCCGGCGGCTCGGTCACAACCCCGCGCGGATTCCGCGCGGCCGGAGTCACCGCCGGGTTCAAGCGGAGCGGCGCACCCGACTTCGCCATGCTCGTCAGCGACGTTCCGGCCAACTTCGCCGGAGCCTTCACCAGCTGTACCTTCGCGGCGGCCCCGGTCCAGGTCTGCCGCAAGCGGGTGCTCGCCTCCGACACGATCCGCGCCGCCGTCATCAACTCCGGCAACGCCAACGCCTGCACCGGCGAAACCGGCATGGCCAACGCCGAAGCGACCTGCGTGCTCGTCGCCAACAAACTCGGCATCACCCCGGAAGAGGTGGTCGTCTCCTCCACCGGGCGGATCGGCACCCAGCTGCCGATGGATACCATCCGGAAAGGGATCGACCTCGCCGTCGTCGCCCTCTCCGAAACCGGCGGGCAACTCGCCGCCCAGGCGATCATGACCACCGACACCGTGCCCAAGTCCACCGCCGTCCAACTCGAGCTCGACGGAACCGTCTACTCCATCGGCGCCATGACCAAGGGCGCCGGCATGATCGACCCGACACTCAAAGTGCCGCACGCGACCATGCTCTGCTACATCACCACCGATGCGAAGATTTCGAACGCGCTGCTCGCCGAAATGCTCGAAGAGAACGCCGAACGCTCCTTCAACCGCATCACCATCGACGGCGACATGAGCACCAACGACACGGTCATCGTCATGGCGAACGGCCTCTCCGGCGCCGAAATCAAACGCGGCTCCCTGGCCGCCGAAGCCTTCCGCGACGCCCTGCTCTCGGTCATGCAGCAGCTCGCCCGCGAAATGGTCATGGACGGCGAAGGCGTAACCAAGTTCGTCAACGTCGAAATCGCCAACGCCGCCAGCAAAAACGACGCGAAACTCTGCGCCGAAGCGGTCGCCAATTCGCTGCTCTGCAAAACCGCCTGGTTCGGCGGCGACCCCAACTGGGGCCGCGTGGTCGCCGCGCTCGGCTACTCCGGCGCGACGTTCAAGCCGGAAAAAGTGGATATTTTCTACGACGGCGTCCCGGTGGTGAAAGAAGGCGGCGACGCAGGGACTCCCGAAGAAGACCTGGTCGAAATCGTCCGCAAACGCGAATTCACCGTCTCGGTCGACCTGCACGACGGCGACGCCGAGTACTGGGTCTGGACCAACGACATCTCCTACGAGTATGTCAAAATCAATGCCGATTATCACACCTAAAATTCAGGATTCGATACATGAAAAGATCTGATGTCAAAGTTCTGGTCATCACCGGCTTCGGCCTCAACTGCGAGCGGGAGACCGCCGCAGCGTGCCGCCTCGTCGGCGCCACACCCGAACTCGTGCACCTCAACGACCTGATTGCCGGAAAGCATTCGCTCGACGAATATCAGTTTCTGACCTTCATCGGCGGATTCTCGTTCGGCGACCACCTCGGCTCCGGAACGGTGTTTGCCAACCGCGTCAAATTCCAGCTGCGCGAACAGCTCGAGAAATTCGTCGCCGACGGCAAGCTGGTGATCGGCATCTGCAACGGCTTCCAGACCCTCACCCGCCTCGGCATGGTCCCCGCTCTCGACGGCGACTATTTCAAGCAGACCGTCGCGCTGGCCCATAACGATTCGGGCGTCTTCCGCGACGACTGGTGCATCCTCAAGGCGGATTCGGAATCCCCCTGCGTCTTCACCCGCGGCATCGACAAGGTCCGCCTCCCCCTCCGCCACGGCGAAGGGAAATTCGTCGCCGACGACGCCGTCCTCGATGAATTGGAGAAACGCCACCTCGTCGCCGTCCGCTACGCCAACGAAGACGGCAGCCTGGCCTCCGCATTCCCCGCGAACCCCAACGGCTCGCTGCGCTCCATCGCCGGCATCTGCGACCCCACCGGACGCATCTTCGGCCTCATGCCGCACCCGGAAGCCTTCCTCTCCCCCTACAACTCGCCCACCTGGACCACCGACAAAGCCGTCGGCAGGTTGGCCCGCGAAGGCGAAGGCGTCATCTTCTTCCGCAACGCCATCGACTACATCGCCGATAATTTCTAACCCTCAGCTCATCAGGGCCGCGGGAATCAGAGGGGGCGCTTCGCCCCCCTCCGAACCTCCACCCGACCGGCAGGGTGCCGGTGCCGCGACCAGATCCGCATCAAATGCTGCGCATTTGACGCTCCGACTAAGAAATTCGGCAGGTCGTGCGGGGTTCCGGAGGACGCAAAATACCGCTCCGTCGGCACCTCTCGCCCCTTTTTTGGGGCGAGAGGGCACTCCTACGCCTGTTTTTGCAGGAAGTTGGTTTGCATGGTGCAAGACCGTTGCAAAAGTACGCGGTAATTCTGCTCATGTGGAGATCTTTGCAGGGGCTTGGCAGGCCATTTAGTATAACCGATAG
>CAYSZM010000067.1:3463-19099 GCA_964435365.1 uncultured Victivallis sp. | reverse complement strand
CGTCCGGGACGTTCGAAGTCGCCGACGTCAAAATCTACCGCTGCGTCGAAGCCGACGACCCCGGCTTGGGGAAACCGCCGGTCAACCGCGAAGCGCAGGCGATTCCGCGCGGTCCGGGCAGGGGAACGAAGTATCGCGGCTTCATGTCGGGCGGAGATCTGTCTCCGGAGGCGTTCCGGACCCTCGCGGATTGGAACGTCAACCTGATTCGCTTCCAGATGAATCCCGGGCGGAAAACGGATATTTCGACGCCGGAAAAATATCTGGCCTGGATCGATTCCGAAATCAAGCGGCTGGATGAACTGATGCCGCTTTTGAAGCAGCACGGGATCAAAGTCGCCATCGACCTGCATACCGGCCCCGGCACCGAAATCAACAAAGTCGCCAGCAACGTTCTCGGTAAATCGACCGACCTCGGCACGCTGGAGAAGGCGTGGCGGAAAATCGCCGAACACTACCGCGGCAATCCGCAGGTTTACGGCTACGACCTCCTGAACGAACCGGTGGCGTCGAACTATCTTCCCGGCATCAAAAACCCGTGGAAGGTGATGGCCGAACGCCTGACCAAGGCGATCCGCCAGGTCGATCCGGAGACTCCGATTATCGTCGCCTGGCATCAGTGCGAGCCGTTTTTGGTCGAAGATGCCCATATCATTTACACGCCGCACTTCTACAGCCCGCACGCCTACACGCATCAGGGGGTGCTCGGACAGGTGCGCTGGTCGTATCCCGGCATGATCGACGGCGTCTACTGGGACAAGGAACAGCTTCGGGTCGATATGAAACCGGTGATCGAGTTCCAGAAGAAGTACAACGTTCCGATTTTCGTCGGGGAATTCAGCGTCATCAACTGGGCCAGGGGCGGCGATCAATATTTGAAAGACACGATTGAGCTTTTCGAGGAATACGGCTGGGATTGGACCTACCACGCTTTCCGCGAATGGGGAGGCTGGAGCCTCGAATATCAGGGAACCGATTTTGGTAAAATGGCTCCCTCCGCCGACAATGCCCGCAAGCGTGTGGTGCTTGAGGCGCTGAAGAAAAACGCGAAGTAGCTATGACCGGCACAGTTTGACAGCTGTTATCCGGCACCGGCAGGGTGCCGGTGCCGGATAGTTGTTGCCCCGTCAGGAATGTGCGCTCTCCCGCACCATTTTCTTGTAGGCGGCGGGTGAGGTGCCCGACGTTTTTTTGAAGAATCTCGAACAGTAGAATTCCGAGCTGAAATGGAGCTCCTCGGCGATCTGCCGGAGCGTTTTGTCGGAATCGCACAACTGAACGATGATCTTTTCACTCAGGCATTTCATGATGAACGCCTTGGGCGTCATGTCGACCAGATGGCGGAACTTTCGCGAAAAGGCCTCCGGCGTCATGTTCATGCGTTCGGCCAGGGATTCCACCGTGGTCGTCGCGTCGCACCGGGTTTTGACATCCTGCATCAGCTCGCGGAACTCCGCTGGAATCGGTTCCGACCGGAAGCCCGCTTTCGGCCAGTGGGCGATGAAAAAGTCCAGCAGCGTTTTGCGGAGACGGCACAGCGCCAGGAATTCGTCCTTTTCCCCGTAAACCTCATCGACCGCCGTCAGCCACGGCTCGCCGTTCCCCGTCTCAATGTCCCCGCAGGCGGAGAAGAGGTCGATCCCCGGGTTGACCTCAAGCCCGACGTGAAATGTGTAGTAGGTCAGATTGGGCCGCAGGCAGTATTCGACCGACAGCCCGGCGGGGACGAAACAGTAGTTCCCCGGTTCCAGTTTGAAGCGGGTTCCGGTTTCCTGGCAGCGGACATAACTCTCGAACGTTTCGTCGTCCGTCTTCACCAGAACCAGGATGTTGTACGGAAACACGTAGACCCGGTGCAGATCGATCCTCTCATAATTCATCAGATACAGCTTCAACTCGTTGCTGAAATTGTACTTCTTCAACTGCGATATGGTCTGCAGAATCATAAAAGCATATCTTTCCAGTCAGAAAATGACATTCTCAAACCCGTTGCGCGATGATATACTCTATCGGTGGAACCGCAAACATTCAAATGGGAAGGCGACAATATGGCGCGGAAATCCCCGCTGCCGGGAGGTATTCGCCTGGATGCGCCGAAGGAGACGGCAGGATGGACGGCATGGTTTTCGACATCGAAAAATTCGCGATTCACGACGGGCCCGGAATCCGGACCGTGGTGTTCCTGAAAGGGTGCCCGCTGCGGTGCGTCTGGTGTCACAACCCGGAGTCGCAGCTTGCGGAGCCGGAGATTTTCTTCTCTCCGGAAAAATGCATCGGCTGCGGCTGGTGTTTCGAATGCTGCCCGAATCGCTGTCACGCGATGGAAGGCGGCCTGCACGTCTTCCACCGCGAGTCGTGCACCCGCTGCGGGAAATGCACGGAACAGTGTTACGCCGGAGCCCTGGAGAAAGCCGGGAAACGCATGTCGGTCGAAGAGGTGATTGCCGAAGTGCGGAAAGACCGGCTTTTCTACGACCGTTCCGGCGGCGGGATGACGCTTTCCGGCGGCGAACCGCTGGCCCGGTTCGAATTCACCCGGGAATTGCTGGCGGCGGCGAAACAGGAGGGGCTTCACACCTGCGTGGAGACCTGCGGATTTGCCGATTTTTCGCGGCTCGAGGCGCTTCTTCCGCTGGTCGACCTCTGGCTCTGGGATGTCAAGGCCACCGGGGAGGAACTTCACCGGCGGCTGACCGGAGTCTCCGACGCGCCGATTCTGGAAAACCTGCGCCGGATGGACGCAAAAGGGGCGGCCCTGATTCTGCGCTGCCCGCTGATTCCCGGCATCAATGACGATGAGGCGCATTTGCGGCATATCGCCACTCTTGCCAATTCGCTGAAATCGGTTCGGCGCATCGACCTCGAGCCTTACCATCCATTAGGGGAAAGCAAAAACCGGCGTCTCGGACGCGGGGAGGCTTTCTCGGCGCCGTTCGTTCCGGAAGAGCGGATGAACTTTTACCTGACGCTCTTGCGCGGGAACACCAAGGTTCCGGTGAAGTGACGCCGCTGCCGGATTTTATTCCGGAACCGGGATGATCCGCTCGATCCGTTCGCGCTTGAAGCGGGCGAACTCGTCCGGCGAAAGCACGCCTTCGTCGAAGAGCCGCTTCAAAATGTCGAACGCATCCGGGTTCCAGCCGCAGGTGAACGTCCTGAATTTGCCCTCCTGAAGCGAATGTTCCTTCAGTCGCTTTTCCAGCTCGACCAGAAACGTTTCCTGCGCGTTGGAGAGCTGAAGCGGCGAGAGAAACTGATCGACGGTCCCCTTATCGCCTTCCACCATCCCCCAGAACGCGGTCTTGCGCACCAGGGTGAATTTCCCCTTGTCCACGAAACTGCCGATCAGGCAGCCGACGCAGAACAGTATCATCGGCACTGTGAAAAACAGGGGCGCGCTGTTTTTCGACGCGGCCGCCGCCACCGTGGCGAACAGCATGACCAGCAACAGCAGCAAACACCCCCAGCGGGTCAGCGAAAACAGCCGGAACACGCGGCTGTCGTAGACCAGGAACGGAAAGTACTCCTTGAGCGCCAG
The DNA here is from genome assembly GCA_964435365.1 of uncultured Victivallis sp. GTDB lineage: Bacteria > Verrucomicrobiota > Lentisphaeria > Victivallales > Victivallaceae > Victivallis. The sequence continues at coordinate 15,561 of CAYSZM010000067.1, read as the reverse complement.
CGTATAGCTGAACTCCCCGGTCGGCTGTTCGGCGTCGATGCGCAGAACCCCCTGCTCGAGAGTCAGTTTGCTTTTTCGGAAACGGCAGCAGACAACAGGTTCCGTCATGAGACCACAAATCCTATATTGCGCCGGAGCGGCACCCCGCCGAGCAGCCTCCGGCACAGGAGCTCGAACTCCTCGTCGGACAGCGCGCCCGCTTCGTGGAGCGACTCGAACTCATTGTTCAGCTGGGCGATCGCCTCGGGCGTGTTGAAAAGCGGACGCGGCAGGAGGAAACACTCCGCGATCGCATTGCGCAAGTCGCGGATGAAAGGATGCTTGCCGGGGTCTTCCCGCCACGGCAACACCACCGAGACCGTCCACTGGCGGAAGAGGTTGTTGAACACCACCTGCGTGTGCCGCGCGTCGCGGTATTGCAGAAACGGGTGGATCGAGCAGAGGCCGAAAATCGCCGTCGCCGCCAGCATCAGGAAGCCGAATTCGCCCATCTCCGCTTCCGGCGAACGAAACTGCTCATGCCACGCATAGATTGTCAGCCCCAGGAAGAGCGCGGTGACGGCGGCGAAGGCCAGCAGCTTGACGAACGCTTCGCGGCCGTTCATCCGGTTGACCTGGCAGATCGGGCTGAATTCCGCGAGCGGGTAGCAATCGATCCAGCGATCGCCGAAGCGGCGGCCCTCGACGCGGAGTACCTTCCGGTCCCCGACCAGGGAATAGCGCAGCTCGACCCCTAATCTCTTGCGGAACACATATTCCATGAATACTCCCGAATAATAATCGTTTCCTGATAAAGTAGTACGTTTCTGGCTTGAAATCAAGCCTCGGGAGCGGACAAACCGAACAAATTCCGGGTCAGCCCGGCGAATTGGTCCACCGTCAGCTTTTCGGGCCGGATCTCGTGCGGAAGTTTCATCGCCTCCAGCGCGGCGGCGGTTTTCTCCTTGCCGTAGTTCTGGCCGAGCACCTTGCCCATCTGCTTGCGGCGCTGGGCGAAGACGGTCTTCACCACGCCGGGCAGCAGCCGCGAAAGCTCCGGCTCCGAAGCGTAGCGGTCGTGGCGGCGGAAGGAGACGATCGCCGAATCCACCTCCGGCGGCGGGAAAAACACGTCCGGCGGCACGATTTTTTCGAGCTTCACCTCGTAGCGGAACTGGGTGCGCACCGAAAGCGCGCCGTAACTGCCGCAGCCGGGCGCGGCGCTCAGCCGCTCGCCCATTTCGCGCTGAAGCATGAAGAACATCGACTCCGGCGGCTTCGGCAGCTCCAGCATCCGGGCGATGAAGATCGTGCTGATCGAATAGGGCAGATTGGCGATCGTCCGGAACGGCAGGTCGCCGAGCAGCTCGACGTAATCGACCCGGCAGGCGTCGGCCTCGGTCAGGTGGAACATCGGGTTGTCCAGGTTTTGCCGCAGGTATTCGGCGATGCGGTGGTCGAATTCGACCGCGAAGACTTCGGCTCCGGCCTTGAGCAGCCGCCGGGTGAGCGAGCCGAAGCCGGGGCCGACTTCGAGAATGCGTTCGCCGGATTTCGGCGCGCCGAGGCGGACGATGTAATCGAGCAGATTTCCGTCCAGAAGAAAGTTCTGGCCGAGTCCGCGGCCGGGCCGCATCCCGATCGATTCGAGGGCGGCGGTGAGTTGCTGTTTGTTCATCAATGACCGCCGCAGCCGCAGTTGCCGCCGCACTGGTGGCCGCCCGCCGACGGGCAGACGTCGCGCTTCGCGCACGAACGCGGTCCTTTGGTCAGCACCGCCGCGAAACGGCTGGGCAGCTTATCCAGCTCGGCGGAGCCGCACTTCGGGCACTCCGCCGCGGAATCGAACCGGGCGACCAGCAATTCGCTCTCGGTTCCGCAGGATTTGCATTTATAATTGAAAATCGGCATGGGGATCATCCTCCCGGGGTTCGTTCTATGTTTGCACCCTATTAATTTACACCGGCTTTGCCGTTTTTTCCAGCCCGGGACGGACCGGGATCAAAAAAGGTGCGCGACCGACTTGCGGTTGACGATCCGGCAGGGGAGAAACTCCTGGCGGCGCATCGATTCGCCGCCGAGCCTTTTTTCGTAGAGAATCCGCATCGCCCGCTTGCCGATTTCGACGAACGGCAGGCGGATCGAGGAGAGCTGGAGCGCCCGCGCCAGAAAGGAGTCGTCGACGCCGAAGAGCGAAACATCCCCGGGGACGGAGAGCTTCAGCTTGCGCAGTTCGTCGATGGTGTTGGCGGCGAGGGCGTCGTGAATGCAGATGATCGCGGTCGGCGGCTCGGGGAGCGCCATCAGCGTCCGCAGGCATTCGCGCCCCTGTTCCTCCAGCGGAACGTTGCGGATGCACTGGTGATAGGCGGGGTCGGCGCTCAAGCCGTCCAGCCGGAGCTGGTCGAGGATTCCGGCCAGCCGCTGGTCAGAGGAGTAGACGCCGTCGAACACGCGGATGCTGCCGATCCGCCGGTGCCCGGCCTCCATCAGCTGCCGGACCACGTTGCGCATGACGCCGTAATTGTCGCTGCCGACGAAGTCGCCGCGGATGATGCCTTCGCGGGCCAGCGGAGAACCGACCACCACGTAGGAGATGTCCGCCGCCTCCAGCATGTCCAGGACCGGGCTGTTGGTTTCGTAGTAGTCCTTGCAGATTTCGGGGGCGAAGATCACGTTGCGGCAGTTGCGGCGGACCAGACGCTCGATGATCTCCCGCGTCCGTTCCAGGTGGCCGTTGAGATTGCAGTAGATGAGGTCGATCTTGAACTCCTGCGCCTGAAGTTCCGCGCCGCGCAGCTGAAGATTGCCGGAGAGGTTGCCCGAGGTGTTCGATTCGAGATAGGCGACCAGGCCGGAGCGGAAGGAGTCTTCGCCGGTTCCCTGCGAAACGAAGCAGCCGATGTTGGCGCGGCGTTCCAGTTCTCCGGCGTCGACCAGCTTCTCCAGCGCGGTGCGCACGGTGCCGCGGGATACGCCGAACTCGCGGGTCAGTTCCGCCTCGGTCGGCACGCGGTAGCCGGAGCCCCATTCGCCCGCCTCGATCTTGCGGCGGATCATGCCGCAGATCCATTCCCGCCGCGATGCCGTCATCGTTTACTCCCGGGTCTGGTCAGGCGCAGGGTGAGGACCGCCGCCGGAGGAAGCTTGAGCGAAAAGTCCGCACCGTCGGTTGCCTCGCCGTCGGGAGTTTCGTCCATCCGCGCCGGAACGATCCGGAAAGGGGAGGGGAACCGGAACCGCGCCGTCCCCGGTTTGCGCTCGGGGTTGTACACGCGAAGAATGTATCCGTCGCCGTCCTCGGCCTTCTTGAACGCGGAGAAGACGCCGTCGCCGGAGAGTTCCAGCCCGCGGCATTCCAGCGGAATATCCTGTTTTTCGACGGGCAGGTCGCGGAAAAAGAGCTCCCGCACCGCGCTGCACTGGTCGCAGGGACGCCCCCCGGTCAGCTTGTGCGGGTCGACCGAGTCGAAGGCGCTGAACGCGGGGGAAAGAAACGCCTGAAGCTCCCGCGCCAGCTCCGCCCGGGAGGCTTCGCCGCAGCGCAGGGCGAAGCGGAAACCGTGCTCGCCGATCAGCTGTCCGCCGGGAGTAGTCCACTCCGTCCCCGCCGGAATCCAGCGTCCGGCCGCGTCGTACTGGTGCCGGGTGATGTGGCCGGTGGCCCGCAGCAGCGTGAGGGCGATGCCGCCGTCGGAGAGGTGTTCGTATTCAAACAGCCCCTCGTTCAGGCAGGCGAACTGCCGTTTCCCGTCGCGGACGAAGACGATTCCGCTGTCGGGCTGGTCGCCGTTGTGCCGCCCCGCTTCGCCGGAGAGCGCCGCCCGGTCGCGCTCCTCGAAGCCGAACGGAGACGCGGCGCAGGTGGTTCCGGCGGCGATTCCGGGGCGGAACACCGCGCGCAGCCGGTGGTCGCAGGAACGGTTGTCGATGATCGCCTCCGCCGCGACATGGCGCGAAAGGTCGTTGAGCGTGTACTCCACCGTGAGCGTGTTGGCGACGCTCTCCGCCAGCGGACGGAGGACGGCGAAATCGTAGCCGCGCGGCAGTTCAAATTGATAGACCGCCCGGATTCCCCGGTCCAGCCCCCGGACGAACGGGGTGACCGTCACCCGCCCGGAAGCGCCGAGGTCGCGGATCGCGCCGCCCGGAGCCGGGTGGAAATTGTAGGAGTACCCGGCGTCGCTCTCGTCGGTGAAGCCGACGAGGTCTTCGAACCGTTCGCCGGACTCCTTGTCGAAGAGGTCGGCCCGGCCCGCGGCATCGACCTCGAACCTCAGATAACGGTTCTCCAGCACCGTTTCGGACGGAGCGGCGGGAGCGGTCGGGAGCGGCCCCTTGTCATGCTCGATCCGGTAGACGCGAACGCCGGAGGGCGGCAGTTCCTCCGCCGCAAGGTCGATTTTAAGGCACAGCGACGGAATCTGCCCCGGCAGGTTGACCGGCGAATAGTTGTTGCGGTTCCGGCGCTCCGCGGAACGGACCGCGAAACGGACCGGGTTGCCCGCCGGGTCGGTGATGCGGATCGACTCCGGATTCTCCGCCAGCGGCAGGGATACTTCAAGCGGAACCGCTTCCGACCGCGAAAACGGCAGCGGGTTGAACACCGCGGCGAGGTAACCGCGCGCATCCATCCCGCGCCGGTCGAGCCGTTTCCAGAACTGTACCGCGCCGCGCCGGCGCAGCGTCGCGGCCAGGTCGCCGATCCGGGCGAACCGATTGGCGTTGTCCTCGTGCACCCGGTCGGCGCTGCATCCGCAGATGGAGTCGTGGGGGTGGTTCTTGAGCAGGCATTTCCACAGGTATTGGAAGTAATCGCGGTCGTAAAGCGCGTCGCCGGAACGCAGTTCAAGTTGCGTGTAAAACGGCTCCAAGCTGAGTACGATCGCGGATTCCAGACGGACGTTCTCCCGCTTGAGCGGCAGCCGGGCGGAGAGCGTTCCCTGCAGGACATTGTCGGAACTGCCGTGGCGCAGCTCGCCCTCTTCGCGGTGAAGCGCGATTTTTCGCGCTTCGATGTCGGCGCGCACGGCGTCCAGGTAGGCGCAGAGCGTGGACTGGCGGATTTCGCCTTCGGGGGCGATTTCCCGGTTCAGATTCTCCAGAATCGGCAGCAGGTCCTCCTGCGCTTCGAGATGGTCCACGCCGTTCATCAGCAGCCGTTGGGGAGTGACCGCCTCGTCCTCCTGCGCGGCCTCGATCTCGCGGAACACCCGGAGCGCCAGCCCGGGATCGGCCGGGAAGCGCTGGGCGTTGTTGTACCAGCGGCTCATGTAGGAGGCCAGCACGGTGGACCCGTCCGGCGAACTCCATTCGAATTCATTGGGCAGTTTCGTCGCGTCGCGGCGGTATCCGCGCCCGAACACGCAGTTGTCGATGCCGAAGTTCCGGAAGATCTGCGGGAGCTGGCCGATCAGCCCGAACTGGTCCGGTACATAGCCGCACCGGGCGCAGCCGCCGAAACGCTCCGCCAGACTGCCGCCGATCAGGAGGTTCCGCACCGTCGCCTCGCCGCAGGTGAGATAAAAGTCGTTCTGAACGTACCACGGACCGACCTTGAGGTTGCCGGAGCGGATGCGGCGTTCGAGCTCCTCCCGGCGTTCCGGGCGGATCTCAAGGTAATCCTCGAGGCAGACGGTCTGGGCGTCAAGCTCGAAAACGTACTCCGGAGATTCCCGGAAAATCTCCAGCAGATGGTCGATCAGGTCCACCAGCCGGTGCCGGAACTCCTCGAACGACTGATACCACTCGCGGTCCCAATGCGTATGTGAAACAACATGAAAAACTTTCATCGGTCTTCGGCTTCCCTTTTTTGTGGTCTTTGTACAATATGCAACGTAATTATACCGTAACGCCGGGGCGAATACAAGAATCGTTTCAAAAAAAGCAAAGCTTTTATACAGGAAAACAGTACAATATTGTATATTTTTCAAGAAAACCTTCGTTACTCTTCCGGCATCGGCATCCGGAACGCACAATTCTGTTTCGGAAGAAATTCCACATTGGCGGCAAGACGGACTCCCTGAGGCGGAAACAGTACAATATTGTCTTGTCGGTCAGATGAAATCTGTCCGATTCCGCCGTTTTTCTATTGACATCATTCCGGGAGTCAGGTATAATTTTAACAGAAAACCCAATGATCGATCGCAGGGGAACGTTGCACGAATAAAGGAGTCTGCAAGATGAAAAGAAATTTTACCTTGATTGAATTGCTGGTCGTGATCGCAATTATTGCGATTCTCGCCTCGATGCTGCTCCCCGCGTTGAACAAGGCGCGCGGCTCTTCCCAGACGACCAAATGCCTCTCCAACCACAAGCAGCTCGGTTCGGCGCTGGCGATGTACGTCGGCGACCACCAGGACTGGCTGCCCACCGCGACGGTGAGCGGCGGAACGCCCGGCTACTGGAAGCTCCAACTGGCCGCCTACACCGGCAGGCAGACGCCGACCTGGGCCGAACTGGTGAAAGACAAGAAAGGATTCGGTAAAGACAGCGCGTTCGGCTGTCCGACCTTCGCGGGGCTGCCGGATAACCTTAAAAGCTATGAGAAGTCCGACCCCGGACTGTACTCCGGTCTGGGCTGGGGCCGCTGGTACTCCTACAATCCGAAGGCCACCGGCACCGAAGGTCCGCTCAAAATGGCGAAAGCGCAGCGTCTCGCCTCCGAAACCGTCCTGCTCGGAGACGCGCCCGATGGCGAAACTTATGCCACCACCTCGAAAGAAAATTTTCTGACCATCGCCTGGCAGAATAATGTCCCTTCCCGAATCGCCATCCGCCACAACAGCGGCGGCAACTATCTCTGGGCGGATGGGCATGCCGGGTGGAAACGCAACGCCGAGATGTACAACGGCAAAAACGGCGTGGCCAACTGGTATTTCAAACCGCACAACTGATTCGTCCAACTTGATGAACCGAACATTTTCTCCTGAAAGGAAACATATGCGGAAAACATTGGCAACCATTTGCGCAGCAGCGATTTTCTCCGCCGCACAGGCGTCCGGAGAACTCCCGTCACCGGAGAAGGCGCTCTCGCTCTTCCCGGCGGAACCCGGTTATAAAATCACCTGCAACGGCGACCAGAAGGCCACGGCGGAACCCCGCGGCGGAATCCTCGAGCTCCGGCGGAAGGAGTTCACCAAAGTCCCCGGCCTCCGCTGGAACTTCAAATTTTCGCCGGAAATCGACCTGGCGGAATTTCCCTCCGCCACCACACTGAAACTCCGGGTTCGCGGCGGAGAGAAGGATGTCGAATACCAGCTCGCCGCTTACTGGTATTTCAGCGATCCGCGCGGGGCGGCGGGACGGCGGATCCTCTTCCGGGGCGGCCCGGAGTGGCAGACGCTCGAATTGCCGGTTTCGCACCGTTCCGCCAGCGGCAGCCAGGTCAAAATGCTTCTGCTCCAATTCGACCCCATCGCCGACTTTGATGTGGAAACCGTTCTGCTCGGCGAAAAGCGTCCGGTCTCGGTCGAACTCGCCGGCCGTCCCGAAGACGCGGCCGAAACGATGACCCTGCGCGGCAGGACCGCGAAGCCGGATGCGGAGGTCACCCTCAAGCTGACCGACGCCTCCGGGCACAAAACCGCCCGGACCGTCAAGGCGAAGGATGGGCAATATGAATGCGTCTGGAACAACCCGCCGCTCTCCGTCCAGAAGTACAACACGCTGACCGCCTCGACCGGGTCCGGGGAAGTGTCGCTCCCGCTGCCGGTCTTCGGCTACCGGAAGAACAACGACTTCGCCTGGCTCAAAGCGAAAGGCCCCAAAGTCGTCACCGCGAAAGAGGCCGAAGGCGGCGAGCAGACCTTCATCCCCATCGGCATCGGCTATGCCCGCGACGTGATCATGACCAATCTTGACGACGGGGTGATGGAGTTCGCCAAGGCGCACGGCCTCAATACGATCCGGCTGCCCATGTACACCCGGTTCTTCAACAACAAACGGCAGGAGCCGATCGACCTTGACGCACACATCCGCGACTTCATCGACCCGGTCGTGCAGGCGGCCAAACGCCACGACATGTACGTGATCCTCGACGATCACGGTTATTTCAGCGAGAAGATCGACGAGGCGAAAGCGCGCGACAAGCAGGCGGCCGCCCTGTGGAACGACGACACCATCGCCGACTGGGCTTCGCGCTGGAAGAAAATCGCCGAGTATTACAAGGATGAACCCCATGTCCTCGGCTACGAGCTGATGAATGAACCCCACGACATCCGGCCCGAGACGGCGCGCGACTGGTACACCCGCGCCATCAAGGAGATTCGCAAGGTCGACCGGAAGCACATCATCATCGTCGGATCGGCCGACTGGTCGCACGCCCGGTCGATGGAGAAAACCTGGGGAGAAGTTGCGAGCACCGTCGATGCACCGTACAATAACCTTGTGTTCGCCTTCCACGATTACCCGGAGGACAACCACCCGTGGATAGTGAAGGAACATGTGCTCAAGTTCCGCGACGCCCATCAGGTTCCGGTGCTCTGCACCGAATTCGGCGCGACGCACTGGAACAAAAGCGAAACGGTCTGCCGCGAATTTCAGGCGGGAATGCTCGGCTTCTGCTCCCAGTCGGGAACCGGCTGGATGATCTGGGCGCTCAAGCAGCTGGCCGACAGCCCGCGCGCTCCCTTCAACGAAGTGGACAAAACCGGATTCGGGCCGCCGATGCGGATGGATTCCTGCTCCTACAGCGACCTGTGGGCGCCGGTGGCCAAAGCGACCGCCCCGAAATTCCCGCAACCGGCGAAAAAATAACCTCTCAAATTTCCGGAGATTCCCGCCCGGGAATCTCCGGAACGGAAATTCCGATCAGCCGGGACCGCAGACAGGAAGAGTGGTTTTTGCCGCTCCACTCCATGAAATCGATCTTTCCTTCGATAAAGCGCCGGCAATCCTCACAAGGCCGGGGAATTTCCTCTTCCATCCGCTTCCCGATCGTCTCCAGTGAAATGCTTGCATTCGGACGATTCGATCTCTCCCATACCAGGATAGGCTGGTTGACGACAACCTCTTCCGTGTGAATAAAATTCCCGGTTTTCCCTGTCATCGCCAAAGACACCTGCAACTTCCGGTTGCCCGGAGCCTGATTCACTTTCCCGATTACATGGAGATTGGGATGGATCAGATAAGCATCATTTTTTCCGTAGCCGCAACTGCGTATTCCGCGATATTTTCCCCAATCGATATCGGAATACGCATCAAGCCGATCGACGCCAGTATAGATATCGAAGAAATTCTCCTTGTTTTCGTAAAACCAGAGGGGAAATTCCAAAAAAACAGCATCTCCCGCATCATTAACCTTTATCGCCATGATCGTGATGTAATAGAACGAGTTCGGCAGTGAAGTGCCCTCGGGGGATGCCGATGCGTTGTTGCAATGTTCGACTTTGGCATAAATGAAATCGGCCGCTTGCCAATCGTGCTGTGAATTTTCGACGATCCATGACGACGGTTCTTCTGCGCCGCTGCCCTCGCCGCCGGTTTTGCACCCGGGTAACGCCGAAAAAAGCAGGCAGAACAAAAGAATACCGACAACCGTAGATAACGTCTTTCTAAAGAAAAAATTTTGCATTGCGTGACGCATTTTGATACCTTCTGCTGCTCATGAATTTGCAGGGCTCGAATTTCAATGCGGATTATTCCAGTTAAATTTTCTCAAATACAACCTCGACTGTAACATGCATAATTCCATAAACAATCGTTTCATTGCCTTCTGCGTCAAAGGACCTGCCCGGTTTTTGAACCCATTCCATTCCGGTGATCGTGGTGGTTTTGACGACCCAGCGTACATCAGCAATATTGCCCCAGACAGCTTCAATCGCTTCCGTTTTGATTCTTTCTGTATAGTCATTGATATCAAAATTTTCGGGTGGAATATTACCCACTTCCACAATAACGATCGCCGTTGCGGTTTCCGTTGCTTGATTCGCGTCGGAACGTAAAACAGAGAGATCTGGATTCTGAACCTCCGTACAGTCCACTTCAATGACATCAAACGAAATGTTGGACTCTTCCGCTCCGGTCAATAGTCCGCAGCATACCAGCAAGCAAGCGAGAATACTGATTCTGATTGACATGAATGACTCCTTTTTACTAGAAAATTGACGTTCCGCAAGAGTGCTGCTTACTCATAAAGTAGACCAGACTAATTATTAATGCAAGAGAGTTTTGCGTAATTAAGTAGAGAAAGAAGAATATTTTTAGTGGAAATCTCCCGTCGGTGCTATGGCTCTGACTTTCGGAATGACTTTGCCTTTGATTTTAATTATCCTTAGCTAACTGCTGGTTTGTCAGTTTCTCGGGGATGGTTTACAATCAACTTGGAAAAAGAAGGCCATTTGGCGGCCGGAAATATCCGGAATTCACGCGAAGCGGCCGGTTTTGAGAAACGCCAGAATCTGGCGGCGCGTCTCCGCCAGGAACATCATACGGACGTGGGAGGTCGGGAGGACGATGTGGCCGGTCATTCCGGCGAGGCGGGTCGATTCGATCGACACCTTGCCGTCGCGGTCGCCTGCGATCACCCCGATCTCGTACCCCTCCGGCAGCGGAAGCGACCGGCAGGTTGCGTCCGCGCGGTTCGACAGCTCGTCGAGCGGACGGACCAGGAATTTCGAGGGCGGGAACTTCTGCACCACGTCTTCCGCCATCTGCGAACCGGCGTGCGGCGGCGCGAGCATGACCACCCGGCCGATCCGCGCCGCCGTCGGCGTTCCGGCCAGCTCCGCGAGCGCGGTCCGCGCCAGCAGCCCGCCCATGCTGTGGGTCACCATCGCAAGTTTTTCCTCTTCCGGCAGATTGCGCAACCAGGCGGCGAACATCCGGCCGTGCGCGGCGACGCCGCTCCGGGTGGTTTTGTAGTCGTAGATCCGCACCGGGTAGCCGTGCGCGTTGAGAAAGTGCGCCAGGCTCCGCATCATCAGGCCGCGGTGCAGCAACCCGTGCACCAGCACCACCGTCGGCAGCGCCGGATTTCCCGGCAGATATTCGAAATGCCGGGCGCCGATCGCGTATTTCGCCAGCGGAATCAGCATCTCAGTAGATCGACTCCGGGAAGTAGTACTCTTTGGCGTTCGCCTGGTTGACCACCTCGGAGGGGATCACGATCTTCGCTTCCTTCGCCTTTCCGCCGTTCTTCAAGCCCTCCACCGCCGCCGTCATGCCGACGTCGATCATCTTCGGCGGGTAGGTGACCGTCATTTGCACGATCGGGTCGCGGTCGAGCACGCGCTTGACGATCGCCTTGGCTCCGCCGCCGCCGAGCATCAGCTTGACGTCGGCGCGCTTCGACTCCTCGAGCGCCTTCAACGCGCCGATGAGCACGTCGTCGTCGCCGACCCAGACGGCGTCGAGTTTCGGATATTTCTGGAGATAGTTCTCCATCAGCTTCAGCCCTTTCTCGGTATCCCAGTAGGCCGACTGCGAATCGAGCACCTTGATGCCGGGATACTTGGCGATTTCCGCCTTGAACGCGGCGACGCGGTCGGTGTTGACCACGCAGGGAATCCCCTCCATGATCGCGATGTCGCCCTTGCCGTCGAGCGCCTTGGCCAGCGCCTCCGCGGCGACGCGGCCGAACCCGGCGTTGTCGCCCGCGACGTAGACGTCCTGAACCGGGCGGTCGAGGCCGCGGTCCACCGTGACCAGGAAGACGCCCTTGTTTTTCGCTTCGGCGCAGATGTTGGTGAGCGGGCCCGGCTCCTGCGGCAGCACCACCAGCGCCTTGACGCCCTGCACCAGCAGGTTTTCGATCTTGTTGACCTGCTCGGAGGCGTCGCGCGCGGTGGAGATGATGACCTCGTAATTCGGGTTTTCCTGCTCGATCCGCTTCTTCGCCTGTTCGGCGCTGTAGATGATTCCGCCGGTCCAGCCGTGGTCGGCGGCGGGGATGGAGACCCCGATCTTCGTCTTTTTCGCCCCGGCGTCGCCGCAGGAGGCCAGAGTGAACGCCAGCAGCGCCGCACCGCACAGAACAAACCATTTTTTCATCATTTACGCATCCTTCCGTTTATATTGGATCAACACCGCGATAATAATCACCAACCCCTTGACCGTTCCCTGAAGATTGACCGAAACGCCCCACATGTCGAGCACGTTGGAGACGATTCCGAGCAGCA
>CAYSZM010000067.1:0-3363 GCA_964435365.1 uncultured Victivallis sp. | reverse complement strand
AGATTGACCGAAACGCCCCACATGTCGAGCACGTTGGAGACGATTCCGAGCAGCAGCACCCCGGCCAGCGTCCCCGGCACCGTCGCCTTGCCGCCGGTCATGGCGGTCCCGCCGATGATGACCGCCGCAATGGCGTCGAGCTCGTAGAGCATCCCCGCGCCGGAGCTGCTGACCGAATTCAGCCGCCCGCCGAGCAGGAAGGCGCTCAAACCCGCCAGCCCGCCGACCAGCACGTAGGTCCAGAATTTGACCGCGCCGGTGCGGATCGCCGAGTAGCGCGCCACCCGTTCATTCGAGCCGACGGCGCAGACGTGCCGCCCGAACCGGGTCAGTTTCAGCATCACCGCCAGTACGACGGTCAATCCGAGCAGGATCAGCGTCGGCAGCGGAATCCCGGCCAGCTCCGCCGAGACCACCCGGCCGTAGAGCGCATTGTCCGTGGAAACCAGCCCGGCGTCGGCGAAGTAGAGCGCCAGCGAGCGGAAAATCGACATGGTGCCGAGCGTCACGATAAACGGCTGAATCCGCGCCGCCCCCACCATCACGCCGTTGAGCGCGCCGCCGGCGACGCCGACGCCGAGCGCCGCGCCGAATCCGGCCAGAAGCTGCACCGCCTCGGAGGCCCCCGCCGCGTGCATCGCAAACAGCGAAACCACCCCGGCCAGCGCGAAGAGCGAGCCGACCGCGAGGTCGATGCCGCCCGCCGCGATGACGAAGGTCATGCCCAAGGCGATGATTCCGCTGTACGACACCTGCCGGGTGATGTTGACCAGGTTCTGCGGCGAACGGAAGCTCGCGTTGGAAATCATCGCCACCGCGAGAAACACGGCCAGCGCGATCCAGACTCCGCCCGAATCGCGCACGCTTTTCCAGTTGACTGCGGTTTTATTCACGCTTCTTTGACTCCGATTGCCAGATACATCAGTTCCTCCTGCGTCAGTTGCGCGCCGGTCCGGAATCCGGCCACTTTCCCGCCGCGCATGACCATGACGGTCTTGCACATGCCGAGTATTTCCTCCATATCCGAGGAGATCAGCAAACAGGCGACGCCGCGCCCCGCCAGTTCCCGGATGAATTCGTAAATTTCACGCCGCGCCCCGACATCCACGCCGCGGGTCGGCTCGTCGAAAATGAAAATGCGCGGCCGGGTGTCCAGCCCCTTCGCCATCGCCACCTTCTGCTGGTTGCCGCCGGAGAGCTCCGAAAGCAGCGCCTCCGGGCGCGCCGGTTTGACCCGGAATTCGCGCACGTAATCCTCCGCCGCCCGGCGGATTTCGCCGCGTTTCAAGAAGCCGCCGCAGCAGTAGCGCGCCAGCGAAACCAAGGTGATATTCTCCCCGATGGAGAAGCCGGGCAGGATACCGGACCCCTGCCGGTCTTCCGGCAGATAAGAGAGTCCCGCCGCCACCGCTTCGGAAGGACGCTGGAACCGGACCGTTTCCCCGTTTACCTTGACCGTGCCGCCGTCGATGCGGCGAAGGCCCATCAGCGCTTCGGCCGTCTCGGTGCGCCCGGCTCCGGCCAGCCCGGCAAGGCCGAGGATTTCGCCGCTGCGGAGCGTGAAAGAGACGTCGCGTACGGCGTCCCCGCTCGCCAGGTGCTCGACTTCGAGGACCGTTTTCCCGGGCGGATTTTCCAGTGGAGCCGGGAACATCCGGGAGAGTTCGCGCCCGACCATGCGCCGGGCCATCTCCGCCGGGTCGAGTTCGGCGGCGGGAGCGATTCCGACCAGTTTTCCGTCGCGCAGCACGGCGACCTCGTCGCAGATTTCGCGGACTTCGGCCAGCTTGTGCGAGATGTAGAGGATCGACCCGCCCGCCGCTTTGAATTCGCGCATGATGCCGAACAGCCGGGCGGTTTCGTCGGAGTTGAGAATGGTGGTCGGCTCGTCCATCAGGAGCAGCCGGTAGCTCTCGTCGAGCGCCTTGGCGAATTCGACCATCTGCTTTTCCGCCGGGGAGAGCTCCGCAACCGGGCGGTCGGGGTCGATGTCGGCGCGCAGCCGGGCGAACCTTCTTTTCGCCTCTTCGCGCATGGCGCGGCGGTCGAGAAAGCCGAAGCGGCTCTTTTCGCGCCCGAGAAAGATGTTTTCGGCGGCGGTCAGGTGCTCGACCAGATTGAATTCCTGCGGAATCCAGCCGACCGAGACGCCGGGTTCGAGGGTGATCCGCCCGGAAGTGGGTTTGACCGCGCCGGTCAGGCATTTGGTGAAGGTGGATTTGCCGGCGCCGTTTTCGCCGATCAGACCGAGAATGCGGCCCGCGCCGAGCGTGATCGACACGCCGTCGAGGGCCTTTTCCGCATCATAGCATTTGGTCAGATTCTCTACGCAAAGCACCGGCTTTCCCCCTGATTGTCATTCGGATAATATACCCCGGCGCCCTGTTTTTTCAAATTCCGGGGATTTGATTTTTCCAATTGCGACACTATTGTATGAAAAAGCGAAGGAGTACGGTTTATGCGCGGATGTTTCAATCGGTCAAGCTGCAAGGCGTTGTTGTTTTTTCTGTTTCTCCTGCCGGTTTGCGGAGTGCTCACCGGCTGCCGTTCGGTTCCGATCACCGACCGGACGCAGTTGCTGTTGACCACTTCCTCCTACGAAAACGAACTCGGCGCCGAGGCGTATGCGGAGTACAAGCAGAAGTTCCCGCGCTCGAAAAACGCCCGGTACAACGAGGCGCTCAACCGGGTCGGCAACTCGGTGCGGAAAGTCGCGCCGCCCAATGATTTTCAGTGGGAGTTCATCGTGCTGGAGTCGCCGACCGAAAACGCCTTTTGCCTCCCCGGCGGAAAAGTCGCCGTCTACAGCGGGTTGATGAAAGTGATGAAAGACGAGGCCGAACTCGCCGCCGTCGTCGCCCACGAGATCGGCCACGCCATCGCCCGCCACGGCGGGGAACGCATGTCCTGGGCGCAGCTTCAGGCGATCGGCGCGCTCGGGTTGGCGGTCGGCCTTGAAAACGACACCGTCAACGGCATCTACGGCACCGGCACCGAGTTGGGCGTCATGCTGCCGTTCAGCCGGAGCAACGAATACGAGGCGGACCGCATCGGACTTTTGCTGATGGCGCGGGCCGGGTACAATCCGCAGGCCGCCGTCCAGTTCTGGACCCGGTTCAGCAAAGGCAAGCAGGCCTCGTTCCTCGATACGCTCACTTCAACCCACCCCTGCGACGCCGACCGGATCAAAGAGCTCCAGAGCTGTATGCCCCAGGCCGAGGCGGACTACCGGAAAGCGGCCGACAAAAAGAACTACGGCATCACCCTGAACTGAAAAAACGCTCTGCGACGCCCGATCGACTTGATACCGCTGTTGCCCGAAAACGCCCGCTTACAACCGCTTTTTTTGAAAAGGATGGGGTG
>CAYSZM010000066.1:0-19185 GCA_964435365.1 uncultured Victivallis sp. | reverse complement strand
CGTCTTCCGGCCACTTCGCGATCGCCGCCGCGCCCCAGGCGACGTAATCGCCCTTGCTGAACCCGGCGTCGGAGACGTACTGGTAGCTGGTGCCGCTGTCCACGCCGAGGATCTTCACGAGCTCCTCATGGGAGACGCCGCGCAATTCCGCCGACGCCTCCGGCCCCAGGTTGCCGCCGCGCCGGACGATGAACTGGAGGTGGATTCCGGGGAACCCTTTTTCCACCACCCGTTTGCGCAGCCAGTCGAAGGCGCTTTTCGTCGCGGCCACTCCGCCGAGCCCGGCGACCAGGTTGCCGGGCAGGAAGACCGAGAAGACCGGCTTGCCGTCGATGGTGTAGTAGCTTTTGAGACCGAAATATTTGTCGATGATCCGTTCCATCATCGGCTCGAACTGTTCGCGGGAAACCTTGCCGTCCCAGACCGGGTTGTGCTCGTCGGTGTGCATATCCCACAGGGTGTCGGCGTCGTGGTTGGCCCACATCAGGTAGAACCGGGAATCGGTGCCCTCCAGCGCCGGAATCAGCCCCTCGTTGAGCTGGCGTTCGAAGCAGGGAGCGTTTTCATACCAGTACCAGTCCATGATGAAGGTGTTGACGCCGTATTTCGCGGCGAGTTCGACATGCTGCTTCGCCACCGCGGGATCGGCCTCGTCCTGGCAGCCCAGCAGCGGGTAACGCGGCATGTCGTGACCGGGGAAACGCGGCGTGCCGCGGCGGACGGTGTACCACTCCCCGTCCATCTCCGGCCAGAACCGTTCGGCGCGGGGTTCGTAGTGGTACGAGGGCCAGATGTAGGCGGCGATGTCGTATTTCTTCATGGAAAATCTCCCGGTTGTTGCTATCATTATACTCCTGGTCCCTCAAAAATAAAATACGATTCGCGCCAAAAACAAATTGAATTACGCCACTCTTCGGGATATATTATCTTCATGAAAAAGAGCGATCTGTCATTTTACCGTTATCGCAGGTTCTGCGATCGAAGAGACGGGAAAAGCCCGCCGGTCATCATCCTGCAGCCCCGCCATTTCGACCTCCGGCTGCACGCCCACGATTTTCTCGAGATGGTGATTGTCAACAGCGGCAACGGCATCCATCTTCTGGAGACGCGGGAGTACCCCATCGCCTCCGGGGACGTTTTCATCATTCCGCGCGGAATCCGCCACGGCTATCGCGGCGTCCGGAATTTCCGCATCACCAATATGCTGTTCAAGCTGAGCACGGTCGAGCGGCACTTCCCGGAAATCGCCGCAATGCCGGGGTTTCTCCACTTCTTCCGGGCGGACTCGGGCGCGCCGGAGCCGGGCGGGCTGCTCAATCTCGATTCCGCCGGACTCGCCGCGGTGGAGAAACTCCAGCAGTCGATCCTCCGGGAGCAAGAAAAGCGGGAGCCGGGGTACGATTCGATGTGCCTCGCCTGCCTGGCCGAGCTCCTGATCTTTCTCTGCCGGCTGCTGGAAACGCGCTCGCTGCCGCCGCTGCCGCCGCACCGCGGATTCGCCGAGGTCCGTTTCTACGTCAACGCCCGGTTCCGCGAACGAATCCGGGCGGAGGAACTGGCGGCGGTCGCCCGGATGTCGCTGCGCAATTTCCAGCGCCGTTTCTCGGAGGAGAACGGGACAAGTCCGATGCAGTATGTGCGGCAGGTCCGGCTGGAAAAGGCGCGCGAACTCCTGCGCCGCACCGACCGGAGTGTGGCCGAAATCGCCGCCGAATGCGGATTCCCCGGCGCGTCGGCGCTGAGTACGGAGTTCCGCCGGGTATTCAAAGAGACGCCCCGCGCGTTCCGCAACAGCATCAGGGAGTGACAGAATTCAGAGTCCGGCACGTTCCGGGCGGAGCAGGCGCAGTTTCTCCTGAAGCCGTTCGGTCAGCAGCGTGGAGCGCGGTTCGAGCCGCGCATTTTCCACCGCCATACGGACCGCCCGCTCGCTGCCGACCAGGATCAGCAGTTTTTTGGCGCGGGTCATCGCGGTGTAGAGCAAATTCCGCTGGAGCATCATATAGTGCTGCGAAAGGAACGGCAGGATCACCGCCGGATATTCGCTGCCCTGCGCCTTGTGCACCGTCACCGCATAGGCCAGCGTCAGCTGGTCGGCCTCGTCGAAGCCGTATTCGACCGCATGGGGGCCGTCGAAGATGACGGTGAACTTCTTTGCGGAGTGGTCGATGCGGGCGATCCGCCCCATGTCGCCGTTGAAGATGTTCTTGTCGTAATTGTTGGCGGTCTGCATGATCTTGTCGCCGGATTTGAAGGAGCGCTCGCCGAACCGGAAGCCCTCCGCCTCGGACGGATTGAGCAGCGCTTCGAGCCGTTCGTTGATCGCCACCGTGCCGCAGCAGCCCCGGTTCATCGGGGTCAGGATCTGCACGTCGTCCACCGGGTCGAACGGGAACCGGGCGGGAATCCGTTCGACCACCATCTTCTCGATGACCGCCAGCGCCTTTTCGGGGTCGTCCTGCTCGATCCAGTAGAAATCGGCGAGTTCATCGCCGCGCGTCCGCGGTTTTTCCGGCATCAGCCCGTGGTTGACCCGGTGGGCGTTGACGATGATCCGGCTGCCTTCCGCCTGGCGGAAGATTCGCTCCAGCTGGGTCACCCGGAACCAGCCGGAGGCGAGAAAACTCGCCAGCACCGTTCCCGGGCCCACCGACGGGAGCTGGTCCTTGTCCCCCACCAGCACCACCGAGCAGCCGGGCGGAATCGCCCGGAACAGCGCCAGCGCCAGCGGCAGATCGAGCATGGAAACTTCGTCCACAATGAGCAAATCGCAGGGCAGCGGAGTATCCGAGCCGTGGGTGAACTGGTTGGTCGTCGGGTCGAACTGCAGCAGCCGGTGGAGCGTTTTCGCCTGGAGTCCGGTCGCTTCGCCGAGCCGTTTCGCGGCGCGGCCGGTCGGCGCGGCCAGCGCCATCCGCAGCCCCGCCTTGCGGGCGCGGCGGACGATTTCGGCGACGACCGTGGTTTTGCCCACGCCGGGACCGCCGGTGATCAAGGTGAGCGGCCACTCGTTGACCCGGTCCACCGCCAACCGCTGCTCCTCGGCGAGAACCAGATTGCCCCCCGCCGCCGGACGCAGCTTCTGGCCGGCGAAGACCGGGCAGCAGGCCAGCTTCGCCACCAGTTCGGGCAGATCGAGTTCGGCGCGGGCCAGCACCGGGGTGTAGATCCGGCCGTCCATAATCCGCAGCAGCCGGCGCTCGACCGCCGCTTCGATGCCGAGTTTGGCGGTTTCCGGTTTCGATCCGGCCAGCTCCGCGGTGGAGGCCATCAGCTCTTCGAGCGTGCAGCAGACGTTGCCGTTGGAAATCATCTCGTTGAGCGTGAACACCGCCGCCGCCGTCAGGCGCGGAACCGAATCGCGGGAGACACCGAGCGCCTTGGCGATTTCGTCCGCCTTGCGGAAGCCGATGCCGTCCACCTCCTCGGCCAGCCGGTAGGGGTTGGTCCGCACCACCTGCGGCGCGGCTTCGCCGTAGCGCTTGAACAGCCGGGCGCAGAAGGCCGGGGTGATGCCGAGCCCCTGCAGGAAAATGCTGCTGTCGCGCCGGGCCGCCGACTCCTTCCAGGTATTGGCGATCGCCTCCGCCTTCTTGGGGCCGATGCCGGGAATCTGTTTGAGCGCCGACACTCCGGCGTCGAGTTTTTCGAGGGTTTTCTCCCCGAAGTGATCGACGATGAGTCCGGCGGTTTTCTTGCCGATGCCGGGGATCACCCCGGAACTCAGGTAGCGGCGGATTCCGTCCGGCGTTCCCGGCAGGACGATCTTGAAGTGCTCGGCGCGGAACTGGCGGCCGAATTCGGCATGCCGTTCCCAGCTGCCTTCGAGTTCGAGCTCCTGCCCGGGAACCATGCCGCCGAGTGCGCCGAGAACACAGTTCTCCCTCCCGTCGCCGCCGCGCAGCCGGATAACCGCGAACGAGCCGTCCTCGTTTTCGAAGATGACCCGGACGATCTCGCCGCGAAGCGTCTCCCGTTCCCCGTTCACCGCGGCCTCCGGATGGAGAACAGCGTCAGCCCTTCGGCTTCGAACCGCTTGACGAAGGTTTCCGGGTGGGCGAGCGCCCAGTCGAGTTCCAGCCGCGGGTTGGGCGCGGCGAAGGTATTCGTGTCGACCAGCAGGTAGTCGGCTTTTGCGTCGAAAACGCGCTTGAGCCAGAGCCCGTAGGAACCGGGGGTACGCATCTCCTCCAGGCTGCGGTAGTCCCGGTTGTCCGGCTTCCCGGAGAGGGAGACCGGGATCGAGAGCAGCGTATTCCGGGCGTTCCGTCCGATGAAATTGTAGAAATACGCGCTGCAGAAGGCGATCCGGGCGCCGTGCTGACCCGCTTCCTTTTCCAGCAGCAACCGGACTTCTTCATTGGCGGAAGAGACAAAACGGGCGCGCATTTCGCTCTCCACCGTCCGGCAGGTCCCGTAGCGGAATCCGGTATCGAGCACCAGCGCCGCAACCGCGGCGGCGGCCAGGACGATTCGCCCCGTCCGGTTTCCGAGCCGGGTGAAACACCAGAGAAACACGCCCCCGAGCGCGGCGATGAACAGTATCCCGACAATGTGATAAGGGTAATAGAACTGAGGAGACGATGCCGTGTAAAACACCGCGACGATCAGCGCCGCCATCCCCCAGCCGGAACGAAACAAACGGGAACGGCGCACCGCCTCGAACGGCACCGCCGCGCAGACGGCGGAGAGCATCGCCAGCGGGATGATCTGCCGCGGCTGGGTCAGCGAGGGATAGAGCCGGAGCTGGAGCGCCAGCAACACAAGAATCGCCGCCCCGAACACCGCAAACGCGATGACCCGGAACTCCCGCTTTCTTCCGCGCCGCGGCAGAAGAAGCCGGGCGGCAAGGGCGGCGGCGACGGCGGCAAGCATGATGGTCGCCCCCAGAGTGCTGACGCTGTTGCTGTCGGGGTTGACGAAGAAACTCCACGCATTGCAGGTCCAGCCGATGGCCGGAGCGTGGAGGTCCAGATAATTCGAAAAGAGGATGAACTTCCCGATGCCGATTTTTGCCGGGAAAACCGGGTTCCCGGTGACGATCCAGTTGGCGACAAAGCAGGGCGCCCCGACGACAGCGGCGACGAAAATGCTCCACAGCAGGTTCTTCCGGCAGACGGGCCGGCAGACCCACGCCGCCGCCGCGGTCAGCAGCAGCGCCGGAGGCGCGAGGAGAAACCCGAGATACTTGGTCCCCATCGCCATGCCGAACCCCGCTCCGGCGAGCAGCATCCAGCCGAGCCGGTTGCGGCGCACGCCGATCAGCAGGAACGCCATTCCCGCGAGGAGGAACGATCCGGTGACGATATCGGTGTTGGCCACCGTCACATTGCGGAAAACCACCCCGGTGAACGCCGTCAGCAACCCCGCACCCAATGCGCTCATACGGTGGAATCCGGCGGCCAGCACCGCGTCGATGGCCGCCAGCACGGCGAGAACGATGAAGTAGAACTGCCAGTTTTTGGCAATGAAATCGCCGTCGAACGAAAGCATCTGCCAGGCGTAGATCAGTTCCCCGTAACAGGGATAAGAGGCCGTCATCAACCCCGGCTGGCTCAGCCGCTCCACCACTCCCGAGGAGTTCCACACCGCCGGGTAGTAGAGGTGATAGATCATCGCGTCGGTTCCCACCGGCGGCAGGCAGCTGTAGGCGCGCCACTGATAGCCGAGAAACCCGATCAGCAGCGCCAGAAGCAGGAGTTCCGGAGCCGTCAGCCGGAGCGGCGGCAATTTCAGCCGGGGGCGTTCGCGCTCAGTGACACAGACGATCCCTCCGACGATCCAGGCGGCGGTGAGGCCGCTGCCCGGCGTCAATTGCCCGAACAATCCGAGAATCCCGGGCAGGGCAGCGGTCCAGATCGCATAGAGAAGGCCCGCCGAGGCGAAATATTCGAACCAGTTGCGCGGCCGCAGACGCCGTGCGAGAAGCCCCGACGCGACCAGCAGCGGAAGCTGATAGACGAGATAAATGGCGGGCAACAGCGCTCCCGTGACGCTGCTGCCGATTTCCGTCATGATATTCATGGAATAAAAGTACCACGGAACCGCGGGAAAGTCAATCGCCCGGCTTCACCGAAATAAAAAAATCCCTCCTCCCGGGACGGGAAGAGGGATTTCGAAGCGCGAAATTACTTCGACTGCGACAGGAACGGCAGTTCGATCTTCTGCTGCTGGCAGAGGTTCAAGTACTGAACCGCCGTCATGGTCACCGTTCCGGCGATCAGGATCAGGCAGGCGACGGCGATGCCGAGGTAGAACTTCGAAGCACCGGCCTTCGCCGTGTTGAGCGGCTGCATTCCGGCGAGGGGCGATTTTCCGTCCAGCGTCGGCATAGCGGCATTGGCGGCGCCCGCGGCGGCTCCGGCTTCCGGTCCGTTGATCGCAGTCGGAGGCGCGGCATTGGCGCTGCCGGTCGGCTTGAGCTTGAGCTCATCGTCGGCAGGAAGCGGCTTGGGAGCCTTGGGAGCCGCTTCGGGAGCAGCAACAGCCCCCGGAACCGGCGGAATATGCGGAACGGACGGGACGTGCGGAACCGCGGTCGATTTGGGCATCGATTCACCCGGCTTCGGGAGCGGCGTCTGGGGCGGCAGCGGCTTGGCCACCGGAAGCGAATGCGACGGCATTTCGCCATGACCCGGCACCGCCTGCCCGGGAAGCGTCAACGGCCGCGGCGGAATCATGCTGCCCGGACGGGGCGGACGGGCGATCTTGATCGTATCGCTGCTCTCGATCGTATCGGAACTCTCCTCGGCGGGCTGGGCGTTCCCGGTCATCGGGGGCAGAGTCACGGCGGAGGGACGCAGCCGCACGGTTTTGCGGGTCTTGGTGTCGTCGGACTCCTTCGGCGCGGCTCCGGTCGGACTCTCGATTTTGACGGCGGGAGCAACCGCGGTCGGCTTCAGCACGATCGTCTTGCGGGTCTGGGTGTTGGCGCCGTCGCCGGCCGGTTTCTGGCCGGGCGTAATCGGAACCTTGGGCACGCCGCCGGTCTGCGTGGCGATCGGCCGGAGCTTGACCGTCCGGCGGGTCTGAGTGTCTTCCATGACTTCCAGATTGCCGGTGTCGGTGTCGCGGCCGCTCAGCGGATCGGTGAGCGGCGTCTTCGGCAGCGGAGTCAAGTTGATGCCGGCGGGCGTGGCGGAAGGCCGCAGCCGCACGGTTTTACGGGTCTTGGTATCTTCGCTGTCATCCAGCGGAGCATTGTCATTATTGTTCATATCCGGATCGACCATCTTTCACCCTTTCATTCTGCGGATTCAATCGAAAAACAATCTCTCACTCGAAAATTTAACGCACCTTTCCGGAAAATCAATCGCATTGCGGCATTAAGATTGAAAAATATACGAAAAAAATTCCGTTTGCAGCGGCGAATCCGCCCTTTTTCACCGGCGCCCGCTTCAGCGGTGATGTTCGAGATGCTGCTTGATGAGGCCGCGCGCCAGATCGAGGTTGCCGCGTTCCATCGCGTCGAGCAGGGCGTGATGTTCGCGCGCGGCGCGTTCGAGCCCCTCGGGGCGGTTCCTGACCCGGAGATCGCGGAAAAAAATATCGAGCAGTTTCGAGAATGTCTGAAGAATCTCGTTCCCGCCGAATTCGAGCAGCAGCCGGTGCAGCTCCCGGTCGGCGGAGACCGCCTGGTCGGCGGTTTCCGGGTGCCGGGGGTAACAGTCGGCGGCGGCGCGCAGCCGGGTGAGCTGCTCCGCGGTCAGCCTGCCGCACAGTTTTTCAACCGATGCGAGTTCCAGAGCGAGGCGGGCGTCCAGCAGGTCGTTCGAGTCGAGGCGGCTGCAGGCGAGCTGATACCCGAGGTAACGGCTCAACTCCGAGAAATTCACCTCGGCCAGCTCGGTTCCCCTCCCCGGCGTCGATTTGACCAGCCCGAGAAACTTCAACCCGCGCAACGCCTCCCGCACGCTCAGGCGGCTGCCGCCGAAGCGGGTCGCAAGCTCGTGCTCGGGGGGAAGCAGGTCGCCCGGCCTGAGTTTGCGCTCCGTGATCAACTCAAGGATTGCGCTCGCCAGCTGATCGCTTTTATTGTCGTGTTCCATATGATCGATTCCGTCTCCTGATTCAATATAGCTTTGTTTCCGCTGAATTGCCAAGGGAAACTCTTTTTTTTTGAAATATATGACATTTACAAGAGAATACCTTGACATTCGCGCTTTTTTCTGGTATAATTAAAGCAAATGCCATACATTTGCAGGAGGTCACGTCATGCGAGAGAGTATTGTATTGAATAAACTGCGGGCCGGGGAACGGGTGTTTTCGGTCAAGAGCAACTTCAGCTGTTCGCGACCGGTGGAGATGGCCGGAATCGCCGGTTTCGACTGTTTCTGGGCCTGCCGCGAGCATGTGCCGAACGACTGGCAGGTGCTGGAGAGACAGATTCTGGCCGCCAAGGCCTACGGCATGGATACGATGGTGCGCGTGGCGCGCGGTTCGTACAGCGAACTCATCAAACCGCTGGAACTCGATGCCTCGGGGATTCTGATTCCGCACGTGATGTCGGCCGACGAGGCGCGCGACCTGGTCCGCCAGGTCCGCTTCCACCCGATCGGGCGGCGTCCGGTCGACGGCGGCAACGCGGACGGCCAGTTCGGCATGACGCCGTTCGCCGAATACGCGGAATTCGTCAACCGGAACCGGTTCGTTTTCGTCCAGATCGAGGACCCCGAGGCGGTTCCCTGCATCGGGGAGATCGCCGCGGTCCCCGGCATCGACGGTCTCTTCTTCGGTCCCGGCGACTACAGCCACGCCATCGGGAAACCGGGCTGGCTGGATCACCCGGAGGTGGACCGGGTCCGCCGCATGGTCGTCGCCGAGGCACACCGTCACGGCAAATTCGCGGTGACCGTCGCCACGGTCCAGAACTTCCGGCGATACATCGAGTACGGGTTCGACATGCTGAACATGGGCAGCGACCTGGCCGGAATCCGCACCTATTTCGCACAGGTGATGGAAGAAGTCGCGCCCTACCGGGAAAACCGTTCCGCCGTCCGCGAACCGCGCTTGCCCGAGCCGGTCGCCGTCGCCGACTGACCGCCGTTCAAAACGATAAAAGAGGAGTTGCCGATATGGTCCGATCTCGGCCGCGGCCCGGCCGGGCAACTCCGGGCATGCACATCCTTTGCGAGAGACAAACGGCGCGGTCTATCAAACCATAATCAAATCGAACAGGGAGGACAGGAGAATGAAAAGAGAACAGAATTTCACGTTGATCGAACTCCTCGTAGTAATCGCCATCATCGCCATTCTCGCCGCCATGCTGCTGCCCGCGCTGCAGCGGGCGCGGGAATCGGCCCACCGGACCAAATGCGTATCGAACCTGAGCCAGCTCTCCAACGCCCACAAGCAGTACATCAGCGACAATGCGGACATCATGCTGAATTCGCAGTACGCCGCGAGCGGCCAGCGCTGGCTGACCCGGCTGATCCCCTTCTCACTGACCTCTCCGCCGGCTTACACCACTTATATCTCGAACCAGAAGGTCGCCGAGTGCCCCGGCGACAAGAACGGCAACGGAAGCTTCCGGGCGAGCTACGGCTACGCGGCGTCGCTCAACGGTTACAACGCCAGCGGAGAGTTGAGCAAGAACAAGATCACCATAATCAGGACGCCGTCGCGGGTCGTCGAATTCGGCTGCTGCTACGTCGGAGCGCCGGGCGGACGGTCGATCGGCAACGCCTGGATCATGACCTGTTTCAAGAATTTCGTCAACAATTCGACGCATGATACCGGCCTGATGCCGCACAAAAGCTACCAGATGAGCCTGCTGGACGGGCATGTCGCCAACTTTCCTCCGACCGGAATCTTAAGTTACGTGGTTTCCAACCCGACCGGAAACTCCATTTTGGGAATGAACCTTTTCATGTATGCAAGGAGAGATTGAGATGCTGGCGTTCGACACTGCAAAAATTCTTCACTCCGGATCGCTGCGGTTCTGCGGTCCCGATTTGAAACGGCTCGGCGACCTGATGCCGGAGCCGGAAATCAGCAATTCGGTGTTCGGCTCCCCGGTATTCCGCGATGTCGGCGGCCGCTGGCGGATGTACTATCTGGCCGAGGGAATCGACGGAAAGACCGCCGCCGGCCATGCGGCGCGCTATGCGGAGTCGGCGGACGGAATCGCCTGGGAATTCCGTTCCGCACTGACCTTCGAGGGAGTTCCCGCCGAAGCGCAGGTGCGCCATCTGTCGGTGCTCGAACCGTGCGCGGAGGACCCGGAGTGGAAGCTCTTCGCCTGGGTGTTCTGCTTCGAAGCCGGATTCACCCGGTATGTCTGCTTCTCGAGTGAAGACGGCGTGCGGTTCCGCTGCCTCAATTTCGACCGCCCCTGCCTGCTGCACCCGGTCGATTCCGCGGCGGGAGGCAAGGCCGGATTCGAAGGATTGATTCCCCGCGCGGTCAATTCGCCGGACCGGATCGGGGGACTTTCGTTCGAGGAACTTCTGCATCGCCGCCGGCTGCTCTCCAACGACTCCACCGTGGTCTACCGGCTGCCGGTGGGCGGGTTCGAACTCTACTCGGTCTGGCTGACCGAAAACCCCGCCGACGGCCCGAACCATACGCCGATCGACAATGCCCCGACCATTTTCCGGATGATCCAGCGCCGTTCAAGCGCGGACGGGATCGTCTGGTCCGCGCCCGAAATCGTCATTCCGAACGACCCCGACGGGCCGTTTCAGCTTCAATATTACTATCTCAACATGACCCGGTTCGGCTCGTGGCGCCTCGGCATGCTCGGCCGCTACCCCTGCGACCGCCAGATCATCGAACCGGAACTGGTGCTCAGCCGCGACGGGCGATCCTGGGAGCGCCCCTGGAAACAGCCGTGGATCCGCCTCGAGGACGAGGGCGAACACGCCGGGCTGATCCATACCGGCCACCACTTCGTCGACTGCGGCGAAAGCTGGCGGATCTATTATTCGGTTTCGCGTTATCCGCACAACAACCGGCAGATGGGCAACCCGTTCCCGCGCCGCCGCGGCATCTACGCGGCGGAAGTAGGCAAGGGACGGCTGCTCGGCCTTTCCGGCTCGGGCATCGTCGAGACGCGGCCGTTCCTCTTCTCCGACGGTTCGATGCGGATCGATGCGAACGTAAGGGGGAGTCTCCGCTTCGAGCTGCTCGACCTGAACGGCAGGCCCCTGCCCGGCCGGACGCTGGCCGATTCCCTGCCGGTCTCGGGCGATTCCGACCGGCTGGAACCACGCTGGAAGAACGCGGACGGGGAACGGATCTGCTGCGATGTGCTTTCGCTGCGGATCGAGGTGGAGGACGGAACGTTCTACCGGCTCTCGCGTAAACCGGAAGAGAGGTGAAATCATGCGCAACCTCATGACCGGATTGCTCTGTCTCTTTTTCGGCCTTCTCTGCCACGCGGAACCGCCCCGGATCATCCGGGTCGAACTGCCCGGATACCGGGCGGAACTTTCGGAACGGTCGCTGCTCACCGTCCGTGACGCGGCGGGGACGCTGCTCTTCACCGAGCGTTTCTTTCTGCACGATCAGAAGAAAGACGATCTTGCCTCGGGGGCGCTGGCCGCTTCATCGCTGACCGCGGACGAACTCCACAAGACATTCACCTACACGGCCGAAGTTCCCGGCCGCTTCCGGCTGGTCAAGCAGCTGGCGTTCGCGCCGAACGGATTCCGGGTCGAATGCATCGTGACCGTGCTCGGCGCCGAACCGCTGCGCAGCGGCGAACTCACGCTGATGCTCAACGCGGAGTCGTTCGAAGGCAAGTCGTTCGAATTCAACGGCGGCGCGGAGAAAGGGGTGCTCCCGAAAGCGGGAGAGGCGCTTCCCGCAATGCCGAAACCGCTGAAGAAAGCCGAAATCGGCGGATACCAATTCTCCTTCAACGGGCCCGATGTGGTGCTGCTCGACTCGCGCGCCTCCGGTTCGCGCTGGTCGCGCAGCAGCTTCCGCCTCCGCGACTCCCGTCATAACCTGACGCCGGGGAAGGAGTTCCGGTTTCTGATGAGCGTGCAGTCGCCGGGGACTTCCACCGGAGCGCTCCTCGAGGAGATGGAGGTGGTGGCGTTCACCCCCGTCGATCTCTCCTTCGTCTGCAACATGGGGTTCCGTGAAAACGATGCTCCGAACGACGGCAAGGGCGGCTGGACGGACGAAGGTCCGGGCGGCAACGATTTCCGTAGCTTTCCGGTCGGGCCGGGGCAATTCGCCGGAGTGCCGTTCACGGTGATCGACCCCGCCGTCAATGCCGGGAAATCCTGCATCGTCCTGGCCGGCGAGCCGAAGAAGCATCTGCCGCATGAAGTGGAGATTCCGGTGGGCCGTCCCGCCGTCTCGGTCTATTTTCTCCAGGCCTGCGGCTGGAAGGACAACGGGGCGGTCGCCGACTACCTCGTCCGTTACACCGACGGCACCGAGGAGGAGATTCCGCTGGAATACGGCAAAAACATCTGCGGCTGGTGGGACACGGTCAACACGCCGGAATCGGCGGTCGGCTGGCGGGGCTCGAATTCGCTTCATTCGCCGGTCGGAATCAACGTGTTCGGCTGGAACAATCCGCATCCGGAGAAGACGATCGGTTCGATCCTCTTCCGCAGCCGGATACGCACCTGCGTGCCGATCCTGGCCGGAATCACACTCTCCAACCAGCAGGTTTCCCTGATCCGCGCCGAGGAGACGGAGCGCCGGACCGACACCTCCGGCTGGATTCCGTTCATCCCCGACGCCTACTCCGCGCCGGTGAATGCGCTCAACATCTCGGCGGGAATCCTCCGCCACGCCCCGGCCGGAAAATTCGGCTTCGTCACCGCGAAAAACGGCCGTTTCGAGTTCGCCAACGGGGAGCGCGCCCGCTTCTTCGGGGGAGCGCTGGTCGGCTCCGCCTGCTTCCCGCCGACGAAGGAGGATGCCGACACGCTGGCGGCCTCCCTTGCCAAACTCGGCTGCAACATCGCCCGGCTGCATATGTATGACAACACCCAGTTCACCGACCGGGGAGAACCCCGGATCAATATCTTCGGCGAGGGCGCAAAGAGCTCCGAACTCTCTCCGGAGCGCCTGGAGGCGTTCGACTATCTGGTCGCCGCCCTCAAGAAGCGGGGCATTTACATCTTCCTCGACCTTCACGGCCCGCGCGCGTTCACCGAACACGACGGCGTCGCGGCGGAGCTGCGGGATAAATTCGGGAATTCGCGCGAGAAACGCGGCTTCTACTTCGACCCCGCCACCATCAAGGCGAACCGGGCGTTCCAGAAGGCGCTTCTGCTGCACTGCAACCCCTTCACCGGCAACCGCTACGTCGATGAGCCGGCGATCGCCATGGTCAACATCACCAACGAGAACACGCTGTTCCTCGCCGGCATCTGGTGGCGGCTGGAAGGCAGTTACGCCAAACAGTACGCGGCGCTCTGGAACCGCTGGCTGCTCGACCGTTACCACAGCCGCGAAGCGCTCGCCTCCGCCTGGGGGAAACTGCTCCGGCCGGACGAGGACCCCGTCGCCGGAACCGTGAAGATCGAACAGCCGGTCGGAGCTTCGCTGGGCAGCTGGGGCGGCGCCGACACGCCGCGGCTGACCGACGCGACCCGCTTCGCCTACGAACTCCAGACCGGCTTTTACCGCGAAACGCGCGACTATCTGCGCGAACTCGGGCTCAAAGTTCCAATCGCCGGGTCGCAGGCGCTGTTCCGGAATCCGCCCGATCTCAAATCGCAATCTGAGATGGATTTCATCGACCAGCACCCGTATTTCTTCGGGCGGCGGCCGATGTCGCAGGCGGAGCTGCCGGATTTCGACACCATCACCCAGATCGCACTGGCGCGGGTCCACGGCAAGCCGCTGACGGTAACCGAGTGGAACTATCACAACAAGGATATCTTCCCGTGGCGGAGCGACGCGCCGCTCTTCGTCGCCGCCTACGCCGCGCTTCAGGACATGGACTGTCTCATCGTCCACGCCTACAGCCACTCCTACAACAAGCTCTCGCACATTCTCTGGAACCAGAACATCTGCAGCGACCCGGTGTTCGTCGGCCAGTGGCAGACGGCGTCGAACCTGTTCCTGCGCGGCGACGTCTCTCCGGCGAAGGAGGTCCGCGTGGCGTCGGCGTACGACCGCGATTCGGTGTTCCGCCGCGGAGAGGGATCGGTCCAGCCCGGATTCTCGCCGTTCCGGCACCGGCTGGAAACGGTGTTCGACGCGCCGCCGGGAAAGAGCGCCGACCCGCTCCCGCCGGAAGGTCCGGTGGTGACCAGCGACACCGGGGAACTGGTCTGGCATCGCAAGGACGGCATCCTCTTCATCAATACGCCGAAGAGCCAGGCGATGATCGGGCGGCTCGACCGCGCCGCGGACGGCTCGTGCGAAAATCTCGCCTTCGAAGCGGTCACGCCGCTGGTCAATTCGCTTTCGGTGACCGCGCTCGACGACCGGGCGCTCGCCGCCTCGAAGCATATGCTTTTGACCGTCTGCGGCCGCTGTGAAAACACCGGAATGGTCTGGGACGCCAGCGGCTTCAGGGCGCTGAAACGGGGCACCGGGCCGGTGCTGATCGAGCCGGTCAGGGGCAAGGTCACGCTGCACGGCCTCGCCGCGCCGGAGACGCTGCGGGTTTATCCGCTCCGCCCGGACGGATCCCGGCTCGACGCCGTCCCGGTTGAACGCGACGGCGGACAGCTGCGGTTTTCGCTCGGCGCGCCGACGATTTACTATGAAATCGCCGCCGAATAAACCGTGCGGCCTGCTCCGGAAAGGAATGTGTTCAGATGGAAGTTTATGTGGAACCCGCCCGCGAGATTCCGGTCTCCGATTCGTTCGACGTGGTGGTGGTCGGCGGCGGCCCCGCCGGATGCGCGGCGGCGCTCGCCTCCGCCCGCCTCGGGGCCGGAACGCTCCTGGTGGAAAAGGACGGCTATCTCGGCGGAGCGACCGTCTCGCAGTACGTGATGCCGGTGCTCAGCATGAACGGCGTCGACCTCGAAGGAATCTGGCACGAGTGGATGTTCGAGCTCGACTCGATGGGCGGCGTCGGGGACCTCGCGGCGCGGCGCGGCCGCAAGGTCGACGGTTCGGTCGACTGTGAGCTGGTCAAATACGCCTGGGACCGGCTGCTCGACGCCGCCGGGGTGCGGATTCTCCACCACGCCTGGGCCGCCGATGTGATGAAGGAACAGGGGCGCCTGTGCGGCGTCGTTCTCGAAACCGTCGCCGGTCGCATCGCCGTCGCCGCCCGCCGGGTCATCGACTGCACCGGCGACGGGCTGATCGGCGCGATGGCCGGAGTCGGCTGGGAACAGGGAGACGGCGTTTCCAAGTGCGCGATGGCGCTGACCAAGCCCTTCCGCCTCGGCAACGCCCGGATGCCCGCGGACTTCCCCTCGCAAGCCTACGACGATAAGATCGACGCCGATTTCGCCAAAGCGATGGAGAACCATGAATTCACCGACCCGATCATCACTTCGGGGCGAATTCTCCGCTACATCAAGGCGTGGACTCGTCCGCTGGCCCGGCGGCCCGAGCTGCTGGTCGGCGGCCCGTCGCGCATTCTCAACGTCGACCCGCTCGACCCCTGGCAGCTGAGCGAGGCGGAACGCGCCGCGCGGCGGCAGATAGAGCAGGTCCGCGACTACTACCTCAAGTATTGCCCCGGCTGCGAAAACGCCTATTTTCTGGAGAGTTCCAACCACATCGGCGTCCGTTCGACCCGGCGGCTGCACGGCATCGCGCGAGTCGGCCGGGAGGAGGCGTTCGGCCTGGTCAAAAATCCGCTTTCGATTGCGAAATCGAGCTGGCACATCGATGTCTGGCCCGCCGACAGCCACACGAAGGACGCCGACCGTTCGCCCGAAGGCTGGCTCGACCGGGTAATCGGAGAGGGGGATTATTTCGACATTCCCTACGGCTGCATCGTCGCCGACGGTGTGGACAATCTGCTGATGGCCGGGCGCTGCATCAGCGCCGACCACTGGGCCCAGTCGAGCCTGCGGATTCAGCAGACCTGCCAGTCCACCGGCCAGGCGGCGGGAGTCGCCGCCGCGCTGAGCCTGAAACACGACATCCCGCCCCGGGAACTCGCCCCCGCCGCGGTGACCGGGCAACTCGCCCGCGACCGCGCCGCGGTGAAACGCTTCGTCTGACCCTTACTCAATCTTCGGTACAGAGCCGCAATTGGAGTGATGTCGCCCCGTTGGACGGCGTCGGAACCCGGTCGAGCGCGGCCAGCAGCCGCTGCACGGAATCGTCCATCGAACGGTTGCCGCTGCGGCGGATGATCCGCGAACCGGTCACCCGGCCGTCGGCGGCGATGTCAAGTTCGATCGTCACCGTCGGCCGGTTGTCGCCGAGCAGCGAGCCCGGCGGCTGAGTCCAGCGCATCTTGACATAATTGCCGAGACGGTTCCAGTAAGCCTCGTCCTCGCCCTTCGCACCGCCGCCCGGCGTCGCATTGTTCTGGGGCCCAGAAGTCTGGGCGCGGTCGGCGCTGCCGATCGGCACGGCGATATTGGTATTGGTTCCGCCGCCGTCGCCGGTCTTCGTCGCATTCTTCCGGGCCAGAGCCACCTGCTCTTCGGCGGTGAGCTTGCGCGGCGTCGGTTTCGCCGGCGTCGGCTTCTTCACCGTCTGCTGCTTGGGCGGAGTCGGTTTCTTCACCGTCTGTTTGGGAACCGGCGGCGGTTTCGGCACCGGTTTCTTCACCGTCTGCTTGGGGACCGGCGGCGGTTTCGGCACCGGCGGTGTCGGCGGAACCGGCGGTGCCGGCGGAGTCGGTTTCTGCGGCTCGGGCGGCGACGGTTCCGGCGGGCGCGGCCCCGGGTCCGGCGTGTTGCGCAGCCGCGAGGGCGGCCCGACCTCTTCTCCGGTCGAAAGCGGCCCCATCAGCTTCACCTTGAAGGCGCTCTCCTGCGGCGACAGCCAGTTGCGGAAGACGATGAATCCGAGCGGTCCGAAGATAATCAGGCAGTGCAGAACCACCACATGCATCCGGATCGACATCCGGAGCTTGTGCGAGGTCAGCGGCTGCGGCTCGGCCGGCCGCAGCTGCGGGACGACCGGTTCGGTGCTCATTTACTTTCCCTCCGCCTGTGTAACCAGTGAAACATCTTCGAAGCCCGCGTGGCGGATCTCCGCCATGAGCCCGATCACATCGTTGTAGGTGCGCGAACCGTCCGCCCGGAGCAGAAGCTGCACTTTGGGCTCGGTCTCCCTGAGCCGGGCGAGCCGGCCGGGGAGCTCCTCGCGGGCGATCGTCTCTTTGCCGAGCATGACCGTGCCGGTCTTGGTCAGCGTCACGCTCTGGAAGTTGTCTTCCGGCAACTTGTCGCTGTTCATTTCCGGCGGCGAAATATTGGTGCCGTACTCCATCAGCGGCATGGTGATCATGAAGGCGATGAGGAGCAGGAACGTCAGGTCGAGAAGCGGCGTGACGTTGATCTGGTCGATGGCGGCCATCTGCCGCCTTTTGCGGCGTTTCTTCATGTTACTCGTTCCCCTCGCTTGAGGCCAGTTCCCGGGCGAGCTGGAGCTGTTCGAGTTTCACCCGGGCGATGAATTCGTCGGAGAAGTTGTCGAGCTGGGTCGAGATGGTGCGGATGGTCGAGGTCAGCAGGTTGTAGCCGACCAGCGACGGAATCGCCACCACCAGCCCGGCCACCGTGGTCAGCAGCGCGCCCGCCACGCCGGGGGCCAACGCCGAGAAGTCCGACTTGCCCGCCGCCGCGATGCCGCAGAACGCCATCATGACGCCCCACACCGTGCCGAACAGCCCGAGGAACGGGCTCAAGCTGACCATCGTGGCGAGGAAACCGATCCGGGTTTCAAGCTCCATCTCCTGCCCGGAGACTTCGCTGATCAGCACCGCTTCGATCGCGTTGTACTGCGCCTCGGAAAGCCGGGCCGGACGCACCGTGATTCCCGAACTGTGGCTGACCGTCGCCGGGTCGCTCTCGTAGAATTCGAGCAGTTTCTCCACGCCCTGATTGTAGATCTGGGCCACCGGGCTGGAGTTGCCCGCCGCTTCGCGCAGCGACTGCGGGCTGGTGAGGCTCCGTTTGCTCGCCTTGAAATGGGCGACGAAGAGCTGCGAGAGCTTTCGCGCCCGGAAGAGCGAAATGCCCTTTTCGATCATGACCGACCAGGTGAAGGTCGAGATCACCAGCAGCAGGACGACGATCCCCTTGCCGACCATGTCGCTGTTTTGAAATGCGTAATAAACTCCGGGGGCGGCGGCGATGACACTTGGAATTGGAACCATATTGAAAAACTCCGAGAAAGTTGGTTTTGTACCCTTGGTAAAATATAATACAGGGATTATATTCTACAAATGCATACTTGCGATTAATAGCAAAAAAATATAGGAGATCAGCATGGCTCAGGAAAAAATCGTCCTTGGATTCGACGTAGGCGGAACCAAGATCGGCGTCGGCCTCGGTTCCAGCGAAGGACGGATTATCGGCAAAGCGCGCATCGAGAACGTCAACACCTATCCGGAAGACGTGCTGCCCAAGATGGCCGCCGAGGCGAAAAAACTCGTCGCCGACGCCGGTCTGGAGATGAAGGACATCGGGGCGTTCGGCATTTCCGCGCCGTTCCCGGCCGACCCGGCCAACGGGATCATGACCGCTCCTCCCAACAACCGCCACTGGCGCAATGTTCCGATCCTCCAGTACCTGCGCGACGAACTCCGGCTGCCCGGCTGCTTCGAGAACGACGCCAACTGCGGCGCGCTCGCCGAGTGGTTCTTCGGCGCGGGTCGCGGCTGCAAAGACTTCATCTATCTCACCATGAGCACCGGAATCGGCGGCGGCATCATCGCGGCAAACCACCTCGTCCGCGGCGGCTGCGCGCTGAGCGCCGGTGAACTCGGCCACATCTGCATCCAGCTGAACGGCCGCCAGTGCAACTGCGGGCTCCGCGGCTGCTACGAAGCCTACGCCGGCGGCCGCGCGCTCGCCCAGCGGATGCAGGAGGAACTCAAGGACAAGCCGGACAGCATGATCATGCAGCTCGTCAACGGCAACGTCGAGGCGATCGACATGGTCTCGCTCGAAAAGGCGGTCCGCGCCAGCGATCCCTACGCCGTGGCGCTCTGGGAGGAGATGAGCCTCCGCAGCGCACAGGCGTTCGGCATGTATATCAACATCTTCAATCCGGAGCGTCTGGTGCTCGGCACGCTGGCCTGGGCGGTCGGCGACCTCTACACCGACCCGATCA
>CAYSZM010000065.1:0-19275 GCA_964435365.1 uncultured Victivallis sp. | reverse complement strand
TGCGAGTAAGGTACTTTTCTTTTCTGCACCCCGACCGGCAAACGTGCCGGTGCCGGGTAAGGGTCGCAGACGGACTACCTTAATTCGCTCAGATCACGATGTTCAGCAATCGGCCCGGCACGAAGATCATCTTGCGCACCGGCTTGCCGCCCAGCGCCGCCTGAACTTCGGCCGAGGCGAGGGCGATCTTCTCCGCCTCTTCCTGCTTGACGTCCACCGGCATCATCAGCCGGGCCTTCGGCTTGCCCAGCACCTGGACGAGGATTTCGATCTCGTCGAGCTTAAGCACGGCCTCATCCCAGGTCGGCCACGGTGCGTAGGCGAGCGATTCGGTGTGGCCGAGCTGCTCCCAGAGCTCTTCGCCGAGGTGCGGCGCAAAGGGCGACAGCAGCAGCACGAACTTCTCCGCCGCCTCGCGCGGCAGTTTCTCCAGCTTCGAGAACTCGTTGAGGAAGATCATCATCTGGCTGATCGCCGTGTTGAACCCGAAGTTGTCGAGGTCCTGCGTCACTTTTTTGATGGTGGCGTGGAGCAGCCGCAGCTGATCTTTCGTGCACTCCGCATCGACGACTTCCGCCTCCTGGAACATGCGGTGTGCGCGCTTGAGAAAGCGGAAGACGCCCTCCACCCCCTTGGTGCTCCACGGCTTGGTCGCTTCCAGCGGACCCATGAACATTTCGTACAGGCGCATCGAGTCGGCGCCGTATTCGCGGATCACGTCGTCGGGGTTGACCACGTTGCGGAGCGACTTCGACATCTTGGCCGGGAACTCGATCAGCGCTTCGCCGTCGCTCTTGCGCACCGGACCGGCGGCGGTGAATTCGACCTGGTCGGTCGGCACCAGCACCCCGCGCTGATCCTTGTAGCTGACGCCGAGGATCATCCCCTGATTAATCAGCTTTTTGAACGGCTCCTTCGTCGAAACGAGGCCGAGGTCGAAAAGCACCTTGTGCCAGAAGCGGGCGTAGAGCAGATGGAGCACCGCGTGTTCGGCGCCGCCGACGTAGAGGTCGACCGGCATCCAGTACTTCTCCTTGGCCGGGTCCCACGCCTGATCGGGATTGTGCGGGTCGATGTAGCGCAAATAGTACCAGCACGACCCCGCCCACTGCGGCATGGTGTTGGTTTCGCGCCGTCCCTTGCGCCCGGTTTTCGGGTCGGTGTAGGCCAGCCACTCCTTCGCCTTGGCCAGCGGCGGCTCGCCGTCGCCGGAGGGCTTGAAGTCCTCCATCTCGGGCAGGTTGACCGGGAGCTCGTCGGAGTTGACCAGCTCGATCGAGCCGTCTTCGTAGTGAATGATCGGGAACGGCTCGCCCCAGTAGCGCTGACGGCTGAACAGCCAGTCGCGGAGCTTGTATTTGACCGCCTCCTTGCCGAGGCCGCGCGCTTCGAGCCAGCGGGTGGCGGCGGGTTTCGAGTCGGCGACCGAGAGTCCGTTGAGGTCGAGGCCGTCGCTGTTGGCGGAGTGAATCAGCTTGCCTTCGCCGGTCCAGCAGGCGTCGCCGCGGAGCACCGCTTCGACGTCGGCGTTTTCGGCTTTCGCCGCTTCGGCGTCGGGTTCGATGATGCAGATCACCGGGAGGCCGAAGGTCTTGGCGAATTCGAAGTCGCGGGTGTCGTGCGCCGGGACCGCCATGATCGCGCCGGTTCCGTAGGAGATCAACACGTAGTCGGCGATCCAGATCGGAATCTTCCGCCCGTCGACCGGGTTGATCGCATAGGAGCCGGTGAAGGCTCCAGTCTTTTCGGTGTTGTCGCCGGTACGGGCGAGTTCGCTC
The DNA here is from genome assembly GCA_964435365.1 of uncultured Victivallis sp. Lineage (GTDB taxonomy): Bacteria > Verrucomicrobiota > Lentisphaeria > Victivallales > Victivallaceae > Victivallis. Next base: position 17,497 of record CAYSZM010000065.1, on the reverse strand, counting down.
TTATTGGCCGTTTGCTCGCGATAGGCCTCCACGGCGGCCTTGCGGTCGGCCGTGGTCAATTTTTCGACCAGCGGATGCTCGGGGGCGAGCACCATGTAGGTCGCGCCGAACAGCGTGTCGGGACGGGTGGTGTAGACGGTGATCGCCTCGCCGGCGTCGGTCATGAAGCTGACTTCTGCGCCGGTGGATTTGCCGATCCAGTTGCGCTGCATCTCTTTGACGCCTTCCGGCCAGTCGAGTTCGTCGAGGTCGGTGAGCAGCCGTTCGGCGTACTCGGTGATGCGGAGCATCCACTGCTTCATCGGGCGGCGGATCACCGGGTGGCCGCCGCGTTCCGAAACGCCGTTGATGACCTCTTCATTGGCCAGCACGGTGCCGAGCGCCGGGCACCAGTTGACCGGGATTTCGTCGAGATAGGCGAGCCCCTTCTTGTGGAGCTGCGAGAAGATCCACTGCGTCCACTTGAAATAGTCGGGTCTGGTGGTGTTGATTTCGCGGTCCCAGTCGTAGGAGAAGCCGAGCGCCTTGATCTGGCGGCGGAAGTTGTCGATGTTCTTCTGCGTGGTGATTTCGGGGCGGGTGCCGGTCTCGATCGCGTACTGTTCGGCGGGGAGGCCGAAGGCGTCCCACCCCATCGGGTGCAGGACGTTGTACCCCTTCATCCGCAGGTAGCGGCAGGTGATGTCGGTCGCGGTGTAGCCCTCGGGGTGGCCGACGTGGAGCCCGGCGCCGGAGGGATAGGGGAACATGTCGAGACAGTAGAATTTCGGTTTGGAGGAGAAATCGTCCGCCTTGAAGGTGCGGTTGTTCTCCCAGTATTTCTGCCATTTTGCTTCGATGTCCGAAAACTCGTATTCGCGTGTCATGTTCCTGTCGCCTTGTTGTATATGGTTTTTTCGAAGACAATTTTCCTTAACATACACGCAAAAACGGGTCTTTGCCAATCCGATTTGCCGGAAAAACCGGTCTGATTGCCCCGGCGTTTCCGCCGGTTATCCGGAAAGTCCGGAAGATTCGCGGTTGATTATCCGCGTATTGAGGCTATGTTATCTGGCGTAATTTCATTCGGAAAGGAAATCTGCCATGAAAGCTGTCGTCTCCGTCATCGGACGGGATTCCGTCGGAATCATCGCCAAAGTCAGCGCGGGATGCGCGGAATGCGGCGCGAATATTCTGGACATTTCCCAGACGGTTCTCAACGAATATTTCACCATGATCATGATCGTCGATATTGATGCGCTGGCCGTCTCGTTCGACGATTTCGTGGAACGCATGTCGGCGCTCGGCAAACGGGAAGGGCTTGACATCCACGTCATGCACGAGGATATCTTCAACTCCATGCACAGGATCTGACCATGCTCGACGCCAGGGACATCATCGAAACCATCAGCATGATCCGCGAGGAGTGCCTCGACATCCGGACGATCACCATGGGAATCTGCCTGCACGACTGCCAGAGCGACGACACCGACCGGCTCTGCACGCGCATCTACGACCGGGTGATGAGCCGTGCCCGCGACCTGGTCAAAACAGGCGAAGAGATCGAGAAGAAATACGGCATTCCGATCATCAACAAGCGGGTGTCGGTCACGCCGATCGCCATGATGGCGGGCGGACTCGACGTCGACGGCGCGGTCAAGCTGGCAAAAACGCTCGACCGCGCCGCGCATGAGCTCGGAATCAACTTCATCGGCGGATACAGCGCGCTGGTTCAAAAAGGCTTCTCCAACGGGAGCCGCACGCTGATCAGTTCCATTCCGCAGGCGCTGGCCGAAACCGAGCGGGTCTGCTCCTCGGTCAACGTCGCCAGCACCAAGGCCGGAATCAATATGGACGCGGTGGCCGAGATGGGCCACATCATCCGCCGGACCGCGGAGCTGACCAGAGATCGCCAGTCCATCGGCTGCGCCAAACTGGTGGTCTTCGCCAATGTGCCGGAGGACAACCCGTTCATGGCCGGGGCGTTCCACGGAACCGGAGAGCCGGAGACGGTCATCAACGTCGGTGTTTCCGGGCCGGGCGTGGTGGCCTCCGCGATCCGCCGCAAGGGGGATTGCGACCTCACCGAGGTGGCGGAGACGATCAAGCGGACGGCGTTCAAGATCACGCGCGTCGGGCAGCTGGTCGCGCGGGAAGCGTCGGACCGGCTCGGCGTGCCGTTCGGCATCGTCGATTTGTCGCTCGCGCCGACTCCGGCGGTCGGCGATTCGGTCGCCTACATTCTCGAGTCGATGGGGCTGGAGAAGTGCGGCTGCCACGGCACGACCGCCGCTCTGGCGATGCTCAATGACGCGGTGAAAAAAGGCGGCGTGATGGCGTCGTCGCATATCGGAGGATTGTCGGGGGCGTTCATCCCGGTCTCCGAGGACGCCGGGATGATCGACGCGGCCCGTTGCGGCGCGCTCAGTCTGGAGAAACTGGAAGCGATGACGGCGGTCTGCTCCGTCGGACTGGACATGATCGCGATTCCGGGTGACACCCCGGCCGAGGTGATCTCCGGAATCATCGCCGACGAAATGGCGATCGGCGTGGTGAATACGAAGACGACGGCGGCGCGGCTGATTCCCGCCCACGGCTGCAAAGTGGGGGATCTGGTCTCCTTCGGCGGCCTGCTGGGCGAGGCTCCGGTCATGCCGGTGAGCACCAGTTCCCCCGCGAAATTCATTCGGCGCGGCGGCCGGATTCCCGCCCCGATCCAGAGCCTGAAAAACTGACCGGAACGAGGCGGAAAGTCGTCAGATCACGCCGAGTTTCTTCAGGTCCTGCTCGAATTTGGCGGCGTTGAACCCTTCGCCGGGGCGCCACTTGCCGTTGAATTCGAGCGTCGGGACCACCCAGTCGTCGCCGCCGTTCACGTCGATCACCTTTTTCACCACCGCATCGGGCTGCTCTTCGACTTCGAGATATTCGAAGGGGATGTTGTGTTCCTTGAGCCACTTCACCGCGGCGATGCAGTGCGGACAGATTTTCCAGGCGTAAACTTTGAGCATGATTCTTCTCCTCGTTGCAGTTGTCTCTATTGCCAATATATCTTCATTCCTTCTTTTTGCAACGTTCAGGCGGGGAAGAAATTTTGAAAAAAAATCGCTTGCCCCGTCACATTTTCCGAACCGGCGCGTTATATTGATTAGTATGATAGGAACCGGGATGGAGGTCGTATGGACAGACGGGAATTTCTGAAATCGCTCGCCGCATTTGCCGCGTTCGGCGCCGTGGCCCATGTCGCGGGGCGGCCGCTCTCCGCATTTGCCGCCGAGACCGCCGCGAAGCCGTTGCGCGCCCGCGCGAAATCGGTCATCGAAATCTGGGTATGGGGCGGTCCCTGCCAGCTCGAAACCTTTGACCCCAAGCCGAATGCGCCGCGCGACTATAACGGCGGTTTCAAGGCGATTCCGACCAACGTTCCCGGCATCCAGATCAGCGAATTCTTTCCGCTGCTGGCGCAGCATGCCGACAAATATTCGATTATCCGGACCATGACCCATCAATTCCCGGGCCACGAAACCGCCACCTATCTGATGCAGACCGGGCGGGAGCCCGGCGGCGGCCGGGTGTATCCGGCGATCGGAGCGGTGATTGCGATGTTCCGCTCGAAGGAGTACAAGGGCGACATTCCGCCTTACGTGATCCTGACCGTGCCGAAGGGTCGCTTCTCCGAAGTCGGGTTTCTCAACGAGCGTTACAGCCCGCTGGTGACCGGGGGAAATCCGGCCGCGCCGCGGTTTATCGTGGACGGCATTGTTCCGCCGGGCGGATTTTCCAAGGAAGAGCTGGCGGCGCGGTTTCAGCTGCTCGACCGGCTCGACACTTTCGGGAAAGCCGCTCCCGCCGGGACGTTCAAAGAGTTCGATGCGGCGGGCGTCAAGGCGCGCAAGGTGATTGAGGGCGACGCCGCGAAGGTGTTCGACCTCTCGCAGGAGTCGGCACAGATGCGCGACCGTTACGGGCGGACCAGCCTCGGGCAATCCTGTCTCGTGGCGCGGCGCCTGGTCGAGGCCGGAGTCCCCTACATCACCATCAACGCGCAGGGGTGGGATACGCACAAGCGCCATTTCGAGACCATGAAGACCAAGGCCGCCGAGATGGACCGCGCCACTACCGCGCTGATTACCGACCTGCACGACAAAGGTCTGCTCGACGACACCATCATCTGGTGGACCGGCGAGTTCGGCCGCACCCCAAAAGTGGACTGGGACGCGCCGTGGAACGGCGGCCGCAATCATTTCTGCAAGTGTTTTTCGGCGATGGTGGCCGGGGGCGGATTCGCCGGCGGCAAAGTGGTCGGGGTTTCCGACGAGCATGCCGAGAATGTGGTCTCGCGCCCGGTGGCGCCGCAGGATATGCTCGGCAGCCTCTACGAACTGTGCGGGATCGACCCGGACGGGCCGCTGCCGAATCCGATCGGGCTTGACACTACGATTTTGCCGCCGGAATCCAAGGCCGGGCGGCTGCGCGAGCTTTACAAGTCATAACCGGCGCGCCAGCGCGAGGGGGAAACTCCCGCGCGGCGCTGGAACATCCGCGAAAACTGGAACGGGTCGGCGTAGCCGCAGCGTTCCCCGATCTCCTTGACCGAAAGCGAACTGCCGCGCAGCAGGTGTTTCGCCAGCTCCATCCGGCAGTCGAGCTGACAGCGGATCGGCGAGATTCCGAAGTATTTGCGGAAGTTCGCCGTGAAGGTCGGCTCCGAACGGTTCACCATTTTCGCCAGCATCCGGACATTGAGCTCCTTTTCGGGGGTCGACCCGATCAGGCGGCGCACTTCGAGCCACTCCTCCGGAATCCGCGGCCGGTCGATGTTCTCCTTCCCCCGGGCGATTTCGAGGAACAGCGAGGCGAGATGGTGCTCCAGCAGCCGGGCGTCGGGCTGCGGGCCGCCGGTGATCTCGCGGTAGATCAGCGCGAAATACGATTCGAGCAGTTCGCCGTCATGCCAGGCGATGCGGAAATCCCCCTCCAGCCCCGCTTCGGCGAGCAGCGCCGGTATCCGTTCCCCGTGAAAGTGGACCCAGCTGTGGAGCCATCTCCGTTGCGGATTCCCGTAGAAATGCCCGGCGCCTTCCCCCCACAGCCGCAGGGTGGGGCCGTCGGTCATGAATTCCTCTCCTCCGATGCGCAGCCGTACCGGTTGCGGAAAGTACATCAGCAGCCGGTCGCCGGTTCCGCGCGGGCGGTCGATCAGGCAGGGCGGCATCTCCTCCTGTGCGCCGGTTCCGGAGACGGCGACCGGGCCGGACCGCTTCGGCGTCTCGAAACGGAGAAATCGGAATTTCATCGTTTATGCCATCCTTTTCATCGTTTCTGTCATGTGAATCCGGCATGATATCTGGTATAATATAAGCATCCCGAGTGAAAATGACAAATCAAAGGAGGCCTTTTCATGTTCGGTTCGCTTGATTCCCTGATGAAATGCTCCACCGCGCGCTCCCGGTCGATCACCGCCGAAAACGTCTACGGCGAACCCGGAAAGGGCGGCATGGCGGAAGTCTCCGACACGCCGCAGCCGGAAGTTGCGAAGATCGGCCAGGAGTGGTACAATCAATCCTGCGCTCGCGAACTCGGGCGGACCTGGAAGGTGCGTCCCTGCATTTCGCTGCCGCCGGCCAAGGTGACGACGCTGATGGATGTGGACGGCCCCGGCTGCATCCGCCACATCTGGATCACCGTGGACGGGAAACAGTTGCGGAATATCGTGATTCGCATGTACTGGGACGGCGAGGAGTCGCCCAGCGTCGAAGTTCCGCTCGGCGATTTCTTCTGCAACGCGGCGAAGCATACGGCGAACGTCACGGCGCTTCCGATCAACGTAAACCCCACCAACGGAATGAACTGCTACTTCCCGATGCCGTTCGCCCGCCATGCGAAAATCACGTTGGAGAATCTGCTGCCCGACGAACCGGTTCATGGCCTGTATTATGCGATCAATTTCGAGGAGCTGGACGAACCGGCGGGCGAGGCCTGTTTTCACGCCCGGTTCAACCGGACCAATCCGCTGCGGTACGGCGACGATTACGTGATTCTCGACGGGGTCGAAGGCCGCGGCAACTTCGTCGGCTGTTATCTCACCTGGCAGCAGAACAACGACGGCTGGTGGGGGGAGGGGGAGGTCAAGATGTTTCTCGACGGAGACAGGGAATTCCCCTCCATCTGCGGCACCGGGACCGAGGATTATTTCGGCGGCGCATGGTGTTTCAAGGGGACGTTCAGCGCGCCGTTCCTCGGCTATCCGTTCGGCGGGGAGAACCGGACGGGGGCGCGGCACAGCCTCTACCGCTTTCACGTGCCGGACCCGGTTCACTTTCAGGAGAAGCTCAAGGTGACGATCCAGGCGATCGGCTGGCGCGACAAAGGCCGCTACCTGCCGCTGCAGGACGACATCTCGTCGGTCGCCTACTTCTACCAGAGCGAACCGCACCAGCCGTTCCCGGCCCTTCCGGACCGCAACGGACTTGAAATCATCTGATTGCAAGGGTGGGGGGCGGGGCTACAACTGTCCCGGCTCTTTTTTGGTCAGGTCGAGCGTGACGGTTTCGCCGAGTTTGATGGCGCGGAAGTGATATTCGCGGACCAGTCCGCCGATGATTCGTTCTCCGTTTTTCCCTTCGCTCAGGAAATCGGTGAGGATCAGCGAGAGCTTGACATCGACATGTTCCGCATCGGCAAACCGGCCGGAGGCGTAAAGGGAAAACCCGATTCCCCGGCTTGTCCGCTCTCCGAAATTGCGCAGCGGGAAGCGCAGTTCCAGGCCGTCGCAGCCTTTTTCCATGATGACCGTCGCCGGATCGTTTTCCCTGGCCTGAACTTTGGGCGCGGCGATGATCTTGCCGTTATCAGCCAAGGTGCAGCGCAGCAGGAAATAACCGTCATGACGGTCGGCGGTCAGCTTCACCGTTATCCCGGACGGGTCCAATGGAACGACGACGGTTTTGATTTCCGGAGTCTTGTCGGCCAGGTTGAGCGTGACGGTTTCGCCGAGTTTCAGGGCGGGGAAGTGATATTCGCGAATCAGCAGTTTCTCCGCCTCTCCGGTCTTTTTGACGGAGCGGATGATCAGGGAAAACTTGACGTCGGCATGTTCCGCATCGAGCGTTCGGGCCATGGCATAGGCGTGAATTCCCGTTCGGAACGTATTCAGCGTTTCGAAGTTTTTGGACGGAAACTCCTTCTGGATCTTCTTCTCATCGGGGCCGTTCCCGATGACGAAGGTCGCCATCGCTCCCTCCAGAAGCTCTCCCACTGGAGCCGCAAGTATGTTATCTCCGTCTTTCAACTTGAATCGGCACCGCAGATCGGAATTCTCGCGGGAGACGGTGAGCGCCAGCGTCATGCCGTCAGGCGAAAGGGTGTCGGCGGCGGGATCAGCGTTGCCGGAGACGCCCGGCGTCAGGCAGCCGGCGGCGATTCCCCCGGCGAGCAGGGCGAGAAGAAAAAGCAGCTTACGGCGGAACGGAACGGGCACGGTTTTCATGGTGATCTCCTGGATTCGCTGTTTGAGAATTCCGGCGTGGGACCCGAGCGGGCTCGCCGCAACGGCCGGAAGGGGATTGGCAGAGGCCGCGAAGTCGTAAATCAGCCCGGCATAGCGGGCGCGTTCCCGGGGGGAGAGTTCCAGCAACCGGGCGGTTTCCCGGTCGCACGCGGTCTCCCGCAGTTCCGTGAAGCGGCGTCGGCAGAGACGAAGCAGCGGGTGAAACCAGAACAACGCTTCCAACAGTGCCAGCAGACAGGTGCGCAGCGGATCGTGCCGTTTCAGGTGGCGGCACTCGTGGACGAGAAGCATCCGGAGTTCGGAATCGTCCAGCGTCATGCATTTCGCTTCCGGCAGCAGGATGGCCGGATGCCGGACGCCGCAGGAGAGAGGGCCGCTGTCGCCTGCCGCCAAACGGATTTCCCGGTCGATTCCGCAAAGACGGCGGGCCTCCGCCAGCAGGCCGTTCAGCCGGAAGTCCCGGATGGGAGGCCGTTTCCGCATCCGGCGGTTCCAGCGGTACAGTTGCCGCAGCCGCTTCCCGAGGAGAAAGAGGCCGACCGCGAAAACGGCCAGGACGAAAAGCTGTTTCATGTTGCGGACCGGGAACGACCGTCCCGGGTTCACTGCGACGGCGACGGGTTCGGCGACCGGTTCGGCCGGCGACGTTTGCCGGACCGTGACCGCGGCGAGCGGGATTTCCTCCGGCACGGAAACCATGTACGGTCCCGGCGGCAGAAATGAGAGGAGGAGCAGCAGCCCCAGCGTGTTCCGCCCCGGACGCAGGCGGAACATGCGCTCCGTTGCAATCAGCAGCAGCGCAAGGAGGGTTCCGCGCATCAGGATGGAGAGAACCCAATCGCAAAGAAATTCCATTTCACCCCTCCTGTTCGTCCAGCAGCCGTTTCAGTTCGGCAAGATCGTCCGCCGAAAGCTTGCCGCGTTTGACGAAGAAGCTGACCATCGCCGCGCAATCGTCGTCGAACGCCTGGGCGGCGAGACGCTTCCCCGCCTCTTCGCGGTATTCCTCCCGGCTCAGGAGCGGCCGGTAGGTGTAGGAGCGCTTTTCCCCTTCCTGAAGGATCGCGCATTTTTCGACCAGCCGGCCGAGAAGCGTTTTCACTGTGCTGCCGTTCCAGCCGCATGCGGCGGCGGCGAGTTCGGTCAGTTCCGGCGTGGTCAGGGGCGAACTCTTCCACAGCATCTTCATGAGTTCCAATTCGCTGTTGGTAATCGCGGATATCGGCATCCCTCATCCTCCTTCGCTATATTCTTCGATAGATAATCTACATCGGTAAATTATGAATGCAAGCGATTCGTCTACAAATGTAGATTATAATTGCAAAAAAAGCCCGCCGCGCATGGAAACCGGCGGCGGGCAACGGAAAGACGGTTATTTCCCGCAGGGTTTGGCGGGGCAGCTCTTTCTGCCGTCGCACTGGTCGCAGATTCCGTTCGGGAGTTCGTTGCTCTCGAAGTAGGCGCGGATGTTCTCCAGCGTCACGCTTGCGATGTTGCGCACCGCCTCGCGGGTGAAGAACGCCTGGTGCGAAGTCACCAGCACGTTCGGGAAGGTGAGCAGCCGCGCCAGCACGTCGTCGATGATCGGCCCGTTCGAGCGGTCCTCGAAGAAGTAATCGCCTTCTTCCTCGTAAACGTCGAGGCAGGCCCCGCCGATTTTCCCGCTCTTGAGCCCTTCGATCAGGGCGGCGGTGTCGATCAGCTTGCCGCGGCTGGTGTTGATGATGTAGACGCCGTCCTTCATCTCGCGGATGGCGCGCGCGTCGATCATGTGGTCGTTCTCCTTGGTGAGCGGGCAGTGCAGCGAAATCACGTCCGACTCCCGGTAGAGCGTGTCGAGCGGAACATATTCGATGTGAAGCCGTTCCGCCGCTTCCTTGTTCGGGTACATGTCGTGGGCGAGAATCCGCACGCCGTACCCCTGGAGGATTTCGGCGAACACCTGGCCGATCCGCCCGGTGCCGACGATGCCGACCGTCTTGCCGCGCAGGTCGGAGCCGATGAGCCCGTTGATCGAGAAGTTGTTCTCGCGCACCCGGTTGTAGGCGCGATGCAGCGCGCGGTTGAGCGTCATGTACATGGCGAGCGCGTACTCCGCCACCGCGTAGGGCGAATACCCCGGAACGCGCACCACCACCATCTTTCCCCAGGCGGCGGCAAGATCGACGTTGTTGTACCCGGCGCAGCGCATGGCGATCATCTGGATTTTTTCTTCGGCGAGCACCTCAATGGTTTTCGCCCCGATGTCGTCGTTGACGAAGGCGCAGACCACGTCGAACCCCTCGGCCATGCGGGCCGAAGCCGGATTCAGCCGGGTCTCGAAGTAGGTGAGTTCGAACCCGAATTTCTCGTTGGCCGCGTCGAAGGATTTGCGGTCGTAGGGTTTCGTATCGAAAAATGCGACTTTGATCTTTTTCATGAAAACAGCCCTCCTCATTTCTCTCTTGAAACAATATACACCGCCGCGGTAGAGATTTCTACCCGGACCGGATTATTTTTCCCCTTTCGCGGCGCGGATGATCTCTTCGCGGGTCGGCGCGGGCTCCAACGGACTCCGGAACAGCAGCTCGTACAGAGCCGGGTTTTCCGGAAACCATTTCTCTTTTCGCGCTTCTTCCGCCATCGGTGTCCCGGGCTGATCGCAGAGCATCTGGTAAAACAGATTGGCCTGGTCAGGATAACGGGCCTTCAGGCAGACTCCGGCCGCCCAGAATCCGGCGGCTTTCAGTTCAGGATCATCTGCAAGCGCTCCGGCGCGGGCAAAATAGTCGGCGGCGATGCCGCGATAATGAAACCGGCGCGTGATTCCCGTATTGACCGGCAGCAGCGGATATTCCGCCAACACGTTCGGGGCAGCGGGCGGTTCGTAAAAATTCCATTCGAACCCGGCCGGGAATTGGCCCCGTCGCCAGTTTTGCGACGGAAGGACGGGGAAATTTCCGTCTACGATGGCCTGGTCCGGTTCCAATTCGGTTCCTCGCAACTCCATTCCGTTCCGGTACAGGATGTGGCCGAGCTGAAACAGCGCCGACGCTCTTTCCGCTTTCGGCTGTTCGGCGGCGTTGGCGGCGATACTGGTTTTGCAGTAACTTTCATAGAGCGGACGGTATGCTTCCGGAAAGAATTCTCCGGCTTCCATAATGCGATTCTCCCGCATCAGTTTTCGGGCGAGCAGATGGCGCAGGCGCAGGAGCATTTCATCCTTCGAATCGGCCGGAGCGTGGTTGCGGCAGTATTCCATGAGCGCTTCGGTCGACAGAAGCTGTTCGGCGACAACGGCGGCGTCATGCCAGCAGCGTGCCTCCAGAAAGGCGTGGAGTGCCTCCAGGAAATCATTTTGCCGCACCAGGACGGTGCCGAGGATTCCGTTAACCTCTTCCGGCAGGCCGATTCCGTCTTTCGGCGTTTCGGAGTATTCCATCCACAAGTTCGAATCATCGGCGGAGAAGAGGTGCGGCGGTTCCGGGCGGCGTTTTTCTTCGCGATAGACGGCGAGCCATTGCGAGAGCTTTGTCGCGGCGAGCGCGGTGTCGCCGTTTCGCCGGGCGAACCGCGCTTCGAGATAGAGGCGGATCAGGGACTCTTCCGGGATTCGCGGCAGGAGCATCCGGCAGCCGTCGAGATCGTTGTCGAAATAGCAGTGCATGGCAAGACGTTCCGCCACCAGCGGGCGGCAATCGGGAGGCAGCTCCGGCAGCACTTCGCGCGGACCGAGGACAAGCAGCGCGATTTCGCTCAGAAGGGGATCACTGCACACGCGGCGCTTGTCGTGCTTCCATGCAGCGGCGGTCAGCTTGCCCAGATGCCGGATCATGAAGCTGTTCCAGCAGACGGCGGGATCGGCGGGGAGGTGGCGGAGTTCCTCTTCCGGAGTGCGGGCCGTTTTCCAGACCCGGTCCAGACTGCGTTTCGCCAGATTGCTCGAATCGGCGAATCCGCTTTGCGCCGCGTGACGCAGTTTCCGGTAAAACGCGAACCGGTCGTCGGCGTTGCGGCAGAGGTTGCCGGACATGTAGAGCACCCAGGTGGTCCGGTATTTGCGTTCCGCCTCGGGCAGGGCGGAGAGCCGGGTCCACGCCTCCGGAATCCGGCCGTCGCCGCAGCGGTCGAGTTCGGCGAATCCGGCGGAGTACAAATAAAACTCCCGGAAGCGCGGCGGGATGGCGGCGATCTCATATGGCGGCGCACCTTTCCCGCTCCGGCTGGCGGCGTCGAATGCGAAGTAGCGTTCCCAGGCAACGTCCAGTTCCGGCGCGGGGAGTCCGGCTCCGGCGGCGAAGAAATCCACCCTGGTCGCCTCCGGCGTGGACAGGCCCTCCTGGATGGAAAACTTCCCGCTCCACTCCTCCGGGTAGAAATGGCGGCCGAGCAGTTCCAGTGCGTAGACCCGCTCGTTGTCCGGCCATCTCGGCGTATCGGTTGCCAGATAGGAAACCGGGAAAAACGGGGCGCAGGCAAAGAGGGCGGACGAAACGAGGAACAGAAACAGCGTCAGGCAGGACTTCACGGCCGGATCTCCTTGATTTCTGGACGGTTGGTTTCATCGACGAAAAAAGTGGCGGCGCGCACCGGTACGCCGCAGCCGCCGAACGGCACGGCAAGACGGGCGGGCAGAATGGCGAACGCGCGGTCGGCGGATTCGTTTTGAACGCCGGGGGCGGGATCGAACTCCCCGGTCCGTTGCGGCCAGCGCAGTTCGATCCGAATCGGTTCCTGCCGCAGCATGGCGCGCGGCGTAATCCACAGCTCCAGCGCGCGCGGCGCGACCCGGCGCAACTCGAAATCGAGCGAAGGGCAGGGGAGTTCCCCCGCTTCCAGCCGCCGGACGGTGTCCAGGTCGAAGCAGAGCCGGTTGCCCCCGACCGGGAGCCGGAACCAGACGACCGGCAGGTCGTGGTTCTCCCGCAACAGCTCGCGGAGAGTGGCGGGGTCGGGTGCGGCAAGTCGTTCCCGGTAATGTCCTTCTGGCGGCGCATCGCCTTCCGCGCTGATCGCCGCGAAGGCTCCGCTGTCCGGGTCGAACGACAGGCGGTAGGCGTAGATTGGCAGCGCGATGCGGAACGGGCGCCCGATTTCACGCGCCTGCCGGATCGCTTTCCGGGCGATTCCGGCGTCAAGCAGCGCATACGGTGCGTCGATCTTGGCCGGAACCTCGATGCCGTGCAGTTGCAGCACATAGTAATCCGCCGCCTGCGCCGCTTCGACGAATTCCGGGTGCGGCAGATGGCAGGGGAGCGCGGTAAAGGAGAGCTCTTCGACTTGGGCCGGGAGCTTTCGCCACAATCCGGCGAGAAGCCGGGCGAATTCGCCCAGCCGCCGTTCCGGCACGTCGATGTCGAGCTGGATTCTCCGGCAGCCGTTGCGGGTGATTTCGGCGGCGAGGCGGTCGAATCCGGCCGCGTTCAGCGCGTCGGTCCGCAGCCGGAAGACGGCGGTGATGTCGTTCCGCTTCCAGAGTTCCGCCGGAGCATCCGTGCGTGCCGTATCCCGCGCGGAGAGCTCCGCCGCGAAGACCGCAAGCGGGCTGTCGCACCCGTGCACGGCTTCCGCCACGGCCGGCGTCCAGGTTCGCTGCCAGAGATAAAATGCGCTCTCCCCGCCCGCTGCGGACAGGGCGAGACCGAGAAAAAACACGGTTGTGGAAATCATTCGTCTCAAGGGGGGAGCCTCCATGTCGGTAATGTATTGACATACAGGGAAAAAACAAGCGTAATAGCCGGCCTTTTTTCCTCTTTTTCCGGCAATGCCAGACCGGATTTGAAGAAAGCTCGTTATTTTAGAGGTTCCGGACTTGAAAATCAAAAAAATCCGGCTATATTCCTTAGGATAACCTAAGAGAGTGTTTTTTGCAGGGAAATCTTGGCATTTCCGTCATTTTTGGGGAGTACAAAGGAAGATCATGGAGCTGAAACACGTATTCAGGGCAGGGGCGTTCGGCCTTCTGTTGGCCGCGGCCGGATGTTATGAATATCCGCCGCCGCCGTCGGCGACAATGGGGGATACTTACACCCAACGCAAACAGGACGGGGCGGACCGCCTTCTCGACGGCATCACCGACCTGACGCTGGCCGACGCCCAGCGCATCGCCATCAAGAACAACCCGACCTACATCGCCGCCTACCATTCGGTCAACGCGGCGCGGATGAAGTACCTCCAGGCGTGGGGCGCCTATTCCCCGACGATCACCGGGAACTTCTCGCTCGGCGATAACCAGACCTGGACCCAAAATACCAAAAACCTCTCGTATCAGGGCGCGCCCAGCCGGACCGAGGGAATCACTTCCAATACCGGAATCACTGCGAACTGGCTGTTGTTCGACGGTCTGTCGCGTGAGTTCTCGGTGCAGATCTACAAGCACAACTTCAACTACGAGAAGCAGCTGGAAGAAGACGAGGCCCGTGTCATGATGCGCGCCGTCGCCTACGCTTACAATACCGTGCTGCTCGCCATCGAGAACAAGCGGATTGCCGAGGAAGACCTTGACTTCCAGCAGTCCAGCTTGCGCGACACCCGGCTCAAATACGAGGCCGGAACGGTTCCGTTGAGCGATGTGCTGAACTTCGAAATCGCGGCGAACACCGCCGAGTCGAACAAGATCACCGCCGATTACCAGTACGAGATCGCCAATTATGCGCTGGCGGTTCTGATGGGCTATCCCGAAGGGACTTTCCCGAAGAATCTGAAATTCCCCTCCGATTTCAAGACCAATTTCAGCGAACTGCCGTCGGTCGATATCTATCTGGATACCGCGCTGGCCAACCGGCCCGACCTCAAGGGGTACCGGGAACAGCTCGAAATCGCCAAGTACCAGATGTACCAGACCTGGAGCGCCTATTCGCCTACCGTCAACGCCTACGTCAATTTCGGCTACGGCACGACGCTTACCCGGCGCAAGGGCTGGAACGGCACCCCGGGCAACCAGCCCAACCGGACTTACAGCGAATCGCCGTCGTTCGGTTACGGCCTGACCGCCGACTGGACGATTTTCAACGGACTGATCCGTGAGAACAAGATCCGCGAATACAAGGCGAACCTCGCGGTCGCCGAGTTCACCGTGGCGGCCCAGTGGCTCACCGTGGTCAGCGAAGTTCGCACCGCATACGCCAACTATGTGCAGAGCGTCCGGCAGACCCGGCTCTATGAAAAGACCCGCGAACTCTCCGCCCAGCAGCGCGACCTGGTCGATGAAGGCTACAAGGCCGGCAACGTCGAGCTGACCCGTCTCAATGAGGCGCAGCGCGACCTGGTCGAAGCCGAGACCAACCTCGCCAGCAGCTATATCAACATTCAGAATGCGAAGGCCCAGCTCGATGCGTCCGTCGGGGCCAATCCGGCCGCTTACTATGGAGACCCGGATAACGTCGCTCCCGGCATTCTGCAGAATACGCCGATTCCGGCTTCCGAGCAGGCGGAAACCGCGCCGGCCACCGCTCCCGGAAACGAGGCTGCCATGCCGCCTGCGCCGCCGCTCAATATGGCTGAGGCGCAGAAGGATGCCGGTGTTCCGGTGACCGAGCCGCAGACCGCGCCGCAGAATACGCCGCCTCAGGCGCCCGCGATTCCGGCCGATCCCACCAAGGTGCCGGAGATTAAGTGACCGTCCGCCTGAATCGGATGGATGCCGCCGGAGGTCTCCGGCGGTTTTTGCGTCTTTCGGGAGGAGAAAAACAGGAGGTAGACGATGCTTTTTAAAAATAAAAAACGATATGTGGTTCACACCATGGGCGATCCGGTCTTGCGCCAGGTCGCTGCTCCGGTCGGAGCGGTGACGCCCGCACTCCGGGAGCTGGCCGCGCGCATGGTTGAAGTGGTGAACGCATTCGAAGGCGTCGGGCTTGCCGCGCCCCAGGTCGGCGAATCGGTCCGGATGGTGGTGCTGAATCTGCCGGAAGAGTCGATGAGCGACATCCCGAGCCCCGGCGAAAAAGCGCTTCTCGGCCGGATGCCGCTGGCGATCATCAACCCCGAAATCATCTCCTGCTCTCCGGAAACGGAGTGCCGTGACGAAGGGTGTCTTTCGCTGCCCGACGTCTGGGCTCCGGTCGAACGTCCGGCGCGGGTTTTCTTCCGTGCCATGACCATCGACGGCGAATTGCTCGAATTCGAGTGCGGCGGCCTTCTCGGGCGCTGCATCCAGCATGAACTCGATCATCTTGACGGCAAGCTGTTCGTCGACCGGGTCGAGCCGATGGAGCTCGGCAAGGTCGAACGTGAACTGCGCCAGATGCAGCGCTATGGCGAAAAACACCACTTTCACCGGATCAAGGTAAAGTAATTTCATGAGCGGTCACGTCGGTTTTATCAAGGCGCTCACCGGCGCCTGCCGCGGGACGGGAATCTTTTTCTCTCTTCGGCGGAATTCGTGGGGCAGGACGATTTTTCACCTGTTCCTGCTTTCGGTTTTGTGCGCGGGCGGCATTACGGTCGGGCAGGGCATCCGCACGGCGCGGCAGGTCCGGCAGTATGCGGATCTCTTTTTCGATGCATTCGGCGGAATCCAGATCAGCCGGGACGGCGCCCAGCCGGTCATCGAACCGGAGAAGGCGCGCATCCGGGAGCTCACTTCCGATACGCGCGTGTTCTATTTTCCGGCGATTCCGGAGAAGGGAATCGTCCTTCCCGAGCAGGAACTGCTGCTGACCGATTACGGTTTCATCTGGACGCCGAAGCAGCTGGTTACCCTCGCCCGGATTCCCGCCGACAAACGCTGGCAGTGCAGCACGCTTGCGCTGGGGTGGTTCTCCCCCTCCGTTCCGCATGTGCTGACCGATGCGGAATTGCCGGGGTATCTCGCCGGTCTGCGCGAACCTTCGGATCAGATTTCCGTATTCCCCGGTCTGTCGACGACCCTGACCAACAAAGATACCGTCCCCGTCATCGTCGGCACCCTCTGCACCGGATTGTTTGTCGTGAATTGGCTGGTGGTTTTTCTGCAGCCGCTGCTCTATACGGCGATTTTCGTACTGGTGTTCCGCCTGACCGGAGGCCGTCAGCTGCGGATCTTGTCGCTCAGTGAGTTCTGGCGGATCGGGATCTACTCGGGATTCCCGGTCATGCTGTTCGCCAGCTGTTTTCCCGCGTTCGATCTGCCGTTTCTCAGATACGATACGGTTTATATGATCGGGCTCGTGGGATACTGGCTGGTCGTCACCGGCCGCATCGAACGGGCCAACATCGAAGGAGGAGCTTCCGATGAGTGATGCAAATGATTTTCTGCGGATACCGAACTGGTACCCGGTTCTTGCCGGGCATACGTTCCTGACGTCTTTCGTCAAGATGCGCTCGGATGTGATCGCGGCCCTGGCCGCTGGCGAAACCGGAGAACGGGAGCGAAGCATCGCGGTCACCTCCATCCTGGAAGACCTCCGCCAACCCCTCGGCGCCATCCCCGGTAACGCGTTTGCCTGCGTCGACAGCTGCGCCCCCACCGACACGGAACGCTTTCGGGCGAAACGCGGCGCCGTTTTCTCTCCGACCAGCACCTGGAAATATCTGGCCCTCAGCCGCAAAGTGCGCGAAGCCGCCGCCTCCGGCAAAGCCGAATATATCTGTCTGCGCCCCTTCCGCCGCATGAACCGCACCCGCGAATTCCGTCTGTTCATCCGCGACGGCAAACTCAACGCCATGAGTCAGTATCACCTCATCCGCCACTTCCGGCGGCTGGATGGCGTGCGCAACTCGTTTTGGGAACAGGCCGCCGATTTCGTCGACCGCATCGCCTGGCTCCTTCCAATCAAAACCCTCGTCATGGACATCTATTTCACCAGCAGCGGGAAAATCCTGATTATCGATCTCAACCCCTGGGGCGAACCAACCGACCCCCTGTTGCTCCGCAGCTGGGAACGCGATTGGAGCAAACCCGCCGGCATCGTACTCATGGACCCGCCCACCCGCATTTCGGGTAACGTCAACGTTTCTTTCTAACTTCCTCGTCGTGGGAACCGGAGGGGGCACTTCGCCCCCCTCCGAACCTCCCCCAGACCGGCAGGGTGCCGGTGCCGGGTACTT
>CAYSZM010000064.1:0-19376 GCA_964435365.1 uncultured Victivallis sp. | reverse complement strand
CGCTGCTGGCGATCCTCAATGCGCTCCGCGCCCTGGCCCCGCTCAAGGAGTGAGGACGCAGGACGCGGAGCGGAGAATCACAGTTTCGACGCGCCGATCCGGCGGTGCCACAGCGCCGCCAGCGGGCTGGCGATGAAGATCGACGAGTAGGTTCCGACCACGATGCCGAGCATGATGACCAGGACGAAGTCGTTGATCGCAATGCCGCCGAAGCAGAACATGACCACCACCACGAGGAGCGTGGTCAGGCTGGTCAGCAGCGTCCGGCTGAGCGTCCGGTTGATCGCACGGTTGATGAGTGTGCGGATCGGCGTCTCCGGCGATGCCTTCGCCTCCTCGCGGATGCGGTCGAAGATGACGATCGTGTCGTTGATCGAGTAGCCGATCACGGTCAGCACCGCGGCGACCACCGGCAGCGACACTTCGCGCCCCAACAGAAGGAAGATGCCGAGCGCGATGATCACGTCATGCACCAATGCGAGAATCCCCGCCGCCGCGAACGAGAACTCGAAGCGGATCGAGATGTAGATGCTCATGCCGAGCAGCGCGGCGAGAACCGCAAGCAGCGCGGCTTTTCCGGCCTCGGCTCCGACGAGCCCGCCCACCGTGGTCTCCTGCCCGTCCGTCGCCGCCAGTTGCGGGAACTTCGCGTTGAGTTGCGCGAGCACCCGGTCATTGAGCGAGAACGCCCGGTTCCCGGTCGCGGCTTCGCGGTCGCGGATCAGGATTTCCAGCTTGCGGTTGTCGCGGACGGCGGAATTCGATTTGTACCCCGCCCGGACGTTCGGGTCGATCGGACGCAGCGCACTCTCCAGCTCCGACACCGGAATTTGTTCCCGGTAGGAGCAGCTGATCCGGGTGCCCCCGGTGAAATCGACGCCGAACACCGACGCGCCCTTCACCGTAAAAAGCAGCAGACTGCAAAGCACCAGCAGCCCGGAGAGCAGCGCCGCCCATTTCCACCTGCCGAGAAAGTCGAACTCCGGATTGGAGAACACCCGGCACATTTTGAGCGTCTTCCAGTTCCGGTAGCGGAGCGCATAGTCGAAAATCAGCCGGGTCAGGCAGATCGCCGTGAACATGCTCGCCGCGATGCCGATCGACAGACTGACCGCGAACCCCTTCACCGGCCCGCTGCCGAGGTACATCAGGATCAGCGCACAGATGAGCGTGGTCAGATTCCCGTCGAATACGGCCGAGAACGCCTTCGAATATCCGAGGTCGATCGCGGCGGCGAGGCTTTTGCCCGCGCTCAACTCCTCGCGGACCCGTTCGAAGATGAGCACGTTCGCATCCACCGCCATGCCGATGGTGAGGATCACGCCGGCGATGCCGGGCATGGTCAGCGTCGCGCCGAACGCCGCCATCGCGCCGAGAATCAGCACAATGTTGACGGCGAGGGCGACGCAGGCGATCGCTCCGGCACGGAAATAGTAGACACACATGAAAACCGTCAGCAGCACCGCGGCGAGGATTCCGGCGAAGACGCCGTTCCGCACGTTGTCCGCCCCCAGCGACGGCGCGGTGTCGTACACCGCGGTCGTGTCGATGCGGAACGGAAAGCTGCCGGCGCTCAGCGCATCGGCGATCTGCTGCGCCTCCTCGTTCGAAAACGAGCCGGAAATCTCGGCGTGTCCGCCGGTAATGACCGACTGGATCACCGGCGCGCAGTAGAGCTTGCCGTCAAGCACGATGGCGAGCTGGCGGTGCAGGTTTTCGCCGGTGACCCGGGAAAAATCCGCCGCGCCCTTCGAGTTGAATTCGAGCGCGATCTTGATCTGCCCGAACTGGTCGCGGACGGGCATCGCCCGGGCGACCGACTGCCCGTTCATCTCCGGACGGCGGGCGACGAGATAGCGGGCGTGACTGCGCCCGCCCTCTTCGAGCACCTCATAACCCGGCGGCGCCCGGAAGGTCGCCGGATCGTAACCGGCCAGCAGCCGCGCGCTGTCGGGATGAACCAGCCGGAAATCCAGCTTGCAGCTCATGGCGATCAGCGACAGCAGTTTGTCTTTTTCGTCGCGCGAGGTGATCGGCGCCTTGAGCGAAACCGACCGCGCCCCGAACGGAGTGATGTCCGACTCGAAGATGTTCTGGGATTCGAGGCGCTTGCGCAGCGTCTCGATCGCCTGGTCGCGGTAGCGGTTGAACTCGGACGCGATCCGCTTCTCCATCTTCAACCGGTCCGCGGCGGAGCCTTCGGACTCGAACTTGGACAGGAGTTCTTTGTCCGGAATCAGTTCCAGGATGAATTCGACGCCGCCGTTGAGGTCGAGCCCGAGGCGGATCGAGCCGGAAGCCGCCTTGCGGACCAGCGCGATCACGTCGGCGTTTCCGGCCAGGCGGCCGCCCTTGACCAGCGGAGCAAGATCGACCTGCTTCGCTTCGGCGGCTTCGAGCAGCGCGGCGGCCTGGTTCAGTTCGGGGCGGGCGGACTGGAGGCGCTCCGCCTCCGTCACCAGCTCCGTCGCGACCGGGTTGTTCCGCTCTTTCAGGCTGCCGAGGAACGTCTTGTAGAAATCCCGCGGCGCCGGCGGCCAGATCGAGAATGCGAACACCACGATGACCGCGGCGATGACGAGGGTGCGCAGTTTCAGATATTTCCCCCCCATTCGCGTCACCTCCCCTCGCCGGAACGGCGCATGGCGATGGCAATCGCAATCGCCGCCAGTTCATCCGGATCGTCCGGAATCGCCCCCGCTTCCATCTCCTCGGCGTGAACCGGGAGCGGATGCGCCGACGCCCCGAACCGCCGGATCAGGGTCGTCATCATGTGAATCAGGAATGCAACCAGAAACGAGACCGCAATCGTAAGCGTATAGGTCTCGAACACAACCAACCATGCCTGTGTCATTGTTTCACCTCTTTAACTGTTCTGCAGGAGACTGATGTAGATCGCCGCGATGACCGCGGTGGTGATTACGCCGAAGATGTTGACGCCGAGTGCGTAGTG
This sequence comes from uncultured Victivallis sp., assembly GCA_964435365.1. Lineage (GTDB taxonomy): Bacteria > Verrucomicrobiota > Lentisphaeria > Victivallales > Victivallaceae > Victivallis. The sequence goes on along the minus strand of CAYSZM010000064.1, from coordinate 16,423 downwards.
CATGACGATCGCGTTCGGGTCGGCCTTGGACACGCATTTCTGGGCGACTTTGGCGGTGGAGGGCACGCAGCTCACGCCGGCGATTCCGATCACCGGGTTGAACTTGCCGCGGGTGACGAAGTACATGAAGTATCCGCCGAGAATGCCGCCCACGCCGGAGAGCGTCAGCGCCAGCATGCCGAAAATCAGCAGCGGCAGGACTTTGGGGTCCATGATGGTCCGCGCCTCGCAGAGGATGCCGAGCAGCAACCCGAGCGTCAGGGTCGAGGCGTAGAGCACGATCTCGCTCACCAGGTGCTGGAACTTGTCAAGCCCCGATTCGCGGATCGAAATCCCGAGGAAGAGCGAGAAGAAGAGCGGCGAAGCCACCGGGAACAGGAACGAGAGCAGCACGCACGCCACCACCGCGAAGGTCAGCTTCTGCCCGCTGGAAATCTTCCGCGAAGGATCGTCCGGCGGCATGTTGATCGCGCGCAGTTTCTTCGGAATCATGAACTTCACCAGATACGGGAACAGCCCGTAGGCGAGCCCGAGGTACATGTACGCCACCACCGTGATCGGCACGAAGAGATGCGGAGAAAGCTTCAGCGAGGAGAAAAGCACCATCGGCCCGTCGGCGCCGCCGACCAGCGCGATCGAAGCGGCGTCCTTGAGGTTGTACCCCCACGCCGTCGCCAGCGGCAGCGTGAAGATTGTCCCCAGCTCCGCGAAGAGCGCGATCGTCGCCGAGACGTAGGGATGTTTCATCACGAAGCCGACGTCGAGCAGCGAACCGATGCCGATGAAGATCAGACAGGCGATGAGGCCGTTGCTGAATCCGAGCGTGTAGATCGGCTGGAGCCAGTCGATCTGCATCAGCGTCATCAGCTGGTCGTTGCTGGCGAGCGTCGAATCGAGGAAGAGGTTGTTGACCGCCGCGTGATTGACCGTCAGCTTGTTCGCCATGTTGATCGGGTCGAAGAACATCGCCGAGACGTTGATGGTCGCCATGCCGAGGCCCATCGGAATCATCAGCAGCGGTTCGAGCACGCCCTTGCGGCCGAGCCAGACCAGCGCGAAGCCGAGCACCACCAGCACGATCCGGACGGCGATCACCCTGGGGTCGGAATGCGCCATGACGCTGAACCCCTGGAAGATATCGAGAAAATTGGTCATTTTGGCACCTCCGCTCAGTACTTGACCACGGCGAGGAGCGCGCCGGACTGCACCTGCTGCCCGACGGAGACTTCCAGCCTGGCCAGCTCGCCGGAGACCGGCGCGTTGATCGGGGTCTCCATCTTCATCGCTTCGAGCACCAGCAGCAGCTGGCCGGCCTTGACCCGGTCGCCCGGCTTGGCGAGAATGCGGACCACCGCCCCCGGCAGCGTCGAATGGATTTCGCTGAATTTCCCTTCGCCGCCGCCCATCGCCGCCTGGCGGACCGGCTGCTCCTCGAGGATGCCGTCGGCGACGGTGAAGTCGTAGTTCTTGCCGTTGACCGTCGCCGAGTTGCCGGAGAATTTTACCGCGTAATTCCGGCCGTTGAGCGAAACGGTCACCGCGTCGGATTTGACCGCCGCTTTTTCCGCCTTCTTCTCGGCTTCGGCCTTGCGGTCGATCTTGCGCACGCCGATCGTCCCCTCGCCCATGAGGAAGCGGATGCCTTTTTCGCCGCAGCTCGCCGCGATGAAGACGTTTTCGTCGGTCACGGTGAGCTTGTTCGCTTCGAGCATGGCAACCGCGGCCTTGCGCCCCTTGGCCGGATTCTCGTCGTTGATGTCGAGCGGACTGCGGTAGGTGGGTTCGAGCTTCAGCTGCTCGGAAGCGATCCGGACCACCTCCGGGTCCGGGTCCGCGGGGGTGCGGCCGAAGTAGCCGAGCACCATCTTGCCGTACCCTTCGGCGATCTTCTTCCACGGCCCGAACATCACGTTGTTGAACGCCTGCTGGAAGTAGAACTGGCTCACCGGAGTGACCGAGGTGCCGAAACCGCCCTTGGCGACCGCCTCGCCCATCGCGGCAATCACCTCCTGGTATTTATCCATCAATCCGTTGTCGCGGAGCATCTGGGTGTTGGCCGTGAGCGCGCCGCCCGGCATCGGGAAGAAGGGGATGAGCGGGTTGACCTGCGTCGCCTCGGGCGGCATGAAGTAGTCTTTCAGCGCCTCCTTGACCCGTTCTTCGAGCTTGACGATCTTCTTCACATCGATGTCGAGGTCGTACTGGGTGCCGCGCAGCGCGTGCCACATGGTGAGGATGTCCGGCTGACAGGTGCCGCCGGAGAGCGGCGCAATGGAGAGGTCGAGCTGGTCCGCCCCGCCCTCGAGCGCGGCGTGGTAGGCCAGCACGCTGCACCCGGCGGTTTCGTGCGAATGGAAGACGAGCCGGGCGTCTTTTCCGGCCAGCTTGCGCGCCATGCGGATGGTCTCGTAGACCTTGTGCGGGGTCGAAGTGCCCGAGGCGTCTTTGAAGCAGATCGAGTGGAAGGGGATTCCCGAATCGAGAATCCGCCGCAACACCGTCTCGTAGAATTCCACCGTATGGCCGACGCATCCCGGCGGAAGCTCCATCATGGTGACGGTGACTTCGTGCTTCAGCCCGGCGTCGGCGATGCACTGCCCGCTGTAGATCAGGTTGTTGACGTCGTTGAGCGCGTCGAAGTTGCGGATCGTGGTGATGCCGTGCTTCTTCATCAGCTGCGCATGGAGTTTGACGATGTCGCGCGGCTGGCTGTCGAGGCCGACCACGTTGATGCCGCGCGCCAGCGTCTGGAGGTTCGCGCCCTTGCCGACGATGCTCCGGAAATCGTCCATCACCCGGAACGCATCCTCGTTGCTGTAGAAATAGGCGGCCTGGAAGAGCGCGCCGCCGCCCGCTTCGAAGTGGGAGATTCCCGCCGCGGCGGCCTCTTCGACCACCGGCAGGAAATCCGAACTGAACACCCGCGCCCCGAACACCGACTGGAAGCCGTCGCGGAACGCCGTCAACATGAAATCAATCTTTTTCATACCATGCACTTTCTGTTGGAACCACTGGGGGAAACATGCGAAACGGCATGGCGCAAGTACGCCGGAGGCTTCCGGAACTCACTCCGGAATCACGACATAACAAAGCACGGAAGGTACGTTGGGTGGCATGAAACTGCCGCCGGGACGACTCTGGCGCCTGCCGGAATCAGACGACGGCGGGACCGGCCCGGACTTCGAGATACGAAGCGAGCCAGAGGAGAATCTGGGGGGCGGCGTCCGGCGCGGGGAGAAACTCCGTCTGCGCCGAGGCCGATTGCGCGAGAAGCCGCGCCAGTTCGAAACAGGAGAGGACGAGCCGGGCGGAAAGGGGCCGCCCACCACCGCCGGAACGGGAAACCGCGACGGTCGGGTCGCCGGAAGCGCCCTCCTGGAACAACGCTTCGTCCGGCTGCAACGCCTGTGCAACCGCGGAGAGCGAATCGCCGGAGCAGGTCGCTCCGGTCTGTCGGAATTCCGGAGTCGAACCCGCGTTTCCGTTTCCGATGCAGACAGCGGCAACGGAGATGCCGAGCATCGCAAACAGGGAAAGCAGAGATAGTAAAATCAGTTTTTTCAAGACAGAAAACACTCCCGGAATTCGAATTGGGCTTAATATACTACGAAAACTGATTTTTTCAATTCGGGAACGTGGAATGATGGACGAATTTGGTCTGTCCCCCTACCCGGCTTGCCGGTCCGAGTGCAGGTGTTGTCTTATGTCGCGGTGCCGGATATCAGAAGTCGCCCAGGCGGCAGAACTCTTCGGTGAGCGTCCGGCCCGTCCGGTCGGCGAACGTCTGTTTGATCCGGCCGGTGAGATCGAGCACCTCGGCCGCGGTCGCACCGCCGAGGTTGACGATGAAATTCGCGTGCTTCTCCGAAACCTGAAGATGTCCGAAACGGAGCCCCTTGAACCCCAGCGATTCGACGATCTTCCCCGGCGGCCCGAACTCCTCGTAAATGGTCGTATCGTTCTTGAACACCGAACCGCAGTTGGGCAGGTGACGGGGGAATTTGCCGCGGCGTTCCCGCATAATCGCCAGCATCTCGCGGTGGATTCCCCACGCATCGTCCGGAGTCAGTTTCAGCGTCGCGCCGGTGATGATCCAGCGCCCCTCCTGAAACATGCTGCGCCGGTAGTGAAAGCCGCACTCCCCGGCCGGAAGCGTGCAGAACTCCCCCGAACGCCGGTCGATCGCCTCGATTTCCACCAGATTCTCGGAGAGCGAACGCCGCAGGCTCCCGCCGTTCATGAAAACCAGCCCGCCGAAGGTTCCGGGAATCCCGGCGACATGTTCGAGCCCGCGCAGCCCCGCCAGCGCCGCCCGGCGCGCCACACAAGGCGCATAGGCCCCGGCTTCGACCCGGATGAAAGGGGAATCGACCAAAATACGTCCGAATCCGGCGGCCAGCTTGATCACCAGCCCCCGCACGCCGCGGTCGGCAAACAGCGTGTTGGAGCCGCCGCCGATGATGTGCGCGGGCAACCCGCGCGACACCGCCCAGTCGAGGGCTTCACGGAGTTCCGCAACCGATTCCGGCGCGCAGAAAAAATCCGCCGGGCCGCCGATCCGCCAGGTTGAGTGTAATTCGAGGGGTTCGTTCGATCTGATTTGCAAGCTCATCGCAGAAAAAGCCGGTTGATATTCTCTGATACGTTTTCATACTATATCCGAGACCCGGCCTTTTGTCAACTTCCCCAAAGAGGAATACGCAATCAACCTGCACGGCTTTTGCAGCAAGCCCCCCCGGCGTCAGGCCATCAGGAAGCGGCGGGCGTAGCGTTCCGGCATCTCGCGCATGTCGAGCAGGATCAGGAAATCGATCGTGCCGAATTCCCGGTCGTGGGCCGGAACGCCGCAGATCTTCGCCCCGAGCCGGATGTAGCCTTTGAACAGCGGCGGCAGCGCCCGGATCAGCCCCTCGCCCATCTCCTCGGCGCGGCGGGCGGCCTCTTCGCGCGACACCGGGTCGAGCGCGAAGCCGGTGCGCGGTTTCGCCGCCAGCTTGTCGCTCAGCATCCCGCGGCAGCGGAAGTACTCGTAAAGCGCCATCGCATTGAGCGGGTCGGAATCCTCCAAACTGACGCAGCCGAAGAGGTAGTGGAACGCCGGCGACGCATCCGGGCGGCTGCGGCGGGCGTAGTTGACCAGGAGCGAACGCGACGGCCGCGGACGGCGGCGCAACGCGCCCAGCCCCGACCAGAGCAGCCCGACCACCGCGCCGCTGCGGAACTCGGGAGCGACGCAGGAACGGCCCACCTCGCAGACCTCGTGTTTGATCGCGGAAAGGCCGGTAATCATGAATTCGCCTTCCGAATAGAAACTCCCGGCGGCATCCGCCTCCCGCCCCGACATCACCCGGTAGGTGCCGACCACCTCTTCGCGGGTCTTGTCCACCACCAGCAAGTGGCGGCAGTAACGGTCGAAGCGGTCGCGGTCGAGCCCGCCGGTGCAGTTCTTCAACCGCCCCTGCTCCTCTTTGAACACCCGGTAGCGGAGACGCTGAGCGTCCTTCACCTCGGCCGGACTCCCGGCCAGTTTGATCCGGAAATTGTCCAGCTCGGCCAGCACCGGAGATTCCCGGTGAACCGGCAGCCGGAGGAAATGTTCCAGATTGTTCCGCACCTTATCCGAACGCAGGCTTTCCATAATCGTTGTCATCATCATAACAGGTTCCTTTCCCGTGAAATTGTGGATTCATCTTTGACTATAGCAACAGACGTGCCAATCCGATAACCTTGTTTAACCGCAAACAGTTGCAAAATATCACATCCGCATTGCAGGATTGATTCTGCGCATAATATGTACAGTACCGGATCACAAAAAGCACTTCCATCCCCGAACGATTTTCCACATTCATTCTGTCGAGTATAAAATAATGCAATGCGTTGAAAAATAAAGAGTTAATCGGTTAGAAGAGCGTCAGGAAAGAATCAGGAACCGGTTATGAAAATTCCGGTTCTCCCGAATTCATCAAAAAACAAGCCGGTCGCTTCCATTTTCAACTTTCACATGTATATTAGTCAAATACACCAATATGGATGCCAATACCCGCAAATGTTCCTGTTCCATATCGAGAAACAACGCCATCACGGCTTTCTATGCTTCGGCAAGCGGAAACTCCTCCGCTTCTCCGAACGCCGGGTCTTCAACCGGGAAAACTGCCGCCGCAACCGGGAGCTTCTCGAAGCCATGCTCGACGCCACAACCCGGGAGAAACCGGGAATTCTGTTCGTGGCAAACAACATGCAGCAATACGGAGGGGTGGAGACCCGACTTGCGGCCCTGATCTCCGAACTGAAACAGCATGGCTTTGCGGTCTATCTGATGACCGAAGAGGGCGAGAGCCGAAACGCCGCACTGCAGCAAGAGACCATTCCCTGCCCGATGCGATTCCATGCCGAAAATCTCGGCGAGATCCTGATTGAGTTCGTCCGGGCCCGACGGATCGAAGTGGTGGAGTTCCAGTTCAAGACTTCCCGATATCTGCGCGACATCGATTTGCGGGAACTCTCCCGCCATACGGTCTCCGGCTGCACCATCCACGGAAAGGGCAGATATGAATGGGCGCAGATCCGGCTTCTGGACTACCGTGTATTCATCTCCGAGCGGCTTCGGGTCTTCTACAGAATGTCGCCGGAGGAAGTCGAAATCGTTCCGAACGCGGCCCCTTTCATGCCGCCCGCCTGGCGCTTCGGGAATCAGAAGAAAGCGATTTACGTCGCGCGGATCGGCAGGGGAAAGAACCCGCATTTAATCGCATTTCTGGAATTCTGCCGTGCGAACAACCTGAAATTCGACATCGCGGGCAGCGGAAAAAACGAAGGGCAAATGCGGGAAATCGCAGCGCGGCTGTGCCGCAAATACGATTTTCCCCCGGAATGCTTCATCGGTGCGGTGAACACCCGGACTTTTCTCAAGGATCATGCCGGAGAATACTTGCTGGCCGCCGGTGTCGGTCTGGTGGTCGCCGAAGCGGCCATGCTGGGCTACCCGTCGCTCATACTGTCCGACTCCGGGTTGAAATGGTCGACGTTCCTGGCTCCGGAAAACCTGCCCCATTTTTCCGAACGGAATTTCACCATCCGCAAACAGCCGATCCCGAGAACCCTCGACCTGTCGCGCCTCGAAGAATACTCTCTCCATGAAGAAGTCGCAAAGATGCGCAATCTCGAAACCATCGCAACGGATTACCGCCGCGGCCTGGAGAAACGGATCGGAGCGAAGCAGGAAAAAGGGGCGGCCCTTCCGGAACCGCCCCCATGCCGTTTTTCGCTCGAATGAAACCTACTTCACCAGCCTGAGGCCGCCGAGGGAGGCGGGGCTGTTCCAGTAGTTGTCGTTCCGGTAGTACGTCATGCCGACGTGCTGCCGGAAACCGCGGTCGATATCATCCGCCATCACGTTCATGCCGAGCACCTTGCCCGGCTCCAGCTTCGCGTTGAAGAGCGCGGACGGAACGGCGATTTCGAGCACATAGCCGTTTTTCCAGACCCGGCTCTTCATGGCGATCTGCTTTTCGACGCCGGTCCGGACGAGTCCGCCGAGCGAGGCGACATTGAGCATCGGGCCTTCGGTCCGCGCAACTCCGGTCGGGGTCATGATGAGCAGCAGGTCGTCCGCGGTGATCTTCTTCGCCCGTTTCGCCGGGTCGGAGACGCTGCTGACGAAGAGCCGCATATTGTCGCTGTCGCGCCAGTCGCGGCTGACCAGGTCGTTGAAGCAGAGGTCGTCGTCCTCGACCAGAAACGCGGCGTAAAGATTGGCGTCATCCCAGCGGAACGCCACTTGTCCGCTCCAGTCTTCGGTCATCGGGATTCCGCAATCGCGGAGTCTCCACTGAAAGCGCTGGTCGATCGGGGCGAACTCCTCCGGCTTCCACTCCGACAGATCGCCGTCGATTTTCGCAGCACCATACGCGGCGGTCAATTCCGGATTGCCGGTGCCCGCCTTGCGCTCGTCCATCGCATCCCACATCGGGTAGTCACCCGATTTCGCCGCATCCCGGATCGCCCGGTACGGGAACACCCCGTCCGTCTTCACCCGTACCGTGTACGGCAGCGTGCGGCGGAATCCGTCGATCCCCGCGTCGAAGATGAATTCGTATTCGACTCCGGGGACCGCATCCGCCGGAGCGGAGAGCCGGATCATCGCCGCCCCGGTCTTCCCCGCCGTAACCGTCATTACGGCAGGCAGTTCCACCTGCCATTCCGGCATGGTCCTGATGACCTGCGCCGCCGCCTCGACCGCTTTGCCGGAGCTGTTGAACACGACGAAGGGAACATCGACAGTCGCCCCCGGTTTGACCGGGAACCGGAACAGCGGATGGCTGAAATTGCGCTTGTCCATCGGGGACGCAATCACCTGTTTGTCGAAGAGCGCCGCGTCCGGCGGATTCTCGATGTAGACCGGGCTGTGGCCGAGGGTGAGGATTCCGTTCTCCGGCAACGCGACCGGCATGCCTTCGCGGTCGAACACCTTCGTTCCGGCGGGAAGCCGGAAATCGGCGGCGACGTTGTCCCGCAGCGCCCAGGCGACCAGCAGCGTCGCGCCGTCGGCACGCCGAAAACTGTGACGCTGAATCAGTTCAACAAATCCGGTTCCAGCGATCGGCGCGGCATTCTTGAGCCGCCGGGAGCACTCCTTCAAAGCGAGATACGCCGGGCGCGGCTTCAGATCGGGTTCGAGCAGCCAGAAAGTTTCCGGGTCGTGACGGCCGAAAAAATTATACCAGTAGATCCGGTCGATTCCATACGACTTGCCGAGCACATAGAGTCGGGGCAGAAACTGGGCCTGATTTTCCTGCGAGAACCCGGCCACGCCGGTCAATTCGCCGGTCTTTTCGTTGAACTTGCCGTTTTCATCCACCTGATAGCCGACCTCGGTCAGCCAGACCTGCTGTTTCCCGCCCGCGGCGCGGATGAGCGACAGGTCCGCGGCGCTCTTGGCGATGCCCGCCTCGGGAGTGCCGGAATAGGGGTGCAGGCAGATCGCATCTAGATATTGCAACCCGTTGGCCTTGATGAATTCGGCCACATAATTCTCCAGCGCTTCGGCGATGCCGAAACTGCCTTTTCCGGCGTCGGGATCGCTCTTGGCGGTACCGAGGGCAAACGCGTTGTTGAGCGCGGCCATCTCCGCCGCCGAACCGAATCCGGCCCAGCCGGAGTTGGTCTCATTGCCGTAGTTGTAATCGACGCGGCCCTTGAACTCGCGGCCGACAAGTTCGGTCCAATCGCAGGCCATTTTGAGCTTGTCGGGGCTTTCGTAGAAGGAACGGGGGAAAAAGCCGATCATCGCCAGGGGGCGAATTCCGAACGCCTCGAGCCCGAGTATTGTTTCGCGGAGTATGAGAAACTGCTCGTCTTTGGCTTCCCGGGGATCGCTGAAACTGAAGTTGCAGCGCACCTGCGTGATTCCCGCCTCCGACAGTTTTTTCAGCAACTCCCATTGAACCTCCGGATTGTAGCGTCCGAGGTGGACGTTCATTCCGAAAATGTCGCAGGAAGCGGGCGAAACCGGCTTCGCCTCGCCGAAAATCCCGGCGATTTCGGTCGTTCCGCCCTTCCCGCTGATTTCGGACTTGCAGAGCACCACCCGGCCGGTGACGGCGGAGAGCTTTCCGGCAAAGGGATCGATCTCGGAGCTGCTCTTCGCAGGAACCGTAAGTACTCTGTCACAAGTCGCTTCCACCTTCCCATTCCGGCCGGATAGCGTGCTCTTCACTTTGAACTCGGCAGCCTCGCCGGAGCGGTTTTCCACCCGGAGTTTCGGCAGACGGGTGAGGTCGCGGGCGTCGCGGACCAGCGAGAATTTCGCCTCGCCGATTTCGCTCGCCACCCGCTTCGCCATAACCGGGCAGGCGGCGGCGAGCAGGCACAGAATGGCGCCAAAAAGAAAACGCTGTTTCATGAATTCCTCGTCAAACGTGATGTTGTGCGGAGCGGCAATGCCGGGGACCGCGTTTCATTTGCCGGATTTCCGGACGATGTATTTCGGCCAGGCGGAGAAGTCCATATCCACCCGGTTGCCGTCGAGCTTCTTCGGCATCGGCAGCTCGGCGCCCTGCCAGTCGATCAGCCGGGCCTCCTCATAGGGAAGCGGCAGTTTGAATTCGATCCGATAGCGGCGCAGCGACGGAACGGCGCACCAGAGTGCGGTGACGGCGTCGTTTCCAGAACCGTAGGTGTTGATTTTGCAGACGCCCTTCTTGAGCGCCTCCTTGTCGAACCCGTTTCCCTTGACCGTTCCCTCGACAATCGAACCGACGAACGGCCTGTCGCCCAGCAATGACGCGAACGTCGCCGCCGCCTGATAGGCCGGTTTCGGGGAGTAATCGAGATTGATCAGCCCGAAATTATGCTCCTTCTCCAGCCGGTCGAGCCCGTCGTTCTGAAAGTCGTACCAGTAGAGCGGGAAGTTGCCGCCGGCACGATTCAGCAGGCAGGTCCGGGCGAAATACGCGGCCTGCAGCGCCTCGGTCACCGGGAGTTCCCGGAACGACTCGTACTCCACCGGCCAGCCGAGCTCGGTGATGTAGAGCTTCAATTTCGAACCGTCCTTTTTCGGATTCTTCTCGATGAAATTCGCCAGGTGCCGGGAAAAGACGGGGATGCTCACCGCCGGAATCGGGCTGTTGTCCGCCCGGTAGCCGAAATCCGGCTCATACGGGGCCATGTAGGGATGGATGGAGAAGCCGTCCTGAAACTCAAGGCCTCCCGCCTTGACGATCGGCGCGATCATCGCTCCGCCGGGACCGCCGCCCGCGCCGCCGCCGCCGCAGGAGATGACAATCGCCTCCGGTCGCACCGCCTTGATTTTCGGGTAGACCGCCTCGAGCATCGGCAGGTACTCCTTGACCGCGTCGGCCGAATTCGGTTCATTCCACAACTCCCACTCGGCGACGCGGTCGCCGAAGTGCTTCACCGCGAAAGCGACGGCGTTGCCGTAGGCCTCCCGCATCTCCGGAGTGGTGACGAAGGCCTTGGTGAATTTCCCGCGGTAGGCGTCGTTGTTGTAGCCGGTGACCAGCAGCGGTTTGATCCCGTACCGGTTGGCGGCATCGATGAAGCGTTCCGCCTCGGGGCGGATGCGGTATTCGCCCGGCTTCGGCTCAATGCCGCTCCAGGAAAGGTCGTCGCGGATCCGGGTGAATCCGGCCAGCTTGAGCAGCTCGAAGGTGTACGGGATGCTCCCCTTCCCCTGGGTGAAATGGGTGCAGGTCCCCATCTCCGCCGGACGGCCGCCGGTGAGCGTCGGAACCGCGGAATAGCTGCACTCCCGTTCCGCCGCGATTTCTTTGCCGCGCTCCGCCAGGAACGTGATCTGATAGATTCCGGGCTGCGCAAGCTCAAACGAGAGCTCGGTTTCGCGTTTCGCCGGAACCGGCGCGATTCTGCCGACGATCTTCTTCTCGCCCCACTTCCGGATTTCGCCGCGAAGGGTCAGCCCGGAGAGGCTGCCTTCGAGACCGACTTTCACCGTCTTTGCTCCGGCCCCCGCGGAAACCATCGGCCGCTCCGGCCCCGCCGTCCGGATTTCAACCCCTCCGGCGGCGGCGGCAAGCACGGTGGAAACGGCGGCGGCAAGGGAAAAGAAGTGTTTCAACAATTGATTCATGATGTTCCCGTATCCGTCAGTCCGCGTAGTCGATGTGCATCTGGTGGCGCTTGAAATCGCGGTCGATATGGGAGATGCCGAGCTCGCTCAGCTTGCCGCACCCGGTGGCGACGACATGGCCGTCCAGCCAGGCGACGTTGGCCATTCCGGAATGGCGCAGATAGACGCCCCCTTCGATTCCGCTCGACGCCACGCTGTTGTAGCGAAAATGTGGAACATTCTGGTTCAGTCGGTCGATGGTGAGCGCTCCCATGATGTACCCGGTGTCGGCCAGATGCGCGTATTTGGCGGCCTGCCGGATGCGGTTGCTCTGGATGAAATAGATTTTGCTGTTCCAGGTAAGCCAGAAATTCTGACCGGCACGGTACGCGGAATCCCACGCCGGCATATACACACCATAGCCTTTGTAATAGTTCGCGGAACCGGTTACCGAACCGTCCCCTGACAGCGTTTGAGTCGTCGAGGGACAGAGAATCTGATATTTATTTTTCGCGCCGAACTTGAAATAGTTCGAACAAGGAAGCCAAACCGTGTTGGCTCCGCTCAACAGCTGCGGCCAGTTGTCGGCGCCGGTGGACCTCACCGGCATCCACCCGCCGAAATCGGCGGCGTAAAACTGGAATGACGACAGGTTGTTTTTCAGCTGGTTGACGCACTGAATCGCTTTTGCCCGATTCCGCGCCTGATTCAGGGCCGGGAGCAACATCGAGGCGAGGATGGCGATAATCGCAATCACAATTAAAAGTTCGATTAATGTGAATTTTGATTTCACAACGAAACGAGGGCGGGATGCGTTGTTCTTGTTCATAGCAATCTCCTTGTTTGAAGTTTTAGGATCGGTGCAATACCGCGGTATTCTCCACAGTGCTTCTCTCCACGAGTTCCGGCATGATGTCGATCTGGGTTTTGAACCCGTCGCGGCGGGAAAGCAGATTCGACGCCATCTCCAGAACCGCCTCAGCGATCTGGTCGCGCGGAGTATCGATTGTCGTCAGATCTTCTTCTCCGGCCTCGATCACGTTCCCGAATCCGAGAATGCTGAGATCTTCCGGAATTCGGATTCCCTGTGCCAGAAACTCCCGCCGCGCAATGACGGCTCCCGAGTCCGACACCGCAAAAAGCGCGGTAAAATCATACTCCCCGGCAGCATAACGGTCGGCGAATTCCCGGATTTTCGCTTCGGGTCGATCCCCCGGACGCATTCCGCAGTCGAGGACCGTCACCTCGCAGCCGGAGCTTTCCGCGGTGAACTGAAAGCTCCGCATCAATGTCTCGGGAGTGTGCACATGCGGCTCGCAGTACAGCAGCCCGAGCTTCCGGTGTCCGCAGCTGGAGAGATACCGCGCCGCCAGCACTCCGCTGGCGGCATTGTCGCCGCAGACATAGCGAATCTGGCTGACTGGAACCGCGTTACTGCACAGAATCACCGGCGCGGCGGACTGCATCAGCCGCAAAATCTGCACCGGAGTAAGCTGATCATTGGTGATCGAGTCCAGGATGATGACATCCGCCGCGTACTCGTTCAGATGTTCGCAGATATCCTCGTTGCAATCAAACGTCTCAACCCGAAACCGGAACCCGTGTTTCGCCGCCGCGTCCTCGAGTTTACGGCGAATCAACACCATGCTCGTCGACCCGGCCCAACCGGGCTGAAGCAGCAACAGCTCCGGCCGGTGCGATTCGCGACGGACGAACAGACCCTGACGCGGAACCGCCTCAAGAAGTCCGCGCTCCTTCAGCAACGCCACCGCCGGCGTCACCGTTGACTGGCTCACCTCGTATTCCGCCATCAGCTGCCGGATCGTCGGAAACGGAGAACCGTTCGCCATCCCGGCGATTCTCCGGCACAACCGGCCGTACAGCAGTTCGCTCTTATTTGCTTTTTCCATCATTTCCATTGCGAGACCCTTGTATCGGCGTTCGATACAGCAAAACTAAAAAAAATACAACCAACTCGTGTATCGGTCATCGATACAAGGAATATTATACCCGATCTCCGGCAAAAAGTCAAGAGGAAAAAGGAAAAAATCGAAAAAACAGATCAGCGGGAAGCCGGGCGTTCGCCTTCGTCGCGCTCTTTGGTGAGGTTGAGGATGGTGTAGATCACCGGCTCGCGGCCGGCCACGATCGCAAAATCGGCGCTGGAGCCCAGCCGGAGCGGACGGCCCTGCGAGTCGATCGTAATTTCGACCGGATACTGGGTCTTGCCCCCCTCCTGCACCGGCGTGTCGTAGATGCGGTCCACCTTACCGTAGAAGGAACCGTATTCGAGCCGGTTGAAGACGCCGCTCGAAATACGGACGTCCTGGCCGCCCCGCACCTTGCGCACCACGCTCTCGTCGACGTAGGCGATCCCCTTGACCGTTTCGCCTGAGGAGAGTTTCGCGGCGACCGCCCCCTTCTCCACATAGCGGGTGTATTTGCACGGCAGGATCACCAGCCGGCCGTCGTTCGGAGCGATGATGCGGCAGTCGGAAATGCGGCGCTCGACCAGCTTGCGCTCCTCGCGGCGCCCGGCGATCTTGGCGAGCACCAGGTCGATGTCGCGCTGGGCCTTTTCGATGTTGCGGTCGCCGAGGCCGCTTTTGACTTTGCACAGGTTCTCCCGGGCGCGGTCGAGTTCGCCCTGCGCCTTGATGTTCTCGATTTCGGCGTCTTCGAACTCGCGCTTCGAAATCGCATTGTTGACGGAGAGCTGGCGCGAACGGTCCACCCGCGCCTGCGTGCGCTGGGCTTTGTCCTCGCTCTCCTTGAGGTTGGTTTCGGCATACCAGAGCTCCTTGGGGAGCGGATTGGTCTTGAGCGCAGCGAGTTCGGCCTTTTTCACCTCGAGCTCAGCCTCGTACTCCCGCAGTTCGGCGTCGATGCGGACGAGCTGTTCGTCGTACTGAATGGTGTCGAGGAGCGCGATCACCTCGCCCGCCTTGACGTCGTCGCCCTCTTCGAAATTCAGCCGGGTCACCCGGCCGTCCATATGTCCGATGATGTCGTAAGTGATTTCTGAGGCGATCTTTCCGCGCGCATAAATCACGTCTTCGATATCGAGCAGAAAGAGCGCGACAATCCCCGCGATGACCAGAATCACCAGCGTGAAGCCGATGATGGTCAGAAACCGGAGCTTGCCCCGCAATTCGGTTATCTTGCGCGCCATTTTGCTACTCCTCCGCCTTTTCGGCGAGGCCGAAGCGGCCCGCCGCGTAATTGGGCGAATCCTGCTCGGTCTGCTCTTTGAGCTGCATCGCGTAGAGCCGCCGGTACGGGCCGTCCTGACAGAGCAGCTCCTCGTGGCGGCCGGTCTGGGCGATGCGGCCGTCCTTCAGGACGACGATCCGGTCGGCGTTGCGCACGGTGGAGAGCCGGTGGGCGATGATGATGGTGGTACGGTCCGCCATCAGCTTGTCCAGCGCCTGCTGGACGACCGCCTCGGAGATGGTGTCGAGCGCGCTGGTCGCTTCGTCGAGAATCAGCACCGCGGGGTTGTGCAGCACCGTCCGCGCGATGGCGATCCGCTGCTTCTGCCCGCCTGAGAGCGACACGCCGTTCTCGCCGACCTCGGTTTTGAAGCCGTTCGGCAGGTCCCGGATGAATTCGTAGGCGTTGGCCATCTTGGCGGCCTCCACCACCGACTCGAAGCTGCTCTCCTGCTTGCCGTAGCGGATATTCTCCTCGATCGTCCCGGAGAAGAGGAACGACTCCTGGAGCACGATACCGACGTTGCGGCGCAGCGAATCGAGCGACAGGTCGCGGATGTCTTCGCCGTCGAGCAGAATCCGGCCGTTGGTCACGTCGAAGAAGCGCATCAGGAGACTGGCGATGGTCGACTTGCCCGAGCCGGAAGGCCCGACCAGCGCCACCTTGAGCCCCGGCTCCACGTCGAGGGTGAACTCCTGAAGCACCATCCGGTCCGGCGCATAGCCGAAGGAGACCGATTCGAAACGGAGCTGCCCCTTGGCGTGATAGAGATGGACCGGGTGCTCGCGCTCCTTGATTTCAGGGACCTGCTCCATCAGCGTCAGCAGCCGTTCCGCGCTGACCGCGCCCTCGCTGATCGCCGGGGCGAAACCGGTCAGCTGAACCACCGGCCCGAAGAACATCTGCATGTAAGTGTAAAAGGCGACCAGTTCGCCGAGCGTCATCCGCCCCTGCGACACCATGTAACCGCCGAAACCGAGCACGGCGACCGAGGTGTAGATCGAAATCTGGTCCATCACGATGTTGAGCGTGAAGCCGCGCATCGACAGCTTGAGCGACATGTCGAAGGTGGGCTTGAGCCGCTCCATGAAGTTGCGGTTCTCGGATTTCTCCATGCCGAACGACTTCACCACCTTGATGCCGTTGATCACCTCGGCGAGGTTGGCGGAGACTTCGGACATATGTTCGCGCAGCACCATCGACCGCTCCCGCAGGATCTTGCGGAACCGCGAAAACACCAGATAAACCACCGGCAGCACCACCAGACAGATGAGCGACAGCGTCGGACTCAGCACCACCAGCATGATGCCGACGAAGATCAGCGCGAAGAGGTTCGACGCGATGCCGACGACCACCGTCGAAAACATCGACTGGAGCGCGGCAACGTCGGTCAGGATGTTCGAGATCAGCTTGCCGGTCCGGTACTCCTGGTAGAAACGCAGCGACAGGCTCTGGAGGTGGCGGAAGAGCTTCACCCGCAAATCGAGCAGCATCCGGTGGATCGGATAGTACGTGAGATAGTTGCAGCTGTAGAAGAAAAACGCCCGCACCCAGTAGAGCAGGATCACCCCGCCGAGGAGCACGTAGAGCAGACTGAGGTCGGATCCGCCGAGCGCCTTGTCG
>CAYSZM010000063.1:0-19398 GCA_964435365.1 uncultured Victivallis sp. | reverse complement strand
GCGGCCAAGGCGCTTCGCCCTTGGAACCCGACCGGCAGGGTGCCGGTGCCGGGTACAGGTTGTCGGTCACGCACGGCCTTCGCGCTTCGTCAGGGCAGGGTGGCGGCGTCCTGCCGGGGATACTCGATGCTGCCGAGGTCGAAGCCCCAGGCGCGAATCCGGTCGAGGTAGCGGTTGAGGACTTCTTTCGGGAGCCGCGGCGTCCGGGCGAGAATCCACAGGTAATTGTCGGTGGACGAGGTGACGATGGCGCTGGAGTAATCGCTTTCCAGCGCGATGATCCGGTATTCCGCGTAGAAGGGGCGGAAGAAGGAGACTTCGAGTTCGCCGACTTCAGGGCTGCCTTTGAAGACGGCGATTCCTTTCGCCTGCCGTTCCTTCCCATCGCGGAAGCCGCGGTTGAGGACATCGACCCGGCCGTCTTCCCGCAGCGCGTAGGTGGCGGAGACATTGTCGAGGTTGCGCTCGAACCGGTGCGGGAGGCGGGCGATTTCGTACCAGACGCCCATGTAGCGTTCGGCCGAGAAGGGGGTGACCGCGGGGATAGCCGCGGTGGATTTCCCGGTCGAGCAACCGGGCAGAAGCAGCGAAACGAGGGCAGCGGCCAGCCGGAAAATCAGATTCTTCATCGTCCACTCCTCCACTGACATTGGTTGTGTTTTTCCGGTGGGCATTGCCGGACGTGAAGAATAATGTACTTCATTTCAGCGAAGAATGCAAATCCGGAACTTCCGCAAGCCTTTCATGTACAGGAATCGATTTGAAAATCCTTTGCGGGAGTGATATAGTCTGGTTCGGGGTGGGAATATCATACAATTACCGGAACGGGGGATTTTTTCATGCGGAAGATATTGTTGTTGACCGTTGCGCTTCTTGGCGGCGTCCTGCTCGGCGCATTCGAAATCGACTGGAACAAGGCGCAGGATGTCCAGACCGGCGCCAAGCTGGTCAAGCTGGAAACCGATCAGCCGCGCCTGATGAAAATCTCCCTGATGCGCATCGACCTCGCCACGCCGGGGCTGGAGTTCACCGGCACCGGCCGCGATTCCGATTGGGGAAAGCCCATGCCGGATTACGAGAAAAAGGTGGCGATCTGCACGAAGCGGATTCGTACCGGCGACTTCATGCTCAATTGCCGTGCGTCGGAAAAGGAGGGCGGCCGCGGGCTCGATATGATCGTTGCCGCCAATTCCGCTCCCTGGTGGCCGTGGACTCCGCCCTACACGCATCAGTACGCCCACCCCGCTGGAATCGGAATTCTCAACGGAGAAGTGATTTGCGACACCAAGCCGCACAAGGCGGTTTTCGTGGTCTATGAAAACGGCAAGGTGGATATCGTCACGGAAGTTCCCGAGGCGGATTATAAGAAGATTCGGCTCGCCGCTTCCGGATTCGCCATCATCCTGCGCGGCGGCGAACTTCTCGAAGGCGGCGGTTATGAGAAGGCGTTGAATCCCCGCTGCGCCTACGGTCTCTCCAAAGACCGCCGTTACCTCTACCTCCTCACCATCGACGGCCGCCAGAAGGATTGGAGCCTCGGCGCGACCGGCCTCGAAACCGCCGGAATCCTCAAAGACGCCGGAGCCAGCGACGCGATCAATATGGACGGCGGCGGTTCCGCGACGCTCTGCTACTGGGATGCGAAGGCGCGGAAACCCGTTGTCGTCACCCGCCACACCGCCGACGGCTATCAGCGCCCGGTCGGCTCCAACATCGGCATTTACCTGAACAAAAAGTAACCGTGCGGTTCTCACCGGGATATCATTGATCGGCAAACGAAGATTCTGAAAGGCGGAGGAAAGTGGAAAAACTCAATGTGCCCCGACCTGCCAGGTTCAGCGATCCATTTTCCGATTTCGAAGAGGAGGAGCTGAAGGCGATCCTTCGAAAAGACGATGCTGATTTGACCGGCACGGATTTTCAATCCGTCTTTCAGGCGTCCCTGCCAGCGGGAGAGTATCGGGAATGCCTTTACTTTGCTCCCGTTTTCCTCCGTCTCCTGCGCGTAAAAGTGGAACGCAACGAGGGTTCCGGCATTGTCGATGCTCTGGACGATTTTCTCTGGTGGTATGAACACTATCACGCGCAGTTGGAGAACGGCGGTTGTCTCCCTGTCATACAGGAGAGTTTGAAAGAGATTCTGTTTTTCGCGCTGGAGCAGTTTCGTCCGGCCAGAGAAGAAGATGCATTCCCCGGAAACCACACAATTGTGGAAACGCTTGTTGGGAAACTGATCAACCGCGATAGTTTCCTTTTTCTGAAGACGGCATTGGACGAAACGTATTCCGGAAAGATGACGTTTGAAAAAAGCGCCTGGCTGGTAGATATTTGCGGCTTCTCCCGGAGTGTGTGCAACGACGATTGGCGCGCCCCTTCTTCTTCTCTTTTCAGTGCGCGGCAGAGACGAGCGGCCGTCGAAACGGTATTGACGCACATCATGCACGAAGAAAGACATTTGAACGATAGTTTCTGGATTCGATTTTTCACGGAAATCATCACCGATCCCTGGAGATAACTCAATAGAGGAGATGGGAGGGATGAAGGACTCGTTCAGAAAAGCAGGGGCATGGGTCGGGAAGCATCGGCTGGTGTCCATCCTGCTTGTGGTCCTGCTGGTTACGACAATCTGCGTTCTTGTCATCTCCGATCAGGAATGGCGTTACGTGCATACAGCCTCCAACACCCAAAGAATAAAGCGCAACTTGCTGAATTATTATCGGGAACACAATGAGTTCCCCCGCCGGATCACACAGCTTGGTTTGCCGGAATCCGATCTCAAAAGCGGTTGGGGAAAAGAGATGGGATACAGCGCGGAAGGTAAAATCGCTGTTCTGACCGTTGATTATGGCGATGGTGAGTCCGGGGTTGCGATCAACGCCGAAGATGTCTGTGCCGGTAATCCGCAGATCAAAATCATGGATGGGAAAGAGAAAAAATCCTTCTCAGACCATCAGGGCAATTGAGATCGGGGAGCAGGGCGAACTCTATTTGAGACATGCGCCGGTTCTTCCGGCGACTTCAAAATAACGGAATCCGCAGAAATAGATCACCGCACCGTTTCGGCCGGAAATCAGAAATCCGGCCCGCGGCAGGAACAGCTGCGGCGATTTTGCCGGATCGTTCAGGTTGACCGCCGTCGTCGCCCAGAGTCCGGCGCCGAACAGAAGGTCGCCTTGGCGGGCGAACGGCCCCTGAACCATCCAGCTGTTGCAGAACGGAGCTTGGATTCCTTTGGGGCGGTAGTCCTGCATCAGGATGCAGTCGGCCCGGCTCTTTTCCGGATCGACTTGATAAATCAGAAATCCATGTCCGTCGGTCTGCGCATAGAAAACTCCGTCATCCCGGTACATCCGGTTATGAAAGGGCGTTTCTCCCAGTTCGCAGACAACTTCAAACCGGTCCGCGTCGATTCGATAGCGGAACACTTTCACTTTTCCCGTACAGAGCAGAAAAATCAGTTCGTTGTCGTTCCGGGCGAAAAGAGAATCGACTTCCCCGAACTCACGCTCCAATTCATTCTTTTTCTCGCTGCGGACATTGGAGAAGTGAATCTGGTAATCTTCGCCTGAAAAATTGCAGGAGATCAGAAAATTCTGTTTGCTTGTCCCCTTCTGACCGCAAAGCGCATACACCTTGTTCCCCGCAATGGCAACCCCGCGTGCCGGTGCGGGTAGAACATCCGGCAGGGTATGCTCCCGTTTTCTTTCCAGATCATACAGCAGCAGATCCCCGTTCTTGAGTGCGATTGCCGCGAGGCTGCCGTTGCAGTCCCACGGTGCAAGGTTTTCCGCACCGAGATTGCCGGAATAAAGTCCGTCGAATGCCGACGGCGGCGAGAGAGGGTGTAACGTTTCCCGGGTCAGCCGGATGTCCCAGACTCCGAGGGAAAGGGTGTCCTTTCCCGCCAGGAGCAGGAATACGGAGTCTCCGCGCCGGCACACCCCGATCGCCTGAAGCGGTTCGCGGGAGCCGAACAGCTCGGCGAAACTCCGGGATTCGATCCTGAAGTCGGCGTTCATCCGCTCGAAGAACCGCCACGCCGCATCGGGGAGCTTCCGGGACTCCGAGAAGGTGGAGGCGATATTCGAATACAAATTGTCCATTTTCAACTCGGCGATCCGGCGTTTTTGCACCTCGCGCATTTCGTCGGCGCGGGAAATCAACCCGGCCCAGTCGTCTTTCAGGAAAAGAGCCTGCACGACTTCCGCAAAGGAGCGGGTCCTGCGCTGCTGATCATATTCTTCGAGCCGCCTGGCGAGATGCGAAGTTCGTATCCACCAGTTGGAAAATGTGAACATGCTGTTTCTCGTGTTGTTCCAGTGTCGGTCGTTCAGCCAATCGCCGTCCGGATGTTTCTTCAGAAACTCCTCCAGGACTTGGAGTGCGGATTCCCGGTTTCGCGGAGCCTGCACGAGGGCCTGGTACAGGCGGAAACGGGTCGCGATCGACCGAATGCCCGGGAAGGTCGATTGCTCCATACGCGCCAGCAGCGGGTCGATCTCTTCGGAGAGACAGCGCATGCTCACCGCGTCGTCGGTCTGGATATCGCCGTCGGGCAGCGCCATGTCGTCGAACCAGTCGAATGTTCCGATCTCTTCCGCTTTTTTTCTTTCCTCCGGGTGGTTTCGGACGAATTCCTCCAGGCCGTCCAGAAGCCGGGAGTACCCTTTCAGGCGTTCCTGCCAGAAGCGTTCCTGGCTGCCGTAAAACTCCATCCGGCTGTAGTGGTAGACCACGGCCGCGTAATTCTGAAGCTCCTTCCGGGAGGAAATCCCGTCGGCAAGGTCGTATGAATACCAGATTCTTTCCTCCTCCATGCGCGTCAGCGGGCGCAGTTCGTCGCACAGCTCCGCCATCTCCTTCGCCTGTTTTGCCGTCGGCGGATTGGTTCGCCCATAAAGATGCCGGAACGGCTGCCGCTGGAACACCCGATGAAATGCGAAGACCAACTTCCGGTTCCAGTCGTTGTTCCGGTAATTCGGAAAATCCGCATGAAATTTTTTTGTCAGCCGGAGCTGCTCTCTCGCATTGGCGATCCAGGTGTCCCAATTTCTGCTGTAACAGAAGGAGGAATAAAATTCCACTTCTTCATACCGGTAGTATTCATTCGTCGGGTCGAGCGCGAGGGCGGCGTCCAGTTTCTCCTTCTTGACCTCCAAGGAGGTCTGGGCCTGGTATTCGGCGAAGAACCGCTTCGCTTCTTCCGACCCGGCGGACAATGAGAGCGGGCCGAACGCAAACAGCAACAAAACAAATCCGTATTTCACTTTGCCTCTTCTTTCATTTTCACGATGAAAAACCGTTGCCGTCCCAGGAAAAGCATCCGGTCGCCAAGATCGAACAGGTAAGCGCAGCCCGGCAGCAGCAAGAGCGGGGATTTTTCCGGATCATCCAAACGGATGACTCCCGGCGTGTCATATCCGCTGTAAAGCAGATCCCCCTGAAACCGCCAGGGCGCATTCATCTGCCATCTTCCCCGCATCGTGACCGGTTTTGCATCGGGAGAGTCGAATTGATAACGCGACCCGCTCTGGTTGAACAGCCACTCCGCCCGTCTGGAATCGGGATGAATCCGGTAAATCCGTTCCCCGTGCGCCATGGTAAAACAATAAAGCCGGTCTCCCTGCCGCCAGAGCTGGTCGATTCCGCTTCCGGTAAAAGGGAACTTGACGATCTGGGTGAATACCCCGCTTTGCGGGTCAAGCTCATAAACCATTGTATTGGAGCGGGTGGTCACGGTGAAATAAAGTTTCCCGTTCAGCCGGGTCAGTGAATTGAGCTCCTGAATCGCGAGCGACTCCAGTTCGTTCTGCTTGTCGGAACGGGCGGTGCTGAAATAAATTTTACGCGTCCCGTTTTCCGGAGAAAGCGAAATCAGCGTACAGAAATCGGCTTTAAACCGATTTCCGCCGCATAAAATCCAGATCCGGTCCCGGTCCAGCGCGATCGAAACCGCGGTCGTCGGTGCGGCGTCCTCGAACCGTTCCCAGCGTTGCCTGGCGCGGTTGAACAGATGGATCGTGCCGGATGTGTCTGCAATCGCAACCGAATTGCCGTCGAACGTCACCGGAGCCGGCTGGCGGGCGATCAGATCACTCCGGCCCGCGAATGATCCGGCCTGTACGGGCGTTTTTGCCTGCGAAGAAACGGTACCGTCGTCCCGGAGAAACGCCAGATGCAAAAAGGAGTCGTTTTTGATCCGGAACAGCAACGCAGTTTCCGTTTCATGGCGGGCGGCCCCCACCAGAACTTCAATGTCGCAGGAAGTCAGGAGCCCGCTGCATTGTTCTTCATAGGTAAGGGTTTGAATTGTGAAATCGGCGTTTGCGGCGTCAAAGAGTTTCCGGGCAATATTGTTTTTGAAATCTCCTTTTCGGTCGAACAAGCTGTCGGCCACTGTGCCGTAAAGGTTGCCGGTTCTGTTTTTGCAGATCCGATCGTAATTGCTGGACCGCATGACCGGGACGTCGCGTTGGAGGATCTGCTCCAGATCTTTGCGTTTGGCGGCGTCCTCGAATCTTGCCCACGGAGAGAATTTGCGATTCTCTTCTCGGTACTTACGCATTTCATCGCGGAAGATCGTGGTATTGGTAAGAGACGTGACGTAGTTATCCATCTGAGACGAGAGGCCGACCTTGCCGCCGCTTTTCCAGTGCTCGGGCTTATTCGGCAGGTCCATGCTGCCGGGGAACCGTTTTTCCTGTTCCGTGAAATATTCAGCGAGGATTTTGGAAATCACTGCTTTATTTTTGTTGGCCATGCAGATTCTCTGCATATAGCGAAGCTGTAAGGCCTGGCGCTGAAACATGTCCAGGGAACTGTTTTCTCCTGTCAGGATGAATATATTCAACTCAATCGAATTCAGATATTCTTCGATCACCGCAAGTTTGTTTTCCACCGGAAAGAGGGTGTAAGATTTGGTCAGATCCGTTGCTTTGTTATGTCCCTGATTGTCAATTTCATTGTCGATTTTCATCAATAGCTCCGGATTCTTTTTCGCCAGCGCTTCCGCTGCCTGAAAAAACGCGTATTGACTTTTCAATTGAGCGAACAGGCACTTCCGGAATGAAATGTAGTTATAGTCGTAATTCTGAGCGACTAAATGGCCGTAATGAAACAATTCCGTCAATGTATCGATCCCATCCTCGGGGGAGCAGGGGTGCCACAAACGGAGTTCCCGCTCCGCATAGGAACGCATTTGCTCCAGAATCGGCTCCGCGATTTCCGCTTCGCCGCTGTCGCGCCGGTTGAGGCCCGGCAGGACGTCATTCACATAGGTAACGCTGCGTCGAAACGTCGGAAATTCGTCCCGGAATTTCCGGCACCGTTCCCATTGTTGCGGCCACTCCCGGATGCGGTCCTCCTTGCGCATTCCTTTGATCCGTTCGGCGGCAAGCTTGATTTCGGCATAACGGTAATCCGGATTGCCGGGGGCGAGCGCCAGGGCGGCGTCAAGCCTGGCGCCGCGCTCCTCCAATGTCGCGGATTTCGACTTGGTCAGAATTTCGTATTCGGCGAAAAAGCGCTCGGCCTCTTTTTTGACATTTTCGTTCGCGGTTTGTTCCTTCGGCAGAAAAGGGACGACTTGGGTTTGCCGTTCCGAGGAACTTTGAGGCAGGTTTTCGAATGTGTCGGGCTGGTTGGATACGGCAAGTTCGCGGACGGTCAGCTTGACGTTGATGACATCGGCGTCGCCGCCCGGTTCGAATTCAAGCGCCGGTTTTGCCGGCGAAGCGCACAGCGTTCCGGCGAGAACAAGAAAAAAGAGCAGAAATCGCAACGGCAACGGATTCATTTCCCGGCTTTCATTGGTTCATCCGATTATGTCTCATGCAATGATCGGGGATTCGCAGGCGACTCATTCTGCAAAACAAGACGTTGCCGAATCCGGTTTTCTTAGTTGGTTTTGCAATTTGCAACAAGGTTAAATCGTCCTAAAGACGAGGCGTTGTTCCTGTGCCTTTGCTGTCGGTCTTTGGCGCACCGATCATATTCTTTATGGTTTCGAACAGGTTCGACGCAGGGAGATCTTCTTGAAAAATCATAAACGCCCCGTTGCTATAATCATGTGCGGCAATCAGATAGCGGGGAGAATCCGGCGAATTAAAATCCAGTCCGATCAAAAGATCGAATGAGAAATGATAGCCGTCAATTCTTCTGCTCTTCAGGATGATCAGTTTGCCGTCATCGAACACTTTTTTCAATTCCAACGAAGAGTCACAGGATATGATGTCATCGACTGATTTGTCAATCTCTTTGCCGTTCAGGTATCGGGACAGGCAGATCGTGAGGGGTTTTACCTCGCTTTGCAGACGATTTCTGCCGCTGATGAATGAATATTCTTTTTCAAGTTCCAAAAACAGATAGACTTCAAAAAAGAAGATGATTGCCAGCGCTGCTGTTACGCACAAAAGAATCCATTTTCTTTTCATCACGACTCCTTGCAGTTGCAGAAAACTTCATTCATGATTACGTACGATAACCGGTATGATGCCTGATGCCGTTACGCGCTGCCCATGGTATCCATGATAAAATTGCTGCATTCTCTCGTTATTTTGATGTCGTGGATAAACTCCACCTCCTTTTCGGTTTCGGTGTGATTGGTTGCATCTTTGATGACGAGCACCAGCTTGATTCTGATTTTTTGACAGGATAACAACTTGGCTGGAATTTTTATCTCCGTACTATAATACGGTTTGTCTGGCGATTCCGGTATTTGAAATTGAAATTGTTTCGGCGCAATATCCTCTGAAAGCAACAGCCACTTTTTTTCGGCATCGGAATACGCTTCGAAGCTGATCTTGGACAGGAGATATTGGCGGCTCCCTTCATATTGCGGCTCCGCCGGAATGATCTCGAAAAGCCATGCCGTTATGACGTCGGCTTCGATAAGAGGCATCCGTCCGGACAGCGTTATCCAGTCGCTTGTGGGGAATGATATGACGTTCGCATTTCCCATCTCGGTTTTCTGAGCCGGCGTATGGTATCGGTAGTAGATCGTCAGCAGGGATAAATGCAGAAAAACGACCGTTGCCACGATTGCTGTTGCAACCGCCAAACCAGTGATGGTTCCTTTTTTCATCGGATGTCTCCGTCGGTTTCTTTGGAAAAAAGCGCTGCCCCTAGAACGTTTCGAGATTGCGCAGCGTTTCCTGCAACGCCAGGAAATGGTCCTCAACCGTGACCGCGGCGGAGGGTTCCAGGTCGAGGCCGAAAACGCCGGAAAAATTCATTTCATCCAGCGTCCGCAGGATCGCGGGGAGATCCATCTCCCCCCGGCCCGGAATCACGATTTGCGAGGTTCTCCGGCAGTAATCCTTGAGGTGCATGGCCCGCAGACACCCGCCGAGCAGCCGCAGGTCCTCCGCCATCTCCGCGCCGGAAAGCTCGGTGAACCGCAGTACGTTGCCGGTGTCGTAGTTGATCCCGAGGTTGGCTTCGCCGACCCGGTCCAGTGTGCGCAGGCATTCCGCCCCGTCGTGCGTCATTCCGCGATAGGTTTCCAGCGAAAGCCGGATTCCGGCGGCATCCGCGTGTTGCGCGCAATCGCGGAGGAGCGAACAGGCGTTGCGTCTTTCGTCTTCGGTTTCCGGCGGCGGGGCGATGGCGATGTTCAGCAGCGGCACGTTCAGTTCGACGCAAAGGTCGATCGCGCGCCGCGCCGTCCGTGCCGAACCGGGTTCCCCGATCAGCACCTCCGCCATCGGGATTTCGACCCGGCTGCGCTTCAGCAGTTCCTTCCAGGAGGAGAGGTGGTTCCGTTCATCCTCGACCGCCCGCAAAGACACCCGGTGGATTCCGGCCCGCACACTCTGCCGTACCACCTCGTCGAATTCGCAGCCGGGGAAACAGTTGGGGCAGATACAAACCTTTTTCGCGTAAGAATTTCCGGAAATCATTTGCCGTCTCTCTTTCGGGGGATTTTTTGCGTCGAACCCCTTGTCGATGCATTCATTTCAATTGTTTCGTCGCAAAATCCGGCCATTTCCCGGATCATCGTTCTGCGGCATTGGGAACCGGCAAAACTATATCATCATCCGGTGAAATTTACAACCCGCCATGTTCATGACTTCTGCGGAGGATGTTTCCTCAATGATGGGAAAACGCCGGGGGAAATTCCGCTTCCGCGCTTGACGGATGCGAAATCGGTGCTATGTTCCCATCATGAAACTTCAGGCAATCAAAGACGATATCACCACGCTCCGGGTTGACGCCATCGTCAACGCGGCGAACTGTTCGCTGCTGGGCGGTGGCGGCGTGGACGGCGCGATTCATCGCGCCGCCGGGCCGGAACTTCTCGAGGCCTGCCGCGCGTTCGGCGGCTGCCGGACCGGAGAGGCGCGGATCACGCCGGGGTTCCGGCTCCCCGCCCGCCATGTCATTCACACGCCGGGCCCGGTCTGGCACGGCGGGATGCGCGGCGAAGCGGAGCTGTTGCGCGGGTGCTATTTCAACTCGCTGGCGCTGGCGGACGAAGCGGGCTGCGTTACGCTCGCCTTCTCCGGCATCAGCACCGGCGTCTACGGCTACCCGAAGCGGGAGGCGGCAATGATTGCCGTCTCTACCGTCCGGGCGTGGACGAGGGCGCTCCCGCACGAAGTGATTTTCTGCTGTTTTTCAGAAGAGATGCTGGCTATTTACCGGGAGATACTGGATCATGAGTGAACGCAATCAAGCCTGCCCCTGCACCTGGCCGGGGTGCGCCAATCACGGCAACTGCGAAGCGTGCCGAAGCAAGCACCACGCGCGCGGCGAAAAGACTTCCTGCGAAAAAATCGCGGCAAAATCGCCGGGGAAGCAGTCCCGATGAAAATTTTCGCCGACTGCGACGCCCTGCCGCGTCCGCTGAAAGAGCTGCTGCTGCGGGTCGCCGAACGGGAATCGTGCGAGACCTTCTTCGTCGCGGCGCAGGCGCCGCGGCTGCCGGTGTCGGCGTTCGTAAAAACGATCGCCGCCGGAGGCGCGTTCAACGGCGCCGATGACTGGATCGCCGACCATGCCGAAGCGGGCGATCTTGTGGTGACCGCGGACATTCCGCTGGCGGACCGGGCGATTGAGAAGGGCGCCGAAGTGTTGAATCTGCGCGGCGAATTCTTCACCCCCGCCTACATCAAGAACGCGCTGGCGATGCGCGAACTCCTCGAAGAGTTGCGCGGCGGCGGGGAGGTGACCGGCGGGCCGCCTCCCTTCTCCGACCGGCAACGGATCGTGTTCGCCGACGCCCTCAATCGCTTCCTGCAGCGCCGGAAGCGGTAAGGGCTTCACGCCGAATCAGATGCCGCGATAGGGATTTCTCGAATCTTCCAGCACCACCGAGGTTTCGACCTGGCGCTCCGGAATGTTCCAGAACCGGCGCAGCAGCTTGTTCTTGCGCTCGGTGTCGTGGACGCGGCGGAATCCGTGCTTCTCGTAGAAGCGGATCGCCCACACCGCATCGGTCCAGGTCCCGATCAGGATCGGTTTCCGGCATTCGGCGCAGAGACGTTCGAGCAGCTTGCCGCCGATTCCGCTGTTCCGGCGCAGCGTCCGGACGTAGGCGTGGCGGATCAGCTCGACCTCTCCCTTGTCCTGAATTCCCATCACTCCCGTCAGGCGGCCGTCTTCGTAGAGGCCGGTGAATTCGACCCCGCTCTCGATTTCGGCGCGGAGTTCCTCGCCCGGCATGTACGGCTCATGCCAGCGGTCGGCGGGAATGATTCCCTTGTACGCGGACGCAGCGTCGTTGATGATGTGGTACATCTCTTCGAAATCGCATTCGTCCACCGGTCTGATTTCTTCCGTGACACATTGACTGTTCATGTTTTCCCCCCAATTGCAGTCGATGACGATCTATGCCTTATCATACTCTGCGATGATCGCGTGGTCAAGTGAAAATGCCGGAATCTTTCCGATTTCCGGAAATTTGCCATTGCAATCGACTCAAAAGTTCCGTCGCACGTCTTACCCCCTTTCCAATCCGGACAACAGGACGAATGAATCGATGGGAAGTCACCTTGACTTTTCCGGCGAATGCGGGTAAGTTAAAGGAGGCCCGTTCGGCGTGACCGGCGGACCGACGAACCCAAACAGAAAGAGGAAGAGGAACTTTATTATGGCAAACACAACGAAATTTCAGGGTAATCCGGTGAGCGTCGCCGGGTCTTTCGTGAAACCGGGCGTCAAAGCGCCGGACTTCAGCCTGACCGCGGGCGATCTTGGCCGCTTCACGCTGGCGGACGGAAAAGGCAAATATCTTCTGCTGAACATCTTCCCGAGCATCGACACCGGGGTTTGCGCCATGTCGGTGCGCAAATTCAACGAACTTGCGGCGAAGATGGACAACACGCTGGTGCTGTGCATCTCCAAGGACCTGCCGTTCGCGCAGGGCCGCTTTTGCGCCGCCGAGGGGATCGACCACGTGAAGACGCTCTCCGACTTCCACTACGCCTCGACCTTCGGCAAAGATTACGGCGTGCTGATGACCGACGGCCCGCTGAGCGGACTCCTCGCCCGTTCGGTGGTGATCGTCGACCCGGCCGGGAACGTCATCTACTCCGAGATGGTTTCCGACATCGTCACTGAGCCCGATTACGACGGCGCGCTGAAAGCGCTCGCCGGTCGCTGACCGGAGCCGCGGCCCGGATGGCCTCCCGCCGTCCGGAGCCGCCTTTCGAGTCCGGAACCCGTGTCGCATCTCAATCGGAGAGAAGTGAATATGATGTCGGTCAGACGGCTGAACGCAGCCTTGTGCCTTGCCGCCGGAGTTATTGTTATCGCCGGGTTGTCCGGCTGCCGCTCGTCCCAGTCGGACCAGACGGTCGTCATTCCGCCGGAGTATGCGAAACTGATGAAGGCGTACTCGGAAGACGACGGTCCCCATCGCGCCTGGGGCGACCCCGAACAGATCCGCAAATACGATAAAATCATTGTCGAAGTCGAGATTTCCCCCACTCAGCTCGAACAGTCCTGGTGGGCGAAGCAGAACATCCGCCGCCTGGTGGCTTCGACCGAGAGCGACATGAAATACGTGGCGGATTACACCCAGAAGTCTTTTGCGGAGGCCTTCGCAAAGAGCCACGATTTCAAACTGGTCAAAGAGCCGGGGCCCGGAACCCTGGCGCTGGAATTCTCCATCGTTCAGGTGGTGCCGAACAAGCCGGTTATGGGCGCGGTTTCCAACCTGGGCAGCCTGACGCCGATCGGCCTCATCCTGCTGCCGGTGAAACTCGGGATGAAAGGGGTTTCCGAGAATACCGGCGGAGCCGTTGCGATGGAATCCATTCTGCGCGATTCCGAAACGGGCAGGATTCTGGCGGTTTTCGCCGACCGTGAGAAGGGGCGCGTCGCCTTCTTCAACGCCAAGGAATTCCTGGTTTACGGCGCCGTCAGGGACATCATCGACCAGTGGACCGCCAACATCGTCACCGCCCTCGACCAGATCAAAGCGGGCGAGAAGGTCAATGTCTCCCACCCCGTGAAGTTCACCCCGATCGAGTTTTGAGGACGGGGAGTCCGAAGTGACGCCGACGGCTTGCCGGTATCGTGGCGATACCGGTTTCGCCGGGCGATTCCGTCCTCATGCGCTTTTCAGAATGCCGAATGCATCTTCGACTCGACTTCGGCGATGGATTCGAGCATCTTTTGCATCGCGCCGGACTGCGGTTCCGGCACGTAAGAGAAAAACTCCTTGAGCTTGCCGCAGGGATACTCCGGGCATTCGGAGCAAATCTTCACGCCTTTCTCCACCGCGCACGGGCGGATCGGGCAGGAGTGTTCGCAGTGATAACACTTGCGCCCGCCCTCGGTCATGCAGCCGTCGCAGGGAATGAGTTCGGCTCTGATGTCGTCGCAATGATAGCGTTTGCGCCAGTCGGCGGCGACGAGTTCGAGTTTCTCCGGGCTGTTCTCCTGCGTGGCGCGGTAAGCGTCGCACCGAGAACAGACCAGGCCGCATGGGGAAATATTGATCTGCATGGTCCGGGCTCCTTGTTGTTCGCAATGGGATAATGTACCACGCCAACCCGTGAAATCAAATTGCGACACTACTGTGGTTTGGGACTGTTACCCGGATTTGTGTGGTATCTGGAAAAAACGTTTTTTTTTCAAATCCGGGTTGACCCGTCTACCGCTTTACGGTTTATAGTAGTGTCATGCCATGGCAAAGGTATCTCAAGTCAATCAAAAACAGGAGTCACTGAAAATGACGAAGGACAAGTTTGTGATGGTGTTGAAAGACATCGGGCTCGATGAAACCCGGATGCGGAAATTCCATGCGTTGCTGGAGGAGCGCCATCCGGAAGATCACCAGGCGTTTCTGGAATGGCTGAACCTTCCGGCCGCGGAGATTTCGCGGATTCGGGCGGCGTCAAAGTAATCCGGTAACGGTCCGGCCCGGCGGTGAATCGGAGTTCGCCGCCGGACCGCCCTCCGGGGGGTGAATGATGAACAAAACATATCGGATCTCGGAACTCGGGAAGGCGTTCGGCCTGTCGCGGACCGCCTTGCTTTACTACCACTCGGTCGGGCTGCTGTCTCCGTCGGAGCGCACCGAGAGCGGATACCGCGTCTATTCCGAGGCGGATTACAAAAAACTTCAGACGATCTGCAGTTACCGGCGGACCGGAATGCCGCTTAAGGCGATCAAAAAATTGCTCGAAAGCCGCCGCGCGGACCCGGTTCCCGCCGAAATTCTCGAACGCCGCCTCGGCGAAATCAACGGGCTGATCGCCGGGCTGGAGAAACAGCGCCGGGTCATCCTCTCCATGCTCGGCGGCGGAAACGACCTGATCGGCGCGGTCACTTCCCCGGAACAATTCGTCGGGATTCTGCGCGATCTCGGGTTCAGCGACGACGACATGCGCGAATGGCACGGGAAGCTGGAGGCGGAAATGCCCGGCTTCCACAACAATTTTCTGACCTTGCTGGGATTTTCGGAGGAAGAAATCCGGCACATCCGCACCTGGAGCGCCGGTTGCTGAATCTTCACATCCGCAGCAGGAAGCGGTCCGGTGAAAACTCCTGCTCCTGCGTGAGCGGGAATTCCGCGCCTTCCAGCTCGTCGAGGAAGCATTCGAAGAAATCCAGCGACGGCCCGTTCAGCGGGAGTTCTTCGAACGTGCCGCCGGTGCGGATTCTCCGGCGGACGGTCCCGCCCGCCAGGCTCTCCATGATTCCGTCGCGGCCGAAAATCTGAAGCTCCTCGTACCCCCATACGCCGGTGCCGCGGCAGTTGAGAAGATTGATCATCAGAGTGACCGGCGCCCCGTTCTCCAGTTCGGCGAGCACCGATACGGCAAGATCGGTTTTTCGCCGGGATTCCCCCGGCGGACAATCGGCGTGGCGGCGGAAACATCCGTTCCGGAGTTTCATCCCGCTGACCTGTTCGGCGATGCGGGCGGCATGGATTCCCACCCAGAGCAGCAGCCCGCCGTCGGTCTCCGCATCGAAGGGCCGTTCCGGAAACCAGGGATAGGATTTGCGGACATGCAACTGTTCGATTTCCCCGATCGTCCCTTTGGTAACTTCCTCGCGCAATGTCAGATAGGGCTGTTCGAACGCGGTCGAACACATCGAGTGGAAAATCCGGCCGCTGGCGCGGGCGGCATCGAGAATCCGGTCCAGTTCCGCTTCCGACAGCGCGACCGGTTTCTCGGCGTAGACATGCTTGCCCGCTTCGAGCGCGCGGATCGCATCCTTCCACTGATCGGCGCGCCGGGGCGAACAGAGCGACACCAGTTCGACTTCCGGAATCGCCAGCAGTTCGTCGAGCGACGCGCACTGCCGCGCCTCCGGGAACTCGGATAGCGGGCCGATCCCGGCGAGGGCGGCGACCGCCGCCCGGGGATTCCCCTTCAGCTTATTTTCAATCTGGTGGCCGTTGGACCCGTACAGGGCGATCGGGTGAAATTTCATCAAAACCTCAGGAAGTATTCGCGCAAGTCGCGGTCGCGCATTTGTTTGCTGCTCGACTCCATCAACGCGGTCAGCCGTTCGATCAGCCGGGAGAAGGACTCCTCCTGCTTCTCCTCGTCGAACTTCCCGGTCAGCACCGGCAGCATCAGGTTCTCGATCAGGATGTCGGCGCATTTCTCGCTGAGCTCCTCGTGATAGGGCGGCAGCTCGGCGGCCAGGCGCTTCTTGTGGTCGCGGACGGCGTAGTCGATGATCGGGGCGATGTTGAAACTGAACGCTTCCGGATTCCGGACCGCCCCGTCCAGAATGGATTTGAACGGAGAGAGCCCCAGTGCGTTTTTCATCATCATCGTCTGCACCTTTTCGCCCAGGATGAAGCGGAAGAACGCCGCCGCGCCGGACGTGCAGTGAGACCCGATCACCGCCAGCCGGGAGACCGGCTGCCTCAGCATTCCGTCCGGCTCCTCCGGCGGCGGCAGGATCGCCACCCGGTCGGCGCTTTTCGGGTAACCCGAGGCTCCGGCGCAGTAGGACCCGCGGATTGCGCATTGCAGTTTGCCGTTGGCGATCATTTTGATGTCGGAGGCCACTCCCGCCGGCAGCCCGAGGTGGTAGAGATTGTTGTCGCGGATCTTGCGGACGATGCGGAACAGCAGCCGGAGTTTTTCGGCCATTTTTCCCGGCGGGAGCAGGTAAATCGGCTCCATCCCGAGCGCGGAAAGCAGAAGCGGGATGTTGAGCGGCGAAAGCGAATGGCTCCCGTAGCTCGCCGCCGTCCAGTCGAGGAAGGCGTCGATTCCGGCGGCCGGGTCGTAGTTGCGGATGTCCAGCGTTTTCCGGCAGAACAGCATCGGCGGCTGGATCTGGTACGGCACGGTGAAGGCGTCCTGCGGCTCGATCAGATCGTCCAGCAGGTCGCCGACCGGGAGCGGCTGCCCGGAGACGCGGGCGATTTCCGGCCGCGGCACGAGGGGCAGGCCCCTGCCGTCGTTTTCGGTAAATCCGATCGCCACGACCGGACCATCCTTCATCCCCTCCAGAAAACTCGCGGCGGCCTTGCGGTCGGCGATGAAATAGGGGGTGACGCGAAGCTGCGGATTCTCCTTCTCGAACATCTGGATGCAGCTGCACCAGAAGTCGATCTGCCAGACCAGGTTTTCAAGGACGAGAACATGGATGACGCCGCCCTCCGGCGGAGTCTCCCCGGCGTCGCCGTCGCCGGCGGCGGGGAACGAGGCGATCACCTTGTACCCTTTGTAAGGGATGCAGCGGATGATCTTCTCCTGCTCCAGCTCTTTCAACGCGACGTTGACCACATGGTGGGACTCGCCGAAGATCTGGGTCTGCTCGCGCAGACTGGGCAGCGACTCACAGAATCCCGGTGTCCTCGCCGCGATGTTGGCGATGATTTTCGCCTTCAGATTTTCCACCCGTTTGCTCATGTCGGGCCCCTTTCCTGATTTCAGGATTCAATATAGCATGACAGCAGGCAAAATGCAAGATAAAAAAACAAATGTTATGGTCCAATTTTGATTAATCTTGGGAATTTTCATCGGAAACTCTTGCATTTCCTTCGTCCCTGCGTCATAATATTGACAGGAAAAACGAAACAGATAGCAAACAAATCCGAACACTTGGAGGGAACCGCAGCATGAAAAAGAAATCGAACTTCACTTTGATCGAGCTCCTGGTCGTAATCGCCATCATCGCCATCCTTGCCTCGATGCTGCTCCCGGCGCTGACCCGGGCACGGGACAGCGCAAGGAAAACCTCCTGCGCCAACAATCTCAAACAGATGGGCACGGCGATCGGCATCTACAGCGGCGGCGAGTGGTTCCCCTCGCGCAAAGTGGGGGAGGGGGCCGGCGGCGGATTCTACTACTGGCCGCAATATCTCGCTCATGCGATGGGAGTCGACGCCAATATCGACGCCCGCTGGACGATCAAAATCAAATGGCTGACCTGCCCGTTCGCCGTTGTGGCGCCCGGAACTTCCAGCAAACCGACCAGGGTGACCTATGGCGTCAATATGGGGGTCGGCAACCCCGCCGATGCGGTCCCGTTCAAGCTCAACCGGGTCAAAGGGTGCTACCCCAACGAGGCCCTGTCCAGCCCTCCCAGCAAGATCGTCCTGATTACCGACAGCTTGTCCGGCGTCGACTTTCCCGGCGCGCCGAACGGGAATTGGTGGAACTTCAATCTGACCAACGGCCACCCGGATTCGACGCGCAACGCACTGATGGCCGGGCTCAACGTCAGAGCCCTGCCGGTCTCCGCCTCCGGTCCGGACGATGCGACCAAGCGTCCCTGGTTCAACTGGCAGTATAAGCAGTAAGCGGGGGATTGTCGCATATGGAACGAAGAATTCGCCTGGCCCTGGTCGGGCTCAATTTCGGGCGGCACATCGCGGAGCACGAACTGCTCGACGGCCATGGAGCCCCCCATGTCGAACTCGCCGGAATCTGTGACCTGGACCACGGCAAAGCTGCGGCGCTCGCCGCCCGCTACGGCGTCCGGCACTACGGCGCGCTCGATGAAATCCTGAGAGATCCCGCGATCGAAGCGGTCGCCCTCTATATCCCGCCGCACGGCCGCGCCCGGGTGATCGAACAGTGTCTCTTCGCCGGCAAGCACGTCATGACCACCAAACCGTTCGAGGACGATGTCCCCGCGGCGCGCCGGGCGCTGGAAACGGCAAGGTCGCGAGGACTGGTCATTCACCTTAACTCCCCCGCGCCCGCCCCGTGCGGAGAATTCCTCCGCTTCCGGGAGTGGGAGCAGGAGTTCTCCCTCGGCCGCCCGGTCTCCGCCTTCTGGGAAACCCACGCGCGCTACTCGGAAGTCGCCGACGGCACCTGGATGGACGACCCCGAACTCTGCCCCGCCGCCCCCGTATTCCGTCTCGGCATCTACGGCATCGCCGACCTTATCGAACTTTGCGGCCCGGCAATCGAATGCCGGGTCCTCCAGAACCGCACCGAAACCGGACGGCCGACCATGGACAACGGCATGCTCTCCGTCCGTTTCGAAAACGGCTGTCTCGGCTGCATCGCCGCCTCCTTCCGGGTCGATAACGGCACCCCCTATCGCAATACGCTCTTGATTCACTATGAACACGGCTCCGTCACCCGGTCAATCCCGTGTCTGAATGTCCCCGATAGAAAAATTCAGATCGGACTTCAAACCGTCCAAAACGGCATCCCGGTCGTCTGTCAGGAATTCATCGACGAAGCCGGCCGCGCCGGTCAATATCAGTGGAGCGAATTCAGCCGGGCAATCCGCCAAAAACTCTCCATCCAATCCGAATACATCAACCGAATCATTGGCACCGTCGAACTGATCAACCAATTCCGCGACCAGGCCGTCCACGAATTATTCCAACTCTCGGTCTGAATATATGGCCGTGGGAGCCGGGAATCGGAGGGGGCACTTCGTCCCCCTCCAAACCTCCCCCCGACCGGCAGGGTGCCGGTGCCGCGACCAGATCCGCATCAAATGCTGCGCATT
>CAYSZM010000062.1:0-19521 GCA_964435365.1 uncultured Victivallis sp. | reverse complement strand
GGATGCAATCCATGCCGAAGAGGTGGATCTTCTTCACTTCCGGGTGGTTGCGTTTTAGGTAGTCGATGGTGTAACTGGTGGACGTATAGAAATTTTCCGGCGTGCTTTCAATCCCCATCCGGCTCAGTTTTTCGACGTATTCCTGCGTACTGTACGACGAGTTGTTGGAGAGGAATGCGAAGCCGACGCCGCGCGATTTCAGGAAATCGAGGAACGGTATTGTGGTCGGGAACAGCGTCCCGCCATGATAGATGGTGCCGTCCATATCGAGAAACACCTGCCGGATGGATTGCAGCCGTTCGGACATTTTATTTCGTCTCCCCCTTGATGCGGAGCGCCAGCGCCGGGCGGTCGGTGTAAATGCGGAACACGCCCATCTCGAAAAATCTGCGCATTTCCGCCTCATCGTTGACGGTCCACACGCCCGGCTCCAGCCCGGCCGCGGCGATTGCGGCGACACGCTCGCGGTTCAGGCTGTCGCAGTGGGCGACGATGCCGTAAAACCCCGCCGCCCTCGCCTTTTCGATGCCGGACTCAAGCTGTTCAACGCCGTAAGTGTCGTAGAAAATGGCCGCCTCCGGAATCCGCTTCTTCGCCTCGTTGATCCAATCGAAGTTCCCGTCGTTGAAGGCGATGCGCCCGCTCATCCCCGCCTTCTTCACCGCCTCGCAGATCGCGCCGACCGCCGGGCACTTCGGCTGGAGAGAAACCCGGATTTGCGGATGCTTCAGCGCCAGCGCCAGCAGCTCGTCGAGCGTCGGGACCGGAAGCTCCAGGCCGGGGGCAAAGCCGTGCGCCGCATTGAGTTTCCGTAGCTCCGCCGCTTCGGTTTCGGCGATGACCAGATCGGTTCCGCAGGTGCGCCCTGTGGTCGCATCGTGACAGAGAAACAATACGCCGTCGGAGCTCTCGTGCACATCGGTTTCCAGAAAATCGACACCAAGCGCGATCGCGTTTTCGAACCCGGCAAGCGTGTTTTCCGGCATCGCCTCACAATTTCCGCGGTGGCCGGTCACCCCATTGTTCCGGAACGTCATGATGGAATTCCTCCTTCAAAATCGGCTTGTTTACTATCAAGTTTACCAAATATAAACTCAAGAGACAAACAAATCAACCGCGACTTTGGAAAAAAAAGGAAGAAATCATTCCGGGAGTTGGCAAAGGCCTGGGATCACGAGTATATTATTCAATTCTTTATCTGTTTCGAGGGGGAGTTTTTTATGCCTGCGTTCGATCGTATTCACTCGGGGCTCGCCGGACTCGACCGGATCATCGACTCGATCCGGCTCGGAGACAACGTCGTCTGGCAGCTTTCCGACCTCGCAGACTACCGCTATTTCGTCGAGCCCTTTGTCGAACGCGCCGTCGCCGAAGGCAGGACAGTCCACTATATGCGTTTTGCCAACCATCCGGCGCTGCTGGCGGAACGTCCGGGTGTTGAAATCCATACGTTCAATCCGGACGAGGGGTTCGAGCCGTTCACGGTCAAGGTGCACGAAGTCATTACCGAAAAAGGGCTTGAGGCGTTCTACGTCTTCGACAGCCTCTCCGAGCTCCAGACGGCGTGGGCGTCGGATTTGATGATGGGGAACTTCTTTCAGGTGACCTGCCCGTATCTCTTCGAGCTCGACACGGTCGCCTTTTTCGCGGTGCTGCGCAACCGCCACTCGTTCGAGGCGATCGCCCGAATCCGCGACACGACGCAGCTTCTGCTCGACGTGTTTTCCGGCGACGGCCTCCGTTTCGTCCACCCGATCAAGGCGTGGAACCGCTACGGTGCAACCATGTTCATGCCGCACCGCATCCTCGAAACCGGGGAGATGAAGCCGCTCACCGACTCGGTCGAAGCGGGGAAATTCTACGCCGTGTTGAACCGGACCGGGCTCAACCCGGTGGACTGTTCGCTGGACAACTGGGACCGCGCCTTCCTGCGCGCCGGCGAAGCGCTCGAACTCGGCAGGGAGCCGGGGGAAATGCGCGACCTCTTCTGTACGATGCTGATCGGGCGCGAACCGCGCATGGCCGAGCTGGTCAGGCAGCACTTCACGCTCCGCGACTACCTCGACATCAAGGAGCGGATGATCGGCACCGGCGCGATCGGCGGCAAGGCGGCGGGCCTCCTGCTCTCCCGCAAAATCGTGGCGAACGGCCTCCCGGCCATGCTGCAGAGGATCGAGCCGCACGATTCGTTCTACATCGGCGCCGACGTGTTCTACTCGTTCCTCGTCCGCAACGGCTGGTGGAAACTCCGGCTTGAGCAGCAGACCAGCGAAGGCTTCTTCTCCGCCGCGCGCGAACTGCGCCGGAAGATGCGCAAGGGGACCTTCCCCGACGGCCTCCGCGAACAGTTCCGGCGGATGCTCGACTACTTCGGCCAGAGCCCGATCATCGTGCGTTCGAGCAGTCTTTTGGAAGACAGCTTCGGCAACGCCTTCGCGGGCAAGTACCAGTCGCTCTTCTGCGTCAATGCCGGAGACCCGGAACACCGGCTGGAGGCGTTCGAGGCGGCGGTGCGCGAGGTCTACGCCAGCGCAATGGACGATTCCGCACTGGCCTACCGCCAGCAGCGCCAGCTTGACCGGCTCGACGAACAGATGGCGATCCTCGTCCAGCGCGTGTCGGGTTCGAACTACGGCGAATTCTTCATGCCGTGCGCGGCGGGCGTCGGCTATTCGCACAACTCCTACGTCTGGAACGACTCGATCGACCCCGACGCCGGGATGCTGCGGATCGTCGCCGGGCTCGGCACCCGCGCCGTGGACCGCACCGAGTCGGACTACCCGCGCATCGCCTCGCTCGACGCGCCGCGCATGATGCCGATCGCCGGAGAGGAAGACCGGGCGCGCTTCTCCCAGAAATACCTCGACGTGCTGGACCTCAAAAAGAACGAACTGGTTTCGGACCCGCTCGACACGCTGGCTCCGAAACTGCCGTTCTGGCTCCAGACGATGCTGTTCGAGCACGACACCGCCGCCGAGAACTATTACGCGAGCACCGGGGTCCGCCGCAACGTCCTCTTCTGCAACTGCGAGCGGATTCTCTCCAACGCCGAATTCGTGCGCGACATGCGGCTGGTGCTGAAAACGCTTCAGGAGGCGTACCGGTATCCGGTCGACATCGAATTCACGGTGAACTTCACGCCGGAGGGCGAATACGTCATCAACCTGCTCCAGTGCCGCCCGCTCCAAATCTGCGGCCAGGGGGCCGCGGTCGGCATCCCGGACGTTCCGGAAGAGCGGATCTTCTTCTCGCTCAAGGGGAACACCATGGGCGGCGGCGCCGACCTCCCGCTCGACTACGTGATTTCGGTGGACCCCGCGCGCTATTACGAGGCGGAGCTCCCGGTCAAGTACGCGCTCGCCCGGGCCATCGGGGAGCTGAACCGTTCGCTCGGCTCGGAGGGGGCGAAAGTGCTGCTGCTCGGCCCCGGCCGCTGGGCGACCACCTCCCCCGAACTCGGCGTGCCGGTCTCCTTCGCCGAAATCGGCCGGATGGCGGCGATCTGCGAAGTCTCTTACGAGGGCGGACACATCATGCCCGAGCTCTCCTACGGCAGTCATTTTTTCCAGGACCTGGTCGAAACCGGAATGTTCTACGCGGCGATCTTTGAAAACCGCCCGGAGAGTTTGTTCCGGCCGCAGCTTCTCGGGGAATTCCCCGCTGCGAACCTCCCCGACGGCACGAATCTTCCGCCGGGCCTGTTGAAAGTCTGCGACGTGCGCGGCCGCGGACTGGCGCTCAAATCGGATATCCCGACGCGACGCACCGTATGCGCGCTGTTTTCGTGAGGAGGAAATGCAATTTCATTTTTTGAGGTATCCGTGGAAGGGCTCCTTCACCGGAATGCTTCTCATTGCCGGCGAGAAGCGCTGTGTCCTGATCGACACCGCGCTCCCGGAAGCGATCGACGGGTATCTGCTGCCCTATCTCAAGCAGGCCGGCATCCCGCTCGAATCGATCGAACTTGTGGTCAACACCCATAATCACGAAGACCACGCGGGCGGCAACGCCCGGCTGCGCGAACTGTGCGCGGCGAAGTTCGCCATCCACCGCAACGGCGCGGAAGCGCTGGAGCGGGCTGGGTTTCACCCCGACCTGCTGCTCGACGATAATTCGCTGCTCCCGGTCGGAGAAATCCGCCTCGGCATCGTCCACCTGCCCGGCCATTCGCCCGACTCGATCGGCGTGCTCGATTCGGCCAGCGGCACGATGTTCACCGGCGATTCGCTCCAGGGGCGCGGAACGGAATACAGCGGAATCGCCCTCTACGCCGACCCCGAACCCTATTTGCAGAGCATCGACCGGATGGAGACGCTGTTCGGCATCGGCCGGGTGCGGCGGCTGATCTGCGGACACGCCTTCGCCCCCTATGAGGGAACGGTTTCCGAAGCCGACGTGACCGACTTCCTCGAAGCGTGCCGCGACTCGGTCTGCGCCTACGATTACGCGATCACCGACTACCTCGCGGACCATCCCGAAGCCACCGCCACCGAGCTCGGCCACGTGCTCGTCGAGCGCTACGGAATCACCCGGGAACTGCTGCTCCCCGGAATCGAAGCGAATACCGCCGCCGCCCATCTCCGGGCCCGCCGGTAGAGGATTGTTCATATTTTCCCTGTTTTTTTGGCTTGCTCTCTTGACTTAGTCACGAAATTATGTCATAATTATGTGTGGAAACAAGGAGAACTTATTTTGAAAGATAAATTGTCACTGGCGCGGGAATTCCTGCTGGACGGGATCGAGGAAGGTCGGTTCCGGTCCGGGGAGAAACTGCCGGGAGCGCGGGATCTGGCCGCCGAGGTGGGGGTTTCGTTCCTGGTCTTCCAGCACGCGGTTTCGTCGCTGGAGCAGGACGGGGTGCTCGAATGCATTCCGCGCCGGGGCGCCTATGTCCGCAGCGACTGGGAAGACCGGCTGATCCGCAACCATGTGGTGGTGCTCCGGGAAGACCCCCAACACTTCTGGCTGCCCGGATTCCGCGACGCGATGGAAGAAGAACTCCCGGAGCTCCGGATCGCCCGCCGCTTCCGAAAAGGGATGTTCGAACTGCGGGTCACCCTCTATTTGCAGGAGCACCGGGGCGAATATATGGATCTTTCGCCGCTGCTGCCGGAGGGAATCAACGACGCGCTGCGCTTTCACCAGCAGCCGTTCCGGGGATTCCGCGAGGCGGACGGGCGGCTCTTCGGCATCCCGTTCATCTTCTCGCCGCGGGTGATCTTCTACAACCGCCGGATGCTGGCCGAGTGCGGCTTGCCGGAGCCCGTCGAAGGCTGGTCGTGGGAGACGTTCCTCGACTATGTCCGGACACTCCGCAAACATTACGACCCCGAACACGTGCTCAACTACAG
Source organism: uncultured Victivallis sp. (assembly GCA_964435365.1). GTDB lineage: Bacteria > Verrucomicrobiota > Lentisphaeria > Victivallales > Victivallaceae > Victivallis. Next base: position 14,170 of record CAYSZM010000062.1, on the reverse strand, counting down.
CGACGCGCCGCATTTCTGGATGAACTTCATCTTCCGCGCCGGCGGCAAGCTGATCAACCGGCGGCCGGACGGCTCCGGCGACGTCTGCATCGATCTGCCGGAAACCATCCGCGGCATCGCCTGCCTGCAGGAGCTGCGCCGCGCGCTGTTTCCGCCACCCGGCCCGGCCTATCTCAATGTCAATACGCCGTACTTCCGGGAGGGGAAGCAGGCGCTGGCGGTGGCCGACCGCGAATTCTACAGCTGGGTCCGTTACCGCGGATTCCGGGAGTGGGGCGCGCTTCCGCTGCCGCTGATTCCGGGTGGAGTCCGCCTGACCGCTCAGGCGACCGATCTCATTTGCGTACGCAAAGAGTGCGCCGACAATGCGCTGGCCCGCAAGTTCATCCGCTTCCTGCTCGGTGAACAGATGCAGAATTTCATCGGCGGCGAATGTTACGGCATTCCGATCCTCAAATCGGCCTCAGAAACGAGCATCGAGCGCAACGATCCCCGCGACCTCCTCTTCCGGCAGGAGATGGAGGCGATGTCGGCCGAATACAACGTCGACTCTTCGACGATCTCGACGGTGATTCACGGCGGCATCGCCCGGATCATCGCCTCGAACGAGCCGCCGGAACCGGCCGCCCGCAAACTGGCTTCGGCCATTCGAACCGTATTGGAAATCCGCAATGAAATGCTGGAAAAAAATTAACATCACCCCCCAAAAGGAGAGAGAAAGATGAAAAAGAGTTTCACCCTGATCGAACTGCTTGTCGTCATCGCCATCATCGCCATCCTCGCCGCCATGCTGCTGCCTGCACTCAGCCAGGCGCGCGACAAGGCAAAAAGCGCACAGTGCGCCAGCAATCTCAAGCAGCAGGGACTCTGGACTTCGCTCTATATAGACGAATACGCCGGATTCATCCCCGCCTGCGAATTTCCTTCCGGCGACTACAACGGATTTCCGCACAGCCACCCGTGGGAGAAATTCTTTCTGGCCGGTTACATCAACCGCAAAATCTATTATGGGCGGACGCGAAACAAAGTGACCTTCTGCCCCGCCTACGACAGCGCCAAGGCCGCCCCGCCATCCGGGGTCGGCGAAATCAGCCTGCCCGACTCCAGCGACACCTCAACTCCGCTTACCCTGGGGACTTACGGGTTCGCGGCCCGGGTGCTCGGGCACAGCACGGTGAAAACCAACAACTATCAGCTGCCCAAGGTCGTGCGCTACCGCACCCCCGCCGCCAAGCCCGCGTTTCTCGACGCGTTCCTGGATTCCGGCAAGGTCACCGGCAATCGGGCCAGCCTCTCTTTCTGGGGGCGCAGCAGCTGGCTGGGCGCGGCCAAGTACATCAACACCTGTCACGGCAAGGACCGCGCCAACGCGGTGTTCCTCGACGGTCATGTGTCGTCGTTCAACATCTATGACTCCGACGCGAAGCTGCTCCAGATGTTCCCGACCTCCGTTGACAACATGTTTCTGTGAGACGCATGATGAAAAAAGTTCTATTTACCGCACTCTTCCTGGCCGCGTTGACCGGAGTTACCGCTGCCGAAGTGAAATTCCAGAGCGGCTTTGAAAACGGCCTCGCCGACTGGAGCGTTCCTCAAAGCCGGGCCGAGGTTGGGGTGACCGGTACAGCAGCCGATGGCAAACAGGCGGTCGAAGTCAGCTTCGACCCGGCCGGAACGCCGGAACGCCGCCACGGCGGCGTACTCAGTTCGAAGAAGATTCCGCTGGGCAAGGGAATCTACCGCGTCACCGCCAAAATCCAGTTTCCGGAAGGCTACGGCGCGACCGTCGGAATCGAGTTCTACGACGCAAAAAACCGCAAGCTCGGCAACAACGGCCGCCACTTCGGCAGCGCCCCCGCGTCGAAAAGCGCCTGGCAGAGTGTCGATCTGGAGGGAGCCGCCTACTTCGAGGATACCGCCTATGCGCTGATCAAACTGTACATCCCATTCAGCATTAAACAGGTGGTTCGGCTCGACGATATCCGGATCGAAGCGCTGCCGACGGACCCGGTGCCCCCGCCGTGGACCCCGCAGTACAAAATCCGTCCGGAAGAGACGGCAAAGCTAACCCCCGCCGACATTCCGGGGCCGGACGGCATCGTCTACCCCGATTTCACCCATGCCGGAGCCCGCGCCGAAGTGCTGGCGCAGGCCGGGACCGCCGAGATCAAGCTCGACGTGCATGACGGCGAAGACATTTATCCCGCGCTTCGCAAGGCGGTGGACAGCCTGCCCGCCGCCGGCGGCACGGTCCGGATTCCCGCCGGAAAGTTCCGGATGAGCCGGATTCTGACCATCCCCAGAGACTTTGTCTCCCTCGTCGGAGCCGGGCGCGACAAGACCCGGATCGATTTCACCTACGACACCGGCGACAACCGGGTCGACCTCTACGGAATCGAGTCCGGCGACCGCATCGCGCCGGGACAGCCGGTGCACCTCTACGCCCGGCCCGCCGGCCTCAACTCGCTGAAACTGGAGGCGGACGGCAAGGAGTTCGCCCGCTTCACCCGCAGCCTGCAATCCGGCAACCGCTCGTTTCTGGTGGAGAATCTGCCCCGCGGGCTCGGCGAAGGGAAGCACCTGCTGCGCGGCACGGCGGAGTATGTGGACGGCTCGAAATTCCACGTCGAAACCGAGGTGACGGTCGACCGCGCCGTCTCCCCCACCCTCCCCGACCGGGAGCCGCGCGGATTCTTCTTCTTCTACGGACGCGGTTTCTCCTCGCCGGATTTCCGGCTGGCGGCGGACGGCGTCCGCGGGGCCTCGTCGGTCACGTTGAAAACCGCCGACCATCCCTTCAAAAAGGGCGACATCGTAATTCTGCGCGCACTGGAGACGCCCGCCCGACGCGCCGTCACCCGGAATGCCTGCAACTGGGGGAGTTTCCGCAGCACCCACCTTTTCATCGAAGCGGTGGACGGCGCGAAGTTGATCTTCAACCAGCCGCTCAGGCTCGATTATCCGGTCGCCGATGAGGCGTTCGTGCGGAAGTTCGACATCGTCCGGGGCGGACGGGTCGAAGGGATGACGCTGGAGACGAAAAACGACTACTGGCTCTCCAGCGTGTTCTTCGAATACGCGTCGGACTGTCTCGCCCGCGATCTCAAAGTGATCAAGTGCGGACGCAACGCGGTCTACGCGAGCCACGCGAAATTCTGCTCGATTCTCGACTGCGAATTTGAAAACGCCTGGAACAATCTGGGCGGCGGCACCGCCTACGTCGGCTGGGAGAACGCGTCCGACTGCCTGATCGACGGCATCGTCACCACCAACATGCGCCACGCGCCGGTGGTGCAGTGGGGGGCGTCCGGCAACGTGATCCGCAACGGCGTCTTCTCCCATTGCGACGCCCAGTGGCACGCGGGCTGGAGCACCGAGAACCTCTTCGAAAACTGCACCGTCATCAGCGACACCAAGGCGTTCGGCGGATACGGTTACGCATTCTTCGCCTCCGCCCCGGAAGACGGTGCGCACGGTCCGAACGGCCCCCGCAACGTGATCTACAACTGCGACGCCTACTCGATCGGCACAGGAGTATGGCTGGGCGGAATGAATGAGAACTGGATCTTCGCCTACAACCGCTTCCGGGTGAAGCAGGGCAGCGCGTTCTTCCTGAAAACCGCGGGGTTCGACCACATTCTCAAAGGGAACGTGGCAATTCTGGAAGACAAGACCTCTCCCTTCGTCCTCTTCACCACCCCGGATTGCAGTGGCGTGGAGCTGATCGGCAACACGCTTTCCGGCGGCAACGGCAAACTCTTCGAAGGAATGCAGAAACCGCTGGTGGAAAAAGACAACCGGGTGATCCCGCTCAACCCGGAACTCCCCCGCCCGACCCCGGCAGTCCCATCCATCTACGAGTGGCAGATGAAGCACCGGAAATGAGAGGATAAATTCCCGGGCGACGGGCTTGGAAAACCGCTTTGCGGGGGCTATATTATGCCATGAACGCATGGTATTACATTCTGGCCGCCGCGGGCGGTTTTTTCGCCGGAGCCGGGCTGCTGGCCTGGCGCTGGCTGCTGCCGCGGGAACGGGAACTCGCTTCGCTCCGGGAACAGTCCGCCGCGCTCGAAACCGGCGCTCGGGAGACCGAGGCGCTGCGCGACCGCGCGGTCCGCGCCGAAACCGAGCTTGCGCTGCTCAAGAAGCAGTCCGCCGCCGCGCTCGATGAGAAACTCAACGCCATGACCCGCATCCACGCCGGGGAAATCGCCAATCTGGAGACCCGGCTTCAGGCGCTGGCCGAAGCGCGCCAGGCACGGGAGCGGGAGTATCAGGAGGCGCGTTCCGAAGCAGAAAAGAAGTGGCGCACCCAGATCGACCTGCTCAAGGAAGAGTTCAAAACCATCTCCGCGAAAATCCTCGAAGAACGCTCCGGCGCGCTCCGGGACGTCAACAAGGAACAGCTCGGCGCCCTGCTCAATCCGCTCAAGGAACGGATGAACGAATTCAAGCAGGCGGTCGACGAGGCCAAGCTCAAGAGCGTCGAACTCAACACCGACCTCAAAGCCCAGATCATCAAGGTGATGGAGACCACCCGCCAGATCGGTTCAGAGGCGAACAACCTCGCTTCCGCGCTGAAGGGCAACAATAAAACGCAGGGCAACTGGGGCGAGATGATCCTCGAAACGCTGCTGGAGAAATCCGGCTTGCAGCGCGGCGTCCACTACGAGATCCAGAGCACGCTCTGCGGCGGGGACGGCAAGGCGGTCCGCAACGAGGAGAGCGACCGCATCATGCGCCCCGATGTCGTCGTCCACTACCCCGACAACCGCGAAGTGGTCATCGACAGCAAAGTCAGCCTGACCGCCTACACCGACTACGTCAACGCCGAGGACGACAACGGCCGCGAACTCGCGCTCAACCGTCATTTCCAGAGCGTCCGCACTCACGTCGACGAGCTGGCGAAGAAGAATTACGCGGAGTACGTGCAGGGAAAATCGCTCGATTTCGTCATCATGTTCATCCCCAGCGAAGCGCCCCACCAGGCGGCGATGGCGGCCGATCCCGGGCTGTGGCGGCAGGCGTTCGAGCGCAAGGTGCTGATCGTGAGCCCGGTCAACCTGATGGCGCTGCTCCAGATCATCCGCGTCGCCTGGCGGCACGACGAGCAGGAGCGCAACCAGGCGGAAATCCTCAAGACCGCCGGAATGCTGCTCGACCGTCTCTACGCCTTCTACGACACCTTTGATGAAATCGGCCGCAAGCTCGGCGACGCGACCAAAGCCTACGAAAGCGCCGCGGGCCGCCTCAAGGGCGGCGACGGCCGCCACGGCATCGTCGCGCCGGGCGAGAAACTGAAAAAGCTCGGGGTTAAAATGAAGAAGGAGCGCGCCCTTCCCAACGAGCTGCTCCCCCTCGATGAATCCGAAAGCGAAGGCGGTTCCGAAGAAAGCGAAACCGCCGACGCCTGATTCAGTGCTTGCCGGTGCTGCCGAAGCCGCCCGCGCCGCGTCCGGTTTCGGTGAGGTCTTCGGCGAGTTCCAGCTCCACGTCCGGCAGTCTGGCAATCACCATCTGGGCGATGCGGTCGCCGCGATGAACCGGGAACGGCTGTTTGCCGGCGTTGTACATGATGATACCGACTTCGCCGCGGTATCCGGCGTCGATGGTCCCCGGTGAATTGGTGAGCATCAGGTCGTGTTTGAGCGCCAACCCGCTGCGCGGACGCACCTGCGCCTCGTAACCGACGGGGAGTTCAAGGAAGAGCCCGGTCGGAACCAGTACGCTCCGGCCGACGGGAAGCTCCATCTCCACGCGCGAGCGCAGATCGAACGCCGCATCGTCGTGGTGAGCCTTCGCCGGCGCGAGGTCGGCGCAGCCTTCGGCCATTTTAATCCTGATCGACAATTTTTCCATACTTTTTACGATTCCGGGGTTGTTTTCAAGCGACATTGGACTTAAAGTAACAGATGTACCCGCGGTTTTCAAGCGAATACGAATAAATTCATATAACAGCAGAACAACAGCAAGGAATGTGACCTATGGAAATCAGTGATCTTCTTCATTATGCGATGGAGTCGGCGGCGTCCGACCTCTTCGTTTCCGCCGGGAAACCGCCGGCCTTCCGGCGTTCGCGGCAGGTAGTTCCGGAAGGAGAGGAGATCATTACGGAACAGGCGATCGACGCCTTCCGCAAACTGTGCATCCCCCCGCAGGCCGAACAGGAGTACCGCACCCGCGGCAGCTACGACTCGGCCTACACACTGCCGACCGGCGAACGGTTCCGTCTGAACTTTCTCGAATCGCTGACCGGCCCGGCCTTTGTCGCCCGCCCGGTCTATCCCGGCGAAGCGCTCTTTTTTGAAGAGCTCGGGCTCCCGGCCGCGACGTTCACCGACATGTGCTCCCAGAAGAGCGGCATCATCGTCGTGGTCGGCTCGACCGGCAGCGGCAAGTCCACCACGCTCGCCGCGATGGTCAACTACATCAACCACAATTTCTCCAAGCACATCATCACCATCGAAGACCCGGTGGAGTTCCTGCACCGCGACATCAACTGCCTGGTGACCCAGCGCGAACTCAACTCCAGCATGACCAGCTTCTCGGACGCGCTGCGGGCCGCCATGCGTGAGAGTCCCGACGTGATCGTCATCGGCGAAATGCGCGATATGGAGACCGTGCAGGTGGCGCTCTCGGCCGCCATGACCGGCCACCTCGTCATCACCACGGTGCACACCGGCGACGCGATCCAGGCGGTCGAGCGCATCGTCGATCTCTACCCCGAGGAGCAGCGGCTCCAGATCGCCAGCGACCTCGGCAGCGCGCTCGTCGGCATCGTCGCGCAGCGGCTGATTCCGCGCGCCGACGGCCAGGGCATGGTGCCGGCCATCGAAACGCTGCTGGGCACTCCGACGGTCAAAAAACTGGTCGGCGACCGCGACATGCGTTCGCTCTCCGAAGCGCTCAAGCGCGGCAGCAGCAGCGGCATGATGACCTTCACCCGCGCCATCTTCCGCCTCTACAAAGAGGGGTATGTTTCACTCGACGCCGCCAACGAAGCGGTGACCAACCGGGATGAATTCCAGCTGATGCTCAAGGGGATGGAGTCCGGTGTCGATTCGTTCGCCAGCCAGTACGGCAGCGCCGAAGACGCCGAAGACCCCGACATCCAGTTCATCGACATGAGCCGCCTGCTCAAGACCGCGGTCAAGACCGGCGCGTCGGACCTGCTGCTTTCGGCGGGGTCGAGCCCGGTGCTGCGCATCCACGGCGAACTGCGTCCGCTCGACCTCCCGGTGCTCACCGGGCAGGACACCGCGCGGCTGCTCAACAGCATCCTCTCGCCGGTGCAGCGCGTCGATTTCGAAGAGAACCGCGAAGTGGACCTCGCGCTCTCCATCTCGCTGGTGATGAACCAGGAGACCGGAGAAGTCGAAAACTGGCGTTTCCGTGTGAACGGCTTCCACCAGCGCGGCACGGTCGGCATCGTCTGCCGCGTGATCGTGAGCAAGATTCCGAAGCCGGAAGACCTCAATCTGCCGCCGCAGATTCTGCAGCTCACCTCCAAGCAGCAGGGGCTGATCCTGATCACCGGTCCGACCGGCAGCGGTAAGTCCACCTCGCTGGCCAGTATGATCGACTACATCAACCGGAACCGGGCCGAGCACATCATCACCATCGAGGACCCGATCGAATACGTCCACAAGAACATCATGTCGCTTCTGGAACAGCGCGAAGTCCACGCCGACACGCACTCGTTCGCGGCGGCGCTCAAATACGCGCTGCGTGAAGACCCCGACGTCATTCTCGTCGGCGAAATGCGCGACACCGAAACCATCGCGGCGGCGCTGACCGCGGCGGAAACCGGCCACCTCGTGTTCGGCACGCTGCATACCAACAGCGCACCGCAGACGATCGACCGTATCATCGACTCGTTCCCGTCGCACCAGCAGAACCAGATCAAGCTGCAGCTGGCGAGCGTAATCCTCGGAATCGTTTCGCAGCGCCTGCTGCCGACCGTGGACGGCCAGGGGCGGGTGGCCGCGTTCGAAATCCTAGTGGGAACTCCGCCGGTTCAGGCGCTGGTCCGCGAGGGCAAGACCGCCATGCTCGTATCGATGCTCGAAACCGGCGCCAAGGACGGCATGATCACCATGCAGAAGTCGCTGGAAACGCTCTACAACGCGGGCAAGATCAGCCTCGAAGAGATGCAGAGCTACCTGCTCGACTACAAGGCGGACGACGCCTACTAAGATCAAAAAACAAACCCGGCGAAACGGAATCAACCGTTTCGCCGGGTTCTTTTTGATCAGGGGAAATATGCATCATGGAGACATTCCGTCAAAAAACGAACCACCGCCTTCAATACTGGAGGCGATGGCAGCTTGTCGGACTGTCGTTGGCGCAGGGGGGATTTCTATTGATCATCGCCTTTACCGCCATGTCAGCCATCCCCGTGCTTGCAGGCATTTCGGCCTGCGGAGTGGCGATTATGCTCGGAATTTACTGCAGTGTCAAACGGCAGTTGAAATGTCCGAAATGCGGCGCTTCCCTGGGGTATCTGGTCGTCGACCCGAGTTACGCCGGAACGCCGGGCGCAATCATCCTCCCCCGGCAATTGCCGGAGAAGGTGACGCATTGCCCGTATTGCAAAAGCAGTTTCGACGAAGTTACTGACGCTTGCGCGCCGCGCGCTTCTCTTTGAGCTCGATATCAGCGGAAATCTTTTCCACCCAATTACCGAGGCGGCGCTTCTTCTCCGCAGTCGGAGTTTTCGGCTTGCGCGGGCCTTCGTTCTCGGGGGCGGCGCTCTTGCGCGGCTTGCGTTCTTTCGGCGGCTCTTCGCCGCGGGGTTTCCGCGCCGGACGTTCCGAACCTTCTCCCGCCGGAGAATCGCTGTAAGTTCTGCGCGTCGGACGTTGCGGGCGGTCTCCAGCAGGAGAATCGCCGTAGGCTCTGCGCGCCGGGCGCTCCGGACGTTCCGCAGCCGGGGTATCGCCGTCCGGCCGTTCGGTGGCGAAACGGGCCGTCGGACCGCCGCGCCGGAACGCATCGATCACCTGCTCCGCCGCTTCGGGATCGACGTTGACGAAGCTGAAGCGGTCGAAGCAGTCGATCTTGCCGACCCGGCTTTTCCTGAGCCGCGCCCGTTCCCACAAAAGGTCGAGCATCTTCACCGCGCCGTAGCCGTCGAGCTTGCCGACGCCGATATAGAGCCGGGCGGCTTCGCGGTCGTCGGATGCCGATTCCCACGAATTCCGGTCGCGTTTTTTCGCTCCGAAATCATGATAATTCTCCGGCCGCAGTTCGTCCTGGAACCGAAGGTGGAGAATCGCGGCCAGCACGTCGGCGGGAGAATCGGCAAGCGCCATCAGCTCCTCGGCAAAGCCGAGACAGCTGCGATATTTCTCGCTGGAAATCGTTTCGGTAAGCAGCTCCGCGAAACACTGTTTCTTCCGTTCGACGATCTCTTTTCCGCCGGGGAGTTCCCGTTTTTCGATCCGCATCCCGGTTTCGTGCCGGATGAAGGCGAGGCGGCGCGATTCGCCCGGCGTCACAAAGGTGATCGCCATTCCGGTCTTCCCGGCGCGGCCGGTGCGGCCGATTCGATGGATGTAGGTTTCGCTCTCCTGCGGGATCGAATAGTTGATCACATGCGTAAGATCGTTCACGTCGATGCCGCGGGCGGCCACATCGGTGGCGACCAGGAGGCGGAACTTCTTATCCTTGAATTGATTGATCACCTTGGTCCGCTGCGCCTGGGCGATGTCGCCGTGCAGCACCTCGGCACGGAAGCCGCGCTGCTTGAGCCGTTCGACCAACTCGTCGGAATCGTTGCGGGTACGGCAGAAGATCAGGGCGTAAATGCCGTCTTCCATATCGATGATCCGCGAAAGCGCGTCAAATTTATCCTCGCGCCGGACTTCGAACCAGATCTGTTCGGTCAACGCGGTGCCCGGCTGCTCGGAGAGAGTCCGGACCACCTCGTAACCGCGCATGAAGCGCTCGGCGATCTTCTGAATCGCCGGCGGCATGGTGGCGGAGAACATCAGCATCCGCTTCTCCGGCGTCGTCGCCGCGAGAATCCCCTCGATCTCTTCGAGGAACCCCATGTCGAGCATCTCGTCCGCCTCGTCGAGCACGGCGAAACGGAGCTCGGAGAAGTCGAACTTGCCGCGCCGCATGAGGTCGAGCAGACGCCCCGGCGTACCGATCACGACATCGACGCCGTCGCGCAGCTTCTGAAGCTGGATTTCAATCGCCTGCCCGCCGTAAAACGGAGCGATGCGGAGTCTGCCGCATCCTTTGAGCGAATTCAGTTCTTCGGCGATCTGGATCGACAGTTCGCGGGTCGGCGCCAGAATCAGCGCCTGCGGTTTGTCCCATCCGGGCTTACAGCACTGGATGATCGGAATGCCGAACGCGGCGGTCTTGCCGGTCCCGGTCTGGGCCTGCCCGATCAAGTCGCTCTCCCCCGACAGAAGTTTCGGGATGGTCAGGGCCTGGATCGGGGAAGGAGTTTCGAACCCTTTGGCGCGCAACGCCTCCAGGATTTCCTCGGATACGCCGAGGCTGCGGAATTGTTCAAGGTCGCTCATCAATGCCTTTCGTGCCGTCTGCTGTTGTAAAACAACCTCTATGCATACGGCGGGAAACGCCCTGTGGCGTGCGCAATCAAGCAGTCAGTTGTCATCCGGCTCCACCCGAGATCGGCAACAAGTCATGTGCGGCGGAGCGTTCCATCACGCCGGAACTCCCGGCGGAAGCGATTAATATACACCCTGTTCGTCCTGATTGCAAAGGCGGGTTTCGTATTTAACCGGTTTTCTTTCACGGATATCCCAATAACAGTCCCCTCCCGCCGAATAATCGGGCTGAAGGGCGACCTTTCCGCCGCCTTCCGGCAAGTCGATGGCGAAGGTCGGCACCGCCAGCGACGAGAGGCGCGGACGGAATTCACGCAGGATCTCGAGCCCCTTCTCAATTCCGGTGGCGAAATGCCGCACCCCGCGCACCGGATCGACGTGGAAGAGGTAGTGCGGCTTGACCCGAAGCGCCACCAGTCGCCGGAAAAGCCGCTCGAGCACCAGGGCGTCGTCGTTGACCCCCTTGAGCAGCACGGTCTGATTGACCACCGGGATTCCGGCGCCGACCAGCCGGCCGCAGGCCGCCTCGGACTCGGGCGTGAGTTCGCGCGGGTGGTTGAAGTGCGTCGCCACCCAGAGCCCCGGAACGCCGCGCAGATAGTCGCAGAGCGCCGCGTCGATCCGCTGCGGCCAGACCGCCGGAATCCGGGTGCCGATGCGGATGATCTCGATCGACCCGACTCCTGAAATCGCATCGACGATCGTTTGAAACCGTTCAAAAGGAAGCATCAGCGGGTCTCCGCCGGAAATCAGCACTTCGCGTACGGAAGGAGTCCGCCGCAGATAGGCGACGGCGGATTCCAGCTCGGCATCGGAGAGGTCGTCGAGCTCCATTCCGGTCGTCCAGGTCCGTTTGCGGAAGCAGAAGCGGCAGCGCATCGCACACCGTCCGGTAGCCAGCAGAACCACCCGGTCGTCGAAGCGGTGAATCAGCCGCGGCGCGGCCATCTGCTCCTCTTCGGCGAGCGGGTCGAAACTCGAGGATTCGTCGGCAAGTTCGGCCGGGTCCGGCAGCGACTGACGGGCGACGGGGTCGTTCCGCCAGTCGGCGGGGTCGATCAGCCCGAGGTAGTAGTCGTTGATGTAGAGGGGGAAGCGAGCTTCCACCCGAGCCAGCTCCGGAGGACACTCAAGACCGAGCGCCGCAAATGCCTCCGGGGCGGAGTTGTAAAATTTCATGACGGACCGAACCTTTCAATCGTACGGGGGTCATTAATATAACCCGCCGCACGACGAAAGTCCAGCCTTCTTATCGGGAAAACGGCCGGATCATACCGAGCAGTTCATCCACCGAGGCGGTGGCCAGGCATTCGACGGTGTCGGCGCCGCCGTAGTAGATTTTGACTTCGCCGCTGTCCTCGAGAATCATGCCTCCCGGGAAGATCACGCTGCCGCGAAATCCTTCGAGCTCATACTTTTCAGTGGCCTTGATCAGCGGTTCCGGCGCGAGGCCGATCACCTTCTGCGGATTTTCGAGATCGAGCAGCATCAACCCGGCCAGGTATTCCTTGTTCCAGGTAACCGCGGGGTTGTTGATGTTTTCCCAGCCGAACAGATTGCGGGTCTTGTCCTTGTAAGTGGCATGGAAGGTGCAGAGCCAGCCCTTCGAGGTCTTGATCGGAGGTGCGGCCGGGCCGATTTTGGCGTTGGCGTAAGGAACATCCTCCATGCCGAGCACCAGCTCGGTGTCTCCCCAGAACCGGCAGTCCGGCGACGTCGACGACCAGATGTCGAACTTCTCCTGATAACCGCGGCTGTACTCGGGGAAAGGCCGTTCAAGACGGACAAAGAGCCCGCCGATCTTCTCCGGGAAAAGCACCATGTTGCGGTTGTCCGGCGCGGACATCGAGAGCACTTCGAAATTTTCGAAATCATCGGTCACCGCGATGCCGCCGCGCACGCCGTGTTTCGTATCCACCGCGAAGCAGAGGTAGCAGCGGCCGTCGATCACCGTGAGGCGCGGGTCGTAGAACCGGCTGATCTCCGGATTCGAGGCGACGATGTCGGCGGCGACTTTCCACGGCTCGGGGCGGACATCCCACTTGACGCCGTCGTCGCTGTAGGCGACGCCGAGATTGGTGTAGATGCGGTTTCTATCCCATCCGCCTTTGTCGGAGAAGCCGACATCGTTGCGGAACACCATGACGTATTTGCCCTGAAACTTGCAGACTCCCGCGTTGAAGATCAGCGAAGCGTCGAACGGAATATCCGACGCCGACAAAATCGGATTGGATGCGCAGCGAACCAGTGCCATTTCCCGGCCCTTCCATGAAATTAATCAATTGGTCATGAAACCGTTTCATGACTATTTTATACTATAACACGGAAAAAATAAAAATCCAGCCCGAAAAGAGAGAAAAAAAGAAATCGCGGCGGAAACCGCTTGACAAACACCGAATCGTGATGTAAGTTCAACCCAAGTGAGGGATTAGAACAAACTTACAGCAAACAGTTGGTCATGGATAAAAAAACCTTAGCTACCGTCACCCCCGACATCCGGGAAGCGTATCAACAGGCGCTCCGCCTTTCCAAGGAGTCCGAACGGCTTCTCGCGTTGAAAGATCTGGTCAACCAGGAACCCGGCTTCGTGGAAGCCCGCCGCAAACTCCGCGATCTCGAACGCCGGAAAGTGATGGCGACACCGGCGATCGGCCGCTTCTTCGCCCGTCTGGGCGCTCCGGCCGGCAAGATCAAATCACTGACGAAAACCGTGCCGTTAAAGGCGATGGCCCTCTGCGAAGACACGCTGGTCAAGACGCTGGACAATCCGCCGATTCTCGAACTGCTGGCCGACGCCGCCGAACGGGCGGGCGCTCCCTTCATTTCGGCGGAAGCGATGGAACGCGCGTCCGAACTGCGGCCGCTGGAACTCAGGTACATGCTGCTCATGGCCGCCTATCTCCAGAAGGCGGGGCGCGCCGAGGAGGCGATGAAACGTCTCCACGCCGTGGCGGTCAACCACCCCGACAACAAGGATGTCCAGGCAGCCTACCGCAACGCGATCAACGCGGATGCCAAGCAGCGTGAACAGGCCAAGACCACCGGCATGGCCAGCGTCGACCAGGGCGGCGGCTCAAACGCGATGGGCAGCCGGGCCGCGGCGATTCTCCAGCTGCTGGAAAACACCATTCACGACGCGGCGCAGGCCAAGCTGGTCGTGGTCGAACTCCTGAAAGTGCTGGCGACCGGCGAGTCGCTCGACGTCCGACGCAAACTGGCGTCCGCCTACAACATCATGGGGGAATACGACAAGGCGATCGAGGAGATCCAGAGGGTCATCGCCGCCACCGCCGCTTACGACCCGACGCTCGACAAACGGCTGGAAGAAGCCGAAATCGGCAAGATCGATAAAGAGATCGGCATGATCAAACGCCGACCGCCCAAGGATCTCGCCGATCCCGACGCCCGCATCGCCGAATTGGAACTGGAACGCGAACAGCTCAAGCTGGACCATGCGCTGAGCCGCATCGCGCACTATCCGAACGATATCGGCCTGGTTTTCGACCTGGGCAGACTGCGGCTTGAACGCGGCGAATACGACCTGGCCATCGAGCAATTCATGACCTCGCGCACCTCCG
>CAYSZM010000061.1:0-19569 GCA_964435365.1 uncultured Victivallis sp. | reverse complement strand
GCGGCCAAGGCGCTTCGCCCTTGGAACCCGACCGGCAGGGTGCCGGTGCCGGATAAGAGAGAATCCGCGGGTTGTTCGCGTTTCGTCAGCGCGCGGAAGCGTTGACGAGGATCATCCAGGGCACCGGGCTGTTCTCGTTGTAGTTGAGCAACCCGATCTGAAAGCCGCTGGTGGTGCTGTTGAAGACGCCGAGCTGCATCCCGCCGCCACGGGGCCCCCCCTCTTCACGGCTGAAAGGCGGCGCCGTGTTGCCGGAGAAATTCGCCACCCCGATCTGAAGCCCGCGGCTCTCCCACGCCCCGCTCACCAGCGAAAAGTCAACGCCCTGAAAACGGGTGTAGAAGTTGGCCAGCCCGAACTGGAGCCCGGCGAATTGATCGATTTGCCCGAACCCCTGCACCGAAACACCCTGAATTCGCTTGGATGCGCCGTACAGAAGTTGCAGGTTCAGCACGTCGACACGCTCCTGCCCGCCCCAGAACGGTTCGAAATTGACTCCGGTAATCGGCGTTGTCGAAGGGACCACCGAAAGCTGGTCCGGAATCAGGGAGACCTGAACCAGCGACCAGCCGACGTCGGGATAATCAGGATCGGCGGCGGAAAGCCCCGGCGCACAGAGCCATGCGGCGGCAAAGACGGCAAGCAGTCTGGACGATTTCATGATTCCCCCCTTCATGATCCGGAACATTCAAAACAAAGGCCCCTTCCGGATGCCGGAAGCGGGCCTTTCCATGCGGCGGTTTACCGCGAAGAGTAATTGAACAGAATCGTGAACGGAATCGCGCTCTCGGCGTTATAGTTGAACAACCCGAACTGGAAGCCGTTGGTGGTGCTGTTGACCAGCCCGATCTGAACGCCCTGAGCGGCGGGCGGCTCGGTCGTCACATTGTCCATCGCGGGCGCGGATTCTCCGGCGAGGTTGACCACACCGACCTGGCAGCCGTGGTTTTCCCGGGCGCCGGTCACCACGGCGAGGTCGAGGCCGCAGAAATAGTTCTGGAAGTTGACGACTCCGAGCTGGAAGCCGATCATTTCACTGTTGAGCCCCACACCCTGGATGCTGACGCCCTGGACCGAGTTGGATATGCCGACGATGGGCTGGAAGTTGAGGATGCCAACCTTCTGCTGCATGCCGCAGAAGAGTTCGGCATTGATGCCGAGAACCGGAACGCTCGAGGGGACCAGCGCGACCGCGTCGGGGACGAGACCGATCTGGACAACGCTCCACGGTCGGTCTTCGGAAATAATGGAAGAGGCGACGGCCGGATAGACCACCGCGCAGAAAAGAGTCACCAACAGAGCTTGCTTGATCGTTTTCATGATACCTCCTGTTAAATGATCGCCTGGGGGTAATATAACATGGTCAAATCCGGAATGCAACCCCGCATTCAGTCATATTCCGGGCGGGAACCCCGCTTTTTTCGTTGATTTTTCATAAAAACATGGTATACTGAGAAAACAATCGAAACAGTTGGAAGGTTCATGCGCAAAAGCGAGTTTCACCCATCGGAAGTTCCGGCCAAGCCCGGCGTCTACGTCTACCGGGACTGGACCGGCAAGGTCATCTACGTCGGCAAGGCGGCCAACCTGCGCAAGCGGATGAGTTCCTACTTCCAGCCCTCGCGCATCATGCGCGCCGACGCCAAACTGCGGTCGCTCATCAATTCGATCGAAGAGTGGAGCTTTGAAGTGGTGCGGACCGAGAGCGAAGCGCTGATCCTCGAATCCCGGCTGATCAAGGAGTATGCCCCCTATTACAATATCCTGATGCGCGACGACAAACGCTATCTGCTGCTCAAGCTCGACCGCAGCGAAAAATTCCCGACGCTCAAGCTGGCCCGCATCCGGAAAAACGACGGCGCGCAGTATTTCGGCCCCTTCCCCAACGGCGGGGCGCTGCGGATGACGCTCGACTTTCTGCTCGCCCACTTCGGGCTGCGTGCCTGCCGCGATTCCGAGCCGGACGAGGAGACCCGCAAACGCTGCCTCAAACGCATCGTCAAAGACTGCTGCGCCCCCTGCATCGGCGCGGTCACGCCGGAGGAATACCGGGTGCGGGTTGAGCGCGCCGTCGCCGTTCTGGAGGGAAACGTCGGAGAAGTGACGGAAATAATCCGGACGCAGATGGCGGAGGCCGCCGCCGCCGAACGCTTCGAAAAAGCCGCCCACCTGCGCGACGTGATGGCCAATCTCGAAGCGGTGTTCGGCAAACGGAACCGGATTTTCCTGCGTCCCGAACTGCCGGGCTCCAGCCCCGGAGAGGAGGCGGTCGCCGCGCTGGGCAGGGCGCTGGGGCTGGAGCACCCCCCGTCGCGCATCATCGGGTTCGACATCTCGAACATTCTCGGCAAGCTCGCCGTCGCCAGTCTGGTCGCCTTTCAGGACGGCCGGCCCGACCGCGACAACTATCGCCGCTTCAAAATCCGGACGGTCCACCAGAGCGACGACTTCGCCATGATGCACGAAGTGCTGGTCCGTCATTTCGGCCGGCTGCTCGAAGAAAAACGGCCGCTCCCCGACCTGGTGATGGTCGACGGCGGCAAGGGCCAGCTCTCCTCCGCCGTCGATGCGCTGATCGAAATCGGCTGCCCGCCGCTGCCGGTGATCGGGCTGGCCAAGCGGAACGAGGAGATTTATCTGCCGGGTCAAAGCGAGCCGGTGGTGCTCGACCGCCACGATCCGGCGCTGCGGATGCTTCAGGCATTGCGCGACGAGGCGCACCGGTTCGCCATCTCATTTCACCGCGAACTGCGCAACAAGCTCATCGAGCAGTCGATGCTCGACGAAATTCCCGGCATCGGAGAAGTCCGCAAGCGGCAGATTCTGCGGGCGTTCGGTTCGCTGCGCGCCCTGCGCAAAGCCTCGCCGGAGGAAATTGCCGAAAAAATCCCCGGCATCGGCCCGGAAATCGCCGGGAAAGTCTACGACGCCTTGCATAAACGAACGGAATCCCATCATGAATGATACTCTTCTTGAGCGACAGAAACGCACCCGGCTGCTCGTCGGCGACACCGGACTCGAACGGTTGCGCAACGCCCGCGTGCTGGTTCTCGGCGTCGGCGGAGTCGGTGCTTACGCCGCCGAACACCTTGCCCGCGCCGGAGTCGGCCGCCTGACGCTGGTCGACGGCGACGCGGTCGAACCCTCCAACTGCAACCGTCAGCTTCCGGCGCTCACTTCCACCCTCGGGCGGCCCAAGGCGGAGGTGATGGCCGAACGGCTGCGGGAGATCAATCCGGAACTTTCCGTCGAGCCGCGCGTGGAATTCATCGAGCCGGAAGGCGTCGGCGCCCTGCTCGACATGGGGTTCGACTATGTGGTGGACGCCATCGATTCGCTCGCCACCAAAACGGCCTTCCTGCTCGAATGCCGCCGCCGGAAAATTCCGCTGATCAGTTCGATGGGGGCCGGGGGCAAGACCGACCCGGAACAGATCCGGGTCGCCGACATTTCGAAAAGCTACGGCTGCGCGCTCGCCCGGGCGGTCCGCGCCCGGCTCAAGGAGCGCGGCGTCGAACGCGGCATCAAAGTGGTCTTTTCCCCGGAAGCGGTGGCGAAATCGGCGGTGGAGACAGTGACCGCCCCGGACGGCAAAAAGCGCGCCTACGTCGGCACCGTCTCCTACATGCCTGCGGCGTTCGGCGGCTTCTGCGCCTCCGTCGTGCTGCGGAACCTGCTCAAGGGATAGGTCATTACTCTTTGGCGGCCTGCCGCATAAGGTCCAGCAGCTCATCGGAAAGCTGAGGCGAAAGCTCTTCCCCGTTTTTCGACGTCTCCTGGAAGGTGACGGTCGGGTCGGCGCCGAGGTCGGTGAGCAGCCGGTAATAAGCCAGCCGCCAGTCGCGGCGCGCGTCGATCAGCGCCAGGCTGCACTCCACCGAACCGGGATTCAGTTCGGCCTTCCGGCGCGCCAGATCGTATTGATCCCACGCCGCCCGCAGCCGGGTGAGAGAAAATTCCACCTCGAAGGCGATTCCCGCCGCCGAGCCGAGCTGCGCCAGCTTGCGGAGATCGCGGTTCGGTTCGGCGAGCTGGAGTTCGGCCAGGTGGCGAGGCAGCCGGTAGAGCAGCTCGGCCAGGCGCAGAAGCTCCGCGCCCTTCATCCCGGGCAGCTCCCGGATTTTGCCCGGCAGTTCGGCGGGGAATCCGGCCAGCGCCGACTCGAAGCGGACCCGGACCGCCCGTTGCTGCAGCTCGCTCAGTTCACAGGCCAGCAGTCGCGGTTTGGCGAGCGTGGCGTAATCGAACTGCGCGATGCCGTCCCGGCTGAGTCCGGTGGCCACCCGCAGTTCCAGCAGCAGATTCCCCTCCTCCTGTCGTTGTTCGGGGGGGCCGCCGCCGCCGGGCAGGGCGATTTTTTCGCGGACCGCCGCCAGTTTCGTCCAGTTCGCCGTGTTTTCCCAGGCCAGCAGCTGTGCGATGCGCGGGCGGCGTTCTTCCTCCAGGTCGCTGCCCGGCGCCGCCGAGAGAAGCTGGTTGTAGGCGATAGCGCCGTCCAGCAGGTCGAGCAGCCGTTCCGGCGGCAGTTCCGTGCCGGAGCGCTGGTCGTCGGCGATCCCCGGCAGTCGCAGCAGCGTGAGATTGTGCAGGTGTTCCCCGGCGATCAGGCCGAGCGACTCCACCGTTTCGGCGTCGAGCTGCTCCGCCTTGGCCCGCCGCAGCGCCTCGGCCAGCGTAATTTCCGCCGAAGCCGAAGCCGTTGCAGGCGGAGGCGAAGCCGCCTCCGGCGGCGCAACCGGAGTCGTCGAAACGCACCCGGCCAGAAGCAGGAGCGGCAGAACGATGCCGGCCGTGCGGAATCTTTTTGTCAGCCGGCGGTTCATTTTTGCGGCGGCGGGACGAATTTCAGCACATCGGGAACGCGCTTTTCCGTCTCCAGCGACCAGCCCATGGTGTCGGAGAGGAGTTCGCCGCCGAAATGGATGGTGATGATCTTCTGCGGCGTCGTCCAGGTCACCTTGGCTTCCCCGGTGCGGTCGGCGATATAGCGGATATTGACCTCCGGCTCGGTGGTCTGGATCACCCGGATTTCGTCCTTGGTCAGCGCTTTGCTCGGCGCAATCAGCAGCCGCCGCGCCTCTTTGACCAGCGTCTGCTCTTCAGCCTTGCTCAGCACGTAATAGGTTTTGTCGTTCACGGTCAGCGTGGGAGCGCACCCCCACAGGGCGAGGAACGGCAGCACGGCGATTATCCGGAGGAATCCTGTTTTCATTTGCATTCGCATGTTTCGGCCTTGGTTTCGGCGTTGTTATGATTGGTTTCGCTCTCCTGCCCGGCGAGGTCGAGCAGCGACTGCTGGACTTCGGTCACATACAGATTGCCGAGGTGCCCGCCGCGGTCGAACCAGGTCAGACGCCCGCCCAGCGTCCGGTCCAGGAAATGGCGGTCGGCATCGGTGAGCAGGAAATCGTCCCGCGAATGGACCACCCGAATCCGCGGATTCCGCGCCAGCGACGCTTCGAACGAACGCAGCGAGGATTGCCGGTAGAGCTCCTCCAGCGTCATCGGCGCCAGCGTCGGCCCGACCGCCTTCTCGGCGTATTCGCCGAATCCGACCCGGTCGATCTCCTGATAAAGCGCGGTCCGGTTGCTCCATTTATAGGGGACCGTCAGCATCGGCACGCCCTTTTCGCGCTGCGCCACCAGCAGCAATCCGCTCATCGAACCGCGGAAATAGAGGGCGGCGACGAAATCGGCGTCGGTCTGCGTCAGGGGCACGCTGTAGTTGAACGGCTCCTTGCCCGGATCGGCGGGGTTGTAAGGCGGATACGGCTTCTGGAGCGACCAGAGCGCCTTTCCTGCGATTTCGGTCACAGTGGCGACCGCCTGCTTGGCGTCCCAATCCTTCCCGGCTCCGGTCATGCCGTCGGCGGTCTTGAGCGCGTACTGCAGGTCGACCGGCGGGTTGATGGCGACGTAACGGTCGATGCCGAGCGTGTTGGAGGTCTCCTCCAGCTCCGCGATTTTCAGCGTCTGCATCGCGCCGAGCGAATAGCCCAGAAGCGCGATCCGGGTGCGGCTGGGGTCGTAGAGCCCGTCGCTTTTCAGGTCATCCAGCACTTTGGCGATGGCGCGGCGCATGTTCGCCGCGTCCCGCGGCAGGAACCCCGGCAATTCGCAGCCGGAGGCGAGGTAGAATTTCCAGGTGAAACTGCTGTCGAGCGTCGCCACCGACCAGCCGTCGCTGTAAAAGAGTTCGGCCAGCGCGGTCGAGGTCATGCCGAAATAGTCGCCGCCGATGCCGGGCAGCAGGATCATCAGCTTCTCCGGCCGCGTTTCGCCGACGGGATAGAGCAGCCGCCGGTCGGCCGGAACGGTCTCTTTCTTCCCGCTTTCCGCTTTCCAGAATCCGTAACGCAGTTTCGGCAACTCTTCGCCCAGCCGGATTTTGCGGTCGTCGCACTTCTTGGAGAAATCGCTGTTGAAGATCGACAGCCGGAAGTACCACGGGTCGTCGTTGTGCTGCGCCTGGAACATCGCCACCCGCAGCGTGTCGATCACCGCCCCCTGCGGCCGGTAGCCCGGAATGGTCCGCCAGTTTCCGGTCACCCACTCCGGTTTCGGCACGACCGGGACGTCGGGCGGCAGTTCGGGTTTGATTCCCTCTTTGCGCGCCTCGGCGGCCGCGTTGAGCGCCTTGTAGAAATACATTTCAAGCTGGAGCTGCCGCTGGATCAGCATCATTTCGTGGAAGGAGCGGTAGCGGTCCGCGCTTCCGGAGATGATCCGTTCGTAATCGCGGTGCGCCATGACCGCCCGGTTGAGCGCGGTGGCGCTCCCCGCGTAGGGGATGTAGGTCTTGAGGTCGAACGCCATGTCGAACAGGGTGCCGACCGTGTCGCGGACGTTTTGCGAGAACATGAAAGGCAGGATGAAGGTGCACCCCGGCCCGATTCCCCACGCCGCGAACATCTGGCCGAAGTCCGACCGCGTCGAGTAGATGTCCCACCAGTTTCCGGCCGGGTCGAAGAGTCCGGCGATGCCGACCGTGGTGTTGATGAGGAAGCGGTAAAGCTCGTCCCGCGCTCCGGCGAATTCGGCGCGGCCGAGACAGCTCATCGCCCGTCCCGGAAATTCGAGGTTGAGGCAGAGATTGTCGATCTTCTCGATCGCCGGGCGCGGCAGGAGCGAGGAGTAGAATCTTCCCAGCGGATCGACGATGTAATCCATCCCGAAATCGGTCACCGCGAACATCGAGCGGTTGAATCCTTCAATGGGATCGTTCCCGGCGACCGTTTCAATGAGTTTGCTCTCGGTCCACGGCCCTTTTTCCGGTTCCGGCGGCGGCTGGGGTTCGCTTGTCGCGCATCCGGCGAGCAGGAGAATCCCGGCGGCTCCGCCGGCCCACCGCAGCAGGATTTTTCGTTTTTCGACAAAAAAAAGCATGGATTCCCTCTCGGACATGGCGTTACCCTCGCCCACAACTGGATTACGGGTAATATAATGCGCCTTCCGCCAAAAGCAAAGGGAATCCGAAAGGTTTTAGCAATATCCCGGTGAAACTACGGCCGGCTTTTTCCGCAGAGGTTCTTCCAGTCGATGTCCGCGAGGTCGCACCAGACCGCGTCGGGATCGTCGTGGATGAACTTCAATTTGAGTTCGAACTGGTTCCACATGCCTTCCGAATCCATCATCTCGTAACTGTGGCCCCAGAAATAGAAGATCCGGTCCGTCTTCTTGGCCGCCTCGTAGCGTGCGTAGAACCCATTGTCGGCGAAGTGGCAGCTGGAGCGCAGAATCATCGGGTGCGGACTGGCGGTCACCGGCTCGGAATTCTCCGTGGTGCGCCCGTAGGCGAACCCTTCCGCCAGCATCGCGTCGGCCAGCTCCTGCGTGTATCTTCCGCACGGCCAGGCGAATCCCCGGCAGGGGCGTTGGAACAGGTCTTCCAGAAAGTGGCGCGCATCCAGCGCCGCCTTGAGGAAGTCCGCGTCCGGCAGCGTTCCGGCCGTTTCGTGCCGCATGCAGTGCGATGCGACCTGAAAGTCGGAATAGACGTCGAGGAGTTCGTGCCTGGCCAGCTTCCCGGGGAGGAACCCCTTGTAACTCCAGCCGGTATGACCGGCGGGGGCCCAGTGCGACGCGGTGCGCGTCTCCCCGTGCAACGCGGGGTTCAGGTTGAACGTGGCTTTGGCTTCATATTTCCGGAGAAGTTCGATCAGACGGAGATCGGTGGTCACTCCGTCGTCCCAGCACTGCATCACCTTGACCATGATAGACTGCCTCGAATCGGGTTATTTGCTTTCGCTTTCGTCGTCGATGTGCGCGGTGCAGATGTTGCAGTGGCGGCAATCGAGCCCTTTGGGCGGAATGTAGAGCCGACCCTCCTTGACCGCCTTGCGGTAGCCCGCAAAATTCTTGGCGGCGAGAATCAGGCCGACCAGGATGAACGCCCCCGGCGCCGCCGACGGCAGCAGGAAGTCGGTCGTCCAGCCGGTGATGACCTTCACCTCGAACACCGAACCGGAACTCAGGAATTCGCGCGCCGCGCCGAGCATCGTCAGCGTCAGCGTGAAGCCGAGACCCATGCCGAGGCCGTCGAGGGCCGACCGGACCGGACCGTTCTTCGACGCGAACGCTTCCGCCCGGCCGAGCACGATGCAGTTCACCACGATGAGCGGAATGAAAATGCCCAAAGCGGTGTAGAGCGCCGGCGGCGCATACGCCTTCATCAGAAGATCGATGATCGTGACGAAGGTGGCGATCACCACGATGTAGACCGGGATGCGCACCTTTTTCGGCACAATTCCGGCGATCAGCGAAATCACCAGGTTGCTGCCGAGCAGCACTCCCGTTGTCGCCACCCCCATGCCGAAGCCGTTCGTCGCGCTGCTGGTGACCGCCAGCGTCGGGCAGGTGCCGAGCAGCAGCACCAGAACCGGGTTCTCCTTCCAGAGACCTTTGGTGAAATCTTTGAGCAAACTCATGATTATTTCCCTCCCGCCGGAGTCAGTTTGGCGATGATCTCCCCGCGGTTGGCGAGGAAGCACTGGGTGATTTCATCGGTCAGCGCGGTGATCGCCCGGCTGGTGACGGTGGCTCCCGTCACGTATTCGATGTCGCCGCCGTCCTTCTTGACCTTCCAGGTGACGTCCTTTTGTGCGGACATCCCGGCGAACTGGTCGAGGAACGGATTCGGGGCCAGCCCTTCCGGACGCTTCTCGAACAGGTTGAAAATCGTCTTCTTGAACTTGCGCTCGCAGACGTTGGCGCCGAGCCCCGGCGTCTCGTTCTGTTTGGTGATCAGGATCGCGCGGATTTTCCCGTCGGTCTCCAGGCCGATCAGCGCCTGCACCGGGCCGGCGTATCCCTTTTTCGCCCCGGAGGCGGCCAGCGCCACCAGCTTGCCGTCGCGCACCGCTCCCATGAAGGTGATGCCGTCGACCTCGAACTTGTCCTGCGACGGCTGGTTGTCGAACGGCGGCAGGATCTGCTCCAGCGCCTTGTTGGTGTTGCGCAGCTCGGCCGCTTTGATCGGCTCCTTGACGACGCCGGAGAACACCGCGAGCAGCAGCCCCGAAATCAGGCCGATGACCGCGAGGAACAGCCCCAGAACAATGAAGTTTTCCGTATTCTTGAGTTTCATCGCTGCTTACCTCCGTTTCGTCGTGTAGCCGAACGGCCGCGGCGTGCAGAAGCGGTCGATGAGCGGCACCAGCGCGTTCATGAAGAGAATCGAGAAGCTCACCCCTTCCGGGTAGTTCCCCCAGATGCGGATCACCGTGGTGATCACCCCGCAGCCGACCGCGAAGACGATGCAGCCGGTCGGCGTGATCGGGCTGGTCACCATGTCGGTCGCCATGAATACCGCGCCGAGCACAAGCCCGCCGGTCACGATGTGGAACAACGGCGGCGGCGTCACCCCCGGGAAGAAGTAGTTGACCAGCCCCGCGAACACCGCCACCGTCCCGATGTAAACCACCGGAACCCGCCAGTTGATCAGTCGGAAGAGCATCAGGATCACGCCGCCGATCAGCAGCGCCAGCACGCTGGTTTCCCCGATGCAGCCGCCCTTGCGGCCGAGGAAGTAGGGCATCATCTGATCCGGATGCGAGACGGTTTCGAAGTTCGATTCCGCCTCGAACGAGTTGTCGGCGATCTTCTTCGTCGTGCCGACCACGCCGAGCGGCGTGGCGCAGCTCACCGAGTCGAGCGGCTTGCCGTCCTTGAGCTCCTGGATCGTCTTCGGCGAGAACCACAAACTCGCGTCTTCAGTGTCGGCGTTCATGCCGCGCGCCGGCTGCCAGGTGGTCATGATCGCCGGAAGCGCGATGAGCAATCCCACCCGCGCCACCAGCGCCGGGTTGAACGGGTTGCAGCCGATTCCGCCGAACACCTGCTTGCCCAGCCAGATCGCCAGGAACGCGCCGATCAGGCAGACGTAGAACGGCACCTGCGGCGGCAGGTTCAGCGCCAGCAGGAGGCCGGTCACCGCCGCGCTGCCGTCGGCGATGGTCCCCATCACCGGTTTTTTGGCCAGAAAGCACCAGAGCGCCTCGGCGCCCACGCAGAACGCCATGGTGACCAGCATGACCAGCGCCGAGCGCCAGCCGAAGAAGTAGACTCCCGCGATGCAGGCCGGAACCAGCGCGAGGAGGACTTTGTACATGATGTGCCGCACGCTGTCCGTATCCCGGATGTGCGGAGAGGTGCTCAATACGAGTTTCTCGCCGGTCGGCAGCTTGATTTCAGGACTGATTTCTTCTGACATGATATCCTTATCCCGGAGGTTACTTTTTGCTCTGTTTGCGGATTTCGGCCTTGGCGCGGCGCATGTGCTGCACGAGCGGCCGGTGGGCCGGGCAGATGTAGGCGCAGGAGCCGCACTCGAGGCAGTCCATCACATGATTCTCGGCGGCGAGGTCGAACCGTTCGGCTTCGATCACGCTGCCGAGCAGACAGGGCAGCAGCCCCATCGGGCAGCCCGCCACGCAGCGGCCGCAGCGGATGCACGGCGACGGGTCGTAGGCGATGCTGTCCGACTGCGGAAGGAGCAGAATCCCCGACGTATTCTTGCAGACGGTCACGTCGAAGGTCTTCTGCGCGAAGCCCATCATCGGTCCGCCCAGGATCAGCTTGCCCGGCTCCTCGGTGACGCCGCCGGCGAATTCGATCGCCTTGATGACCGGGGTTCCCAGCTTGAGCATCCAGTTTCCGGGGTTCTTGACCACGTCGCCGGTGACGGTGGTGATCCGCTCCACCAGCGGGATGCCGAGCGTCACCGCGTCGGAGACCGCCGCGGCGGTGCCGACGTTCTGCACCACGCAGTGCGCGTCCATCGGCAGTCCGCCGGTGGGCACTTCGCGCTTGGTGACCGCGTCGATCAGCTGTTTTTCGGAGCCCTGCGGATACTGCACCTTGAGCCCGACCACGTAGATGCCGTAGTCGGCGGCGTGCTTGTTCAGCGCTTCGATCGCGTCGGTCTTGTTGACTTCGACGCCGATGTAGATGTTTTTAACCCCGAGGACCTTCGCCGAAATCGCGGCGCCTTCGAGCACCGCGCGGGGCTTCTCGAGCATCAGCCGGTGGTCGGCGGTCAGGTAGGGTTCGCACTCGGCGCCGTTCAGGATCAGGGTGTCGATCTGTTTCTCCGGCGGCGGCGACAGCTTGACGCGGGTCGGGAAGGCGGCGCCGCCCATGCCGACCACGCCGGCTTCGCCGATCCGGGCCAGCAGATCGGCGGCCGAAGCGCTCTTCCAGTCGATCGGCGGCATCGGTTCGCAGGGCTCGTCGTTGCCGTCGGACTCGATTTCGATCGCCGGAACCGGAATGCCCATCGCCCCGGCGACTTCGACGATGCCGACCACCTTGCCGCTGGTCGGCGAGTGGAGGTTGGCCGAAACAAAGCCTTCCGCCTGGGCGATCAGCTGATATTTTTTGACGAGGTCGCCCGGTTGCACCACCGGCTTCGGCGGCTTGCCGACGCTCTCGGAGATCACCACGCGGTAGCGGTCGAGCAGCGGCGGACGCTGCACCGGACTCCCTTCGCTCAAACTCTTGCCGTCCGAGGCGGGGTGGATGCCGCCGTCGAAGCTCAAATAATCCTTGGAATTGCTTTTCATTTCTTCTCCGCGCTCCAATCCGGGTCATGCTTTTCGATCTGGAGATGCTCTTCGGCGGTGAGCAGCGATCCGGTCGGGCAGGCCGCCGCGACGACATCTTCGGCGGTCGGCAGCGGGGTATGCGAGTAATCGACCGTCGCCTTGAAGCCTTCGATGAGGAATTTGTCCGGCGCGGCCTTGGCGCATTTGCGGCAGCCGATGCACGCCACCTTGCACACCTGCCGCTTGGCGGGCGCCTTGAGCGGCGAATTGCAGTAGACGTGAACCTCGGCCTCGGCCGGAACCAGCTTGATCACATTGCGCGGACAGGCCGCCACACAGGTTCCGCAGCCGACGCAGAGCTCCTTGTGGATGATGGCCAGCCCGTTGATCATTTCAATCGCGCCGAACGGGCATTTGCGGGCGCAGGTGCCCATGCCGAGACAGCCGTAGGTGCACCCTTTCGGGCCGCCCGCCACCAGAGAAGCCGAGACGCAGTCGATGATGCCGTTGTAACTGGCCAGGCGCATGGTCTGCTCGCGGTCGCCGCCGCAGAGCACCACCGCTTTTTGTTTGAACGCTTCCCCGGCCTCGATGCCGAGCGCCTGGGCGATCGCGCTCACCTGGTCGCTCGAGGAGACCGGGCATTTCGACGGGGCCATTTTGCCGCTCACCACCGCTTTGGCGAAATCGGAACAGCCGGCCATGCCGCAGCCGCCGCAGTTCGCGCCGGGCAGCAGCTCGGTCACCAGATCGACCCGCGGATCGCTCTCCACCCGGAACATCCGGGCGAAGATGCCGATGACGACGCCGAGCGCCAGCCCCACTCCCGCCATGACGGCGACGGCGATAATCAGAATATTCATGCAGGTCTTCCTCAGCAGAGCCCGGAGAATCCGACGAACGCCATCGCCAGAATTCCGGCGGTGACGAGGGCGATCGGAGTTCCCTGGAAGGGTTTCGGAACATCGGCGACATCGAGCCGTTCGCGCAGGCTCGAAAACAGCAGCAGCGCCAGCGCGAAGCCGATTCCGGAGCAGAGGCCGAACACCGTCGCCTCGAGCACCGTGTACCCGCTGTCGGCGTTGATGGTCGCCGCGCCGAGCACCGCGCAGTTGGTGGTGATCAAAGGCAGGTAGATGCCGAGCGCCTGGTAAAGTTTGGGGCTGAGTTTCTGGAGCATGATTTCGATCAGCTGCACCAGCGCGGCGATGATCAGGATGAAGAGCAGCACCCGGAGGAATTCGAGGTTGACCTCGGTTCCGCGATAGTTGAATTTCAGCAGGTAATTATAGATAAGCGAGGTGATGAAGGACGCCAGCGTCATGACGAATATGACCGCTCCCGACATCCCCATCGCGGTTCCCAGCCGTTTGGAGACCCCGAGAAACGGACAGATCCCCAGGAACCGGGCCAGCACGAAATTGTAGACCAATATCGCGCCGATGGTAAGTTCCAGATACTTCATTCCCTTTTGCCTTCCTTCGAAATTGCATTTTCAAAAACACGACGGCAGTTTGTAATGTATACCGGAGGCCGGGATTTGTCAAGACCGCCTTGGGGTCGAGGACCGGAATTAATGGAACCGGGGAGAAAACAACGGCATTTCCGTTTTTCACTTCCCGCACTTGCAGGAAATAGATTTCCGTGGTATACTATTGTCTGGCGTTGGAGATGGGAAACAAGGCAGGGCCGGTTGTCGCCTGCCCGGTTGTCTTCAAACGGAGGGATGGAAAAATGAGGTTGTATTCGGGATTCGCGGGAATGCTCTGGCTGCTGCTCGGCACGGGATGTGCCGTGGTCACCTCGACGGTACCTTATTATACGGAACAGAACAAGGTCGATGTTCCGGCGGAACTTCGCGGCTCCTGGGTCGCGGAATCTCCGGACAAATTCGACCGCAAAGCCATCCGGCTGGAACTCGCGCCCGACGGAACCGCCACCGTCCAGGAGCTCGCCAAAGAGGAAAAGGGCAAAGCGGAGGAGACTACGTTCACCTCCAAATTCCAGGTGTGGTTCTTCCGGGTGGACGGCGTTCTCTATGCGGATTGTCGGCTCAAGGACATCCCCGGCGCTCAGGGGTTCGGGGCGGCGGCGGTCTGGAGCCTGATTCCCGGCCACGTTTTGCTGAAAGTGGTTCCGGGGGAGGACGCAGTCCGGCTGTTTGGTACCGGAGGGTTGCCCAAAATGCTCAAGACGGGGAAACTACCCCCGGAATTTGCCGTCAGTCAGGTCGAGGAAACTCCGGGCGAAGAGACCGGTTTCTTCGTCTGTACCGCTCCCGGGAGCGTCTGGGAGAAAATCCTGAAAGACCGGTCGGCGGAGCTGTTTCCCTCCATATCCGAAAATGAATTCCTGTTCAAACGCGTGCAGGTCAAGTAAAAAACGGGAGACGCGATGAAACGGATTTTCGGCATTGGCGGGGCAGTCGTCCTGCTCTGCGCCCTGTTTGCCGCGACGGCGACGGCGGCTCCCCGCCGCTGGACCATCGTCATGCCGTGGCAGCCGCAGGCGCAATTCGCCGGAATCTATTATGCGAAAGAGGCCGGAATTTTCGAAAAACACGGCCTTGATGTCGAAATCCGCCACAATCCGCAGGGGGCGCCGATCGTCGAAAGCCTGACCTCCGGGAATGCCCAGTTCATCGTCGCGCCCCTGGCGGCCATGCTGGTCGAACGCTCGCGCGGCGTTCCGCTGGTCAACGTCTGCCAGATCAACCAGACCGGCAACATCCTCCTCGTCGCGGCCCGCCGCAGCGGAATCCTCCAGCCGGCCGACCTGAAGAAAATGGGGCCGAACGGCAAACCGCTGCGGTTCGCGGTGTGGGATTCCGATTCCGGCACGCTGCCGCTCCTGTTCCTGCGCCAGCAGGGAGTCGATGGGATTGCCGCCTCGCCCGGTTCCGGGGTTGAATCGTTTCTCTGGGGCGCGGTCGACGTCATCAGCGCCATGGAGTACAATGAGTATTATCAGCTTCTCGCGGCCGGCTACGACCCCGAGGAGCTGACTGTTTTCCGGCTGCGCGACCATCAGCTGAATATTCCGGAAGACGGCGTTTACGCGCTCGAGAAGACCGCAACGGGGAGTCCCGCCGTCTGTGTCGCATTGCGCGCCGCGGTGCTGGAGGGTTGGCGCGAAGCGCTCCGGAACCCGGAACAGGCGTTGAAATTCGTCCGGCTCTACGCGGAGCGGGAAGGGGTCCGGTACGACCCCGCCCAGCAGCTCTGGATGTTCAACATATTCGGCCGCTCGCTGGGCCTCGACACGCCGCAGGCGGGAACCCTCGCGCCGGAAGTCTGCGACTCGGTGATCCGTATCTTCCGGCGGAACAAGCTGATTACCGGAGACGCGGATTTCCGGACGTTCTGTCCGGCTTCCTCCAAACCGGCGGGAGGTGGCAAATGAAGCCGTTGCGCGACTGGGACCTCTCCTGCCGGATCAACCTGACGCTCCTCGTTCTGATGCTGATTGCCGGGGGCGTCGGCGGCGGTTTTCTCTACCGCGAAGTGAGCGGTCTTCTGAGCGGGGAAATCAGCCGCTCCGCCCAGGCCGCGGTCATGGCTGCGGCGGAACGGATCAACCGGAATTTCCCGGTCGTCGAAGCCGCGGCGCAGGAGGTGGCGCTTTCGCTCGAACTGCTGCATCCTGAGGAGGACGTGCAGTTCAAATTGCTGGGCGGATCGTTTGAATCCCTCCGCCGCGAAGTTCCGGCGCTCTGCGGCGTCGGCATCGCCCGCCTTCCCGGCGGGGAACCGGGAGCGCCGCCGCCCATGCTCTACGTCCACCCCGTCGCCGACGGCAAAATCCGGACCGTCCGCCTCGCCAACGCCGAATATCACTGGCTGGAGAGCGACTGGTTCCGGATTCCGCAGCAGCTCGACCGCGCCGTCTGGACCGAGCCCTACCGGAATCCGTACACCGGTGTGCTGATGTGCACCCGGGCCCAGCCGGTCCGGGATGCGGCCGGCAAATTCCGCGGCATCGTGATCTTCAATCTTTCGCTAGAGGGCCTGAATTCCGAAGTCGCCCGCGCCGATGCCTACGGCTACGGCCAGGAGTTCCTGATCTCCCGGTTCGGCCGGTTCGTCGCCTTTCCGGAGGACCCGAACCGGACGCAGCAGCTGCGCGACGAGGCCGCCGCACTGTTTCAATCGACCATTTTCAGTTATGCTGACCTGCTCCGGGAGAGAACCTTCAGCAGCCGCGAAGACGCCTCCGACCAGCTCCGCAAACTCGGACGCGCCATGCTGGCCGGGGAGAGCGGCGAAATGCGCGCCCGGATTTTCAACCGCTCGGCCGGAATGGAACGGATCTTCTATGCCCCGCTGTCGAATCCGGGCTGGAGCCTCGGCGTCGCTTACTCGGAGAAGCTGCTGATGGAACCGCTGCGCACGCTGACCGAACGGCTCATCCCGATCGCGCTCCTCGTGCTGTTGACCGGGTTGCTCGCCGCCTGGATTCTGGTTCGCCGCATGACGCGGCCGCTCGGCGAACTGGCCGCCGCCGCCCAGTCGATCGGCGAAGGCAATTTCAATACTCCGCTGCCGGTCGCGAAAGGGCGCGATCAGGTCGGGTGCCTCACCGAGGCATTTCACGGCATGCAGCTGGCGCTGGCCGAGTATCTCGAAAAATTCAAAACCTCGACGGCGGAACGGGAACGGTTCGAAAAGGAGCTCGAGGTCGCCCGTGAAATCCAGTTCGGAATGCTGCCGGAAACTCCGCTGCCTTCCGCCTGCGGCTTCAGCCTCTTCGCCGAACTGCGCCCGGCCCACCGGGTGGGCGGCGACCTTTACGACTTCTTCCGGCTGGACGACACCCACTGCTGTTTCACCATCGGAGACGTCTCCGGCGAAGGGATTCAGGCTGCGCTGTTCATGGCCGTGGTGCAGATGCTCCAGCGCGGAGAGGCCGAGAAGAGCCGCGATCCCGGTGCGATCGTCAACGGGATCAACCGGTTCCTGAGCACCGGCAGCGCAACGCGGACTTCGGTCAATTACCTGCTGGGGATTCTCGACATGAGCACCGGCGTCATCCGTTATACCAACGCGGGGCTCAATCCGCCCTGCGTGCGGCGCGTCGGGGGAGCGTTGGAACTGCTCACCACCCGGCACGGCCCGGCGCTCGGGACGGATTCGGATGCGCAGTACGGCTCGGGTTCGATCACTCTGGCGGCGGGAGATACGCTGGTTCTCTATACGGACGGCGTCACCGCGGCCTGTGATTCCGCCGGCAAGGCGTTCGGGTCCGAGGCGCTGCTGCGGGTGGTGGCCTACCGGCCGGAGTCGTCACCGGCCGAGCTGGGTGAAAAGATTCTCGAGGGGATCGGTCATTTTGTCGGAACGCAGGAGCAGGCCGATGATATCGCATTGCTGATTCTGCGTTTCAACGGTCCGCTGGACAAAGGAGTGCCCATCGATGGTTGAATTTTTCAAAAACCCGTTTTTTTCTTTGATCATATATCCGGGCCTGGCATGCATTCTTTCGCTGGTGCTGACCCGGATCTGCATCACGTTCCTGCCGCGCGCCGGATTCGTGGACCTGCCGGATGCGCGGCGCGTTCACAAGAAACCGACGCCGCGCGGCGGAGGCGTGGCGATCATTCTGGCGTTTTTCCTGGTTTCGATTCTTTATATCGAACGCAGCCCGAATTGCAAAATGGGCAGTTTTCTCACCGGGTTCACACTGCCTGCCGCGGTGATCGTGGTCAGCGGGCTGCTGGATGACCGTTTTTCGCTGTCGAGCCGGACCAAATTGATTCTTCAGCTTCTGGCCGGAGTTCTGGTCTGGGTGGCCGGGGCGAGGCTGAGGTTCTTCATGGCGGTGGAATTGCCCGATTTTCTGGCATTGCCGCTGACCGTGCTCTGGGTGGTGACGATCGTCAACGCCTTCAACCTGATCGACGGAATGGACGGCGTCGCTGCGGGGCTGGGCCTGCTCTCGGCGGTCTGTCTCGGGCTCTGGGCCGGAATTCTGAAGTCTTCGGTCGGGCTGATGGCGCTCGCCTTCATTTTCGCCGGAAGCTGTGCGGGATTCCTTCGCTACAATTTCTCTCCGGCCCGGATTTTCATGGGCGATACCGGGTCGATGTTCCTCGGGCTGTTTTTCGCCTATGCCGGACTCTCTTCGTTCGGCAAACCGGCGGCGCTGACTTCTCTTCTGATTCCGGTGCTGGCGATGGGGGTTCCGCTCTTCGACGTGACGCTGGCTTTCTGGCGGCGGCTGGTCCGCAAACTGCTGGAGCCGAATGCGAGCGGCATCATGACGGCGGACCTCAACCATCTGCATCACCGGATATTGAAGGAGGTCAGCAACCAGCGCAAGGCGGCGATCCGCATCTATCTTCTGGCCTGCCTGCTGGCCGGGATGGGGTTCGCCACGTTGTTCTTTGAGCGGACGATTCCGGCGCTCGGCTACATCGCGCTGGTGCTGATCATCCTGATGATCGTCCACCGCATCGCGGGGGTGGAGCTGTACGACTCCGCGCGGCTGCTGGAACACGGATTTTCACGTCCGCGCAAACTGACGCTGGTGCTGGTGGCGGTTCCGGTCGTCGACGTGCTGGTTCTCTTCTGTGCGAATCTGCTGGCGCGCCAGCTGCTCCGTTTCGGATTCGACGATTTTTGGGTCGGATTCGCCTGCCTGGCGATTCCGCTGCCGCTGCTTTTTCTGGCGAGCGGAAGCTACCGGGTGCTCTGGCTGCGCGCCGGGAACGAGGAGTTCCGGCGCACCGTCGAACTGACGCTGCTCGGGCTGCTGATCGGCGGCTGTTTCTTCGCCCTGTTCAACGAAGGATTCGCCCTGAAGGATCTTCCCGGATTCCTGGTGCTGTTTTCGCTGCTGGCGGCGCTGGGGCTCGGGATGATCCGTTTCGGTCTCATGTATGTCGGAATGCGCATGATGTGGAACCTCCGCCAGAGAAGTCTTCCCGGGCAGCGCCGGACCCGCGTCCTGCTTTACGGCGGCGGGTTGAATACGGCGCTGTATCTCGGCCACATTTTGGGGAGCCCCACTTCGGAGAACCTGAATTTCATCGGGATCGTCGACGACGACCCCGCCCTTGCCGGACTCCGCGTGTTCGGGCTGCCCGTCCTCGGGCGCGGCGCGGACCTGGAGCCGATTCTCGGCAAATACATGATCGACCGGCTCGTTCTGACCATGCATGATACGCCGCCGGAGAAGGAGGAAACCATCCGGGAAATCGCTGCGCGGGCCGGGGTTGTCCTCTGCCGGTTCCAGGCCGAGGCGGTCCGGATCGACGGCGGAGACGGAAACAACTGCGGAGTTGAACCCGGAAATGCGTCGTTTTGAACGGGATGGGCGCATTAAAGGAAAATTTTTCGATTGTACTGTTGCAAAATTCGAAAGCGGGAGATATTTTAAAAAGTAAATTATATCACAAGGGGATAACCGGCTGTGCGAATGGATTTGTCCGCGATTCAGAGCAGGCGCGGCCGCAAGCGTGTTTTACGGAGAAACGGAAAATGAAGTATGATTTCACCCAGTACGTGACAAAGGATTCGGTGATGTC
>CAYSZM010000060.1:0-20058 GCA_964435365.1 uncultured Victivallis sp. | reverse complement strand
GCGCCGCCGCGATCGTCGCGCTGCCGAAGCCGAGCTCCTTGCGCAGCTCCTCCTGTGCGGGGAGGCGGTCGCCTGATTTCAATCCGCCTTCCCGGATGTAGCGGACCACCGTCTGTTTTGCCAATTCTGTTCTCGCCCCGGCCATAACGTATTCCTTTCCGAATCATCATGAAAACTAAAAACAGTTTACAGTTTATATTATGACCGATCTTTCCGGTTTTGTCAAGAACAGAATCTTAAAAAATCATGATTTCTTTCCACGGACCGTCTTGCCAATATTCTGCCGGGGCAGTAGATTAGCCATGGTGAAAAAACAGGAGGCGGACAATGTACAGAAACCGGATCATGTATGGCGGGTTGTGGCTGCTTGGGATGATTATCCTCATTTTTATGCCCGGCTTCGAATGCCGCGGGTTGGCAATGGGGATGTTGGTGGGATATCTGCCGTTTATGGGATTGGCGCTGTTCGGGATCTGGCCGGAACACCAACACCCGCTTTTCACGATTCTCTCGATGGCGCTTCTGAGCGGCGGCTTCGTCACCCTGACGGCGTGGTTGATGGACCGCAGCCGCCGATATGCGCTCTACTGCGTGCTGCTGGCGCTGGGAATCCTAATCGGCGTTGGTTTTTCCGTTTCCCACGGTTTCGATTACGAAAGGTGGAGAAACTCCGCGTTGGTGCAACAGGCAATGGCTATGCCGGAAACGAATTATCAGGGGACGCGTGCCGATTACAACCGGGAAATCGCCATTCCCCGCGCCGTCGCCGGAGGGCTGCTTGGCCTCTATCTGGCAGCGGCGGCCGGAGGCATTCTCGCCTGCGGCACGCTGCTCAAACGCAAGCTCCGCTCAGTCGATGCTGCGGAGGAGACGCGGGAGTGAGAACTCGACCGTCGCTTTGTCCTTCCCGGTCTGGAAGATCGGGTTGAAGCGGAGGCGGGTGAACGGAGACTCCGCATCGTCCGGGCAGCGGAAGAGCTCCTTGCCGTCGAGGTAGAAGCGCAACTCGCCCTTCTCCTTTAAGATAACCAGTTCGGCGGGAGTCCGCAGCGGCACCGTTCCGCGCCGGATGTCCCGCTTCGGCAGGTTGGTCACCACCGACAGATTGTCCGGCGCGGTGAGGTTGAATCCGGCGGTGTGCCCTTTGGCGTTGACCAGCTGGACCTGCACCGCCTGCCACCCCTCCGGCGCGGCGGCGTCGTAGCGCTTGAGCGTGACCGCCACTGCCTGACCGTCGGCCAGGGCGAATTCCGGCAGCTCGGTCTGCGCGCGGCGCGAGCCGGAGCCGAGTTCGAAGACGAGGGAATCGGCGGTTTCGGTCACCTTGCCTTCGGTCGTTTTCCAGCCGGAGAGCGTGCGGATTTCCTCCAGCTTCGGCAACACGGCCGCCTTTGGCGCCGGTTTCTTCTTCGAAACCGCTTCGAGCGGCGGAAGCGCTTTGGCTTCGGTGAGTTCCGGGAAGGCGGGCGAACCCGGTTCCGCGGCGATTCCGAGTACCGTCACGTCGTCGATTCTGCCCGTGAAGTTGTCGAATTTGTCGATGCCGCCGCCGAGATACCAGCTTGAATTGCCGTAGGAGCGCATCAGCGGGGCGGCGGTCTCCGCGTCGAGGACGCCGTCGACGAAGAGTTTCAGCGTTTTCTCATCGAAGGTGACCCTGACGCGCGTCCACTTTCCGGCGGGCAGCGCGGTTTTTCCGGTCAGCGTCACCGCCGGATCGTGTTTCCCGGCGTCGCGCAGGACTTCGATCCGCCCGTCCGGCCGGAGCGCGATGGAGAGGCCCGAAGACCAGCCGGTCCGCCCGGCCAGAAGCTGCGGGCGTTCGCTCTTCGATGCTTCCGGATTCACCATAAATTCGATGGTGGCGCTGCCGATCGGCCAGGTGCGCATCCGCATCTTGAGTCCGGTCTTGCCGTCGAATTTAAGGCAGCCGCTATTGTTGACGCCGTCGGGCGAGAGGAAACGGTCGCAATCGATCGGCATGTTGCCGAGCTCGTCTTTGCCGTTTCCCTCGAATCGCCAGCGGCCCTCGCGGATCGTGGCCGGATGCACCGAAATAGTTTGGACCGTCGGCGTGACCGCCGGGCGTTTGCCGCTCAATGCGTTCTCGCGCCCCGGCATCCCCGACGCGCCAGAACTGCGGTCGAGGTCGATCCGGGTTTCGAGCACGGCCAGCGGATACCGTACCGTTCCGGCGAAGGGATAGAGCGGGCGGGACAAGCAGACTTTGTCGTCGCGCGTCGTGTAACGGACCTGGAACCAGTCCCCGGGGCGCGCTTTTCTCGTCCACAGGGCGAGGGCAAGTTCGCCTTTGCGAAGATCGAGCGGCGGTTCGTTGCGGAATACCGGGTCGGTGGCGGCGAGGGACAGTTTGGTTCCACCTAGTTTGACGCTTTCGCGCTCCAGCAGTTCGGCGAGCGAAACCGTCAGTTCCGCGGTGCCGTTCTCGAGTTCGACGACCGCGCCGGGTTCGGCGTCGGCGCGGATTCCCGCATCGCCCCAGGGGCGGTTGGCGGCGGCGCGGAGCGCGTCTTCGCTGATTCGGAAGGTCGGATCGTTCGCGTCGGTGAACCGGCGCACCGCTTTCCGGATCTGTCCGTTCCGGATGCGGAGCGTATAGTCGCCGCGTTCGGGGGAGACGGCGAGATCCAGCCGCTTCTTCCCCGATTCCTCCGGGCGGAAGGCGGCGATCGGGCGGTCGTTGCGCCAGAGCACCGCCTCCTCGAGCGCGTCCGGCGCGTCGAAGGTGATCTTTGCGGAGAGCAGATTCCCTTCCTCGCCGACTTCGAATGTGTTCGGGAAGTTCAGCATATCGCGGAACGGCACTTTGACCGTCACTGCGTTCTGGAGCCAGCTCGAAGAGAAGACGACAGCCGGGAGTTTCCGCGTCTCCGTTCCCCGGGCGGTTTTCACGGTGAATTCGGGGATCAGCAGCGGCGAGGCGGCGAGTCCGGCGGTCGGGACGAACCATTCGGCGCGGTCGAACGACCCGAGTTGGAGCTGTTTCTCGGGCAGATCGAATACCGGTTTTCCCGCTGAATCGAGCAGCCGCCCGCTCACCGCCGCCTTGCCGTCAAGCGCGGCGGGGAGGGTGAGCGCCTCGATCCGCAGCAGTGTGCCGGGGAGGGTTTCGCGGTGGTAAGCGAAGAGTACCGACGGCTCTTTGCCGGCTGGCTTCACGCCCTTGAAGGCGTCGGTGTACGCTTTGGTGACCGCCGCGTTCCCCCAGGTGAAGGCCATCGGCAGCAGGCTGCTTTCGTCGTGGTCGTTCCAGGTGGTGAAGTGCATCCAGCGGTCGCGGGCCGGATCGACGGCGAGGAAATTGTCGTGAAGCTGGTCGAACCCGAAGAACGGCTGATAGAAGTCGTTGCGCGCCATCCAGCCGCCGTAGTAGCCGGGCCACATCGGAGCCATCCACTTCATGCCGTTTGCTTCGGAGAAGTCGCGCAGTTCGGCGATGCTCTTTCCGCTCGGAACGCCGTTCAGCCCGGCCTCGGCGAAGCTGTAGGCCATGTCGAAAACGCCGCTGTAGGTCTTGAGTTTCTCGAAGTCGATCCGGTCGAAATTAAACCGGAAATTGCCGACGAGGAAGATGTCGTAACCCGCTTCCTTCAACCGGTGGCGGATTTCGCGCCACTCGTCCGGCGTCCATTGCAGGCAGGTGTAGGTGACCAGTACCGGGCGGTTCCCCCAGTGCGGAAAATTGGGGTGGTTTGAGCAGTTGTCGAGCAGCGTTTTGAGTTCCGAGACCTGATGGTCGATGGAGGTTTTGCGGTCGAGGCAGGGGCCGACGGTGAACTCCGTCCCCTCCGCCGCTTTCAGCAGCGAAGCGATGTTATCGACATAATGGGCGGGCTGACCCTCGTGGAAGACCACATCGACGAAGAAGCCGTCGATCCCCTGCTTTATCGCCTGCCGGATTTCGGCCTTGCGGTCCTCTTCCGCCGAACCCGAGGCATGGTGGAGCGGGTAGTTGTAATAGCGGCTGACCACATGCGAGGCGTTTTCGGGGACATGCCACGCCGTGTAGTGGGCGAACGCCGCCTTGCGTTGCGAGAGGTCGACCCCGCAGAGCGTGGTGGAGCCGAGAAGAATGAGCGAAAGGAGAAGGATCGCGTGTTTCATGCTGCCGGATTCCTGTGTGTCAGTAGGCGTAGGTGCCCTGGAGATTACCGTACCAGAAGAGATTGCCGTCGGCGTCGAGCGGGGCGGTCGGGAGTTGCCCCGAATAACGGGCGACATGGCCGTCGAGGTAGGAGACGTTCATCTTCCCGCCGTGGCTGTACCGCCGCCAGGTCGCGGAGTCGGCCTCCTGCATCGCGATGATCGAGCCGTTGGTGTTGACCTGCTGCTGCTGTTCCGTGAAGGTGTTGCATTTGCTGGGGGAATTGATTTTGCCGATTTTCAACTGGCTGGTCCGGCTCCAGGTCTTGTAAGGGGTAAGCCGGATGTTCATCGCGTAGTTGGTGTACCACAGTGCAAGGGCGTCCCAGGAAAACGAGGGGCATCTCAACAGCTTGAAGGGGATGTCGGAGGGGGCGAGCGCTTCCTGGAGGAACGTTTTGCTGTCCAGGGGGCTGTTCCATTTTGTCTTGTTGCAGCTCCAGTTGCCGGGCGTCAGAGCGGCCGGGAAGAAATCCTGATTCGAACTCGCGTACTGAAGCGCGAAGGACTGAATCTGTTTCAGGTTGTTCATGCAGTTCGTTGCGCGGGCCGATTCGCGCGCCTGGTTGAGCGCGGGCAGCAGCATCGAAGCGAGGATGGCGATGATGGCAATCACGACAAGCAATTCGATCAGAGTAAATGAGCGTTTCATATTTCGATCTCCCTTAGGGTTGAGGTTGACAGATGGCGACGGAATCGCGCAAAGTGAGTTTCTCCATGATTTTGACCTGCCGGGAGTTCCCGGCTTTTCCCTCCATGACCTCCTGCAGCAGCCGGACGGCGGCAGGCGCGGCGGCCTGATAATCGTATTCGACGGCGGTCAGTGCGGGGATGAAGTTGATCGCTTCCCAGTCCGCCGTTCCGAAGCAGACCAGGCTGACCGTTTCGGGTACCCGGTAGCCGCGGAGCAGCAGCCAGGTGGTGACGCTTTTGGTGAGGAGACCGCCTGCGGCGATGAGGCCGGTCGGCTTTTCTCCGGGGCGGTCGAACAGCGCGGTCATGCCGCGGTTGACTCGGGTGACGAGGTCGCAGCCGGGGGAGTTGGGCGACCAGTAGAGTTCCGGCCCGGCTTCGAGGCCGTGCTCCCGCATGGCGGAGAAGTAACCGGTTCGCGCCGCGCGGTAAGTGGAAAACGCTTCCGGCCCGTTCAGCAGGGCGATGCGGCGGTGTCCGGCGTTGTACAGGCAGCCGACCGCCTTGCGCAGTGATTCGACGGTGTCGAAATGGACGGAAAACGGTCCGTCGCATTCAACGGTCACGTGCGGAATGGCGTTTTCGCGCCCGAAATAGCCGTTCACTGCGCCGTAGGCTTCGCCGGCGACGATGACGCCGCCGACGAGTCCGTCCTGAAGCAGCCCGGGCACCGTGTCCGGATTCGCCTTGGGGTCGAACCATTCGGTATGACAGCGGATGCCGAGCTCATGGCACTCCCGCATGAAACAGAGATTGAGGTCGGAGAAGCCGACGTGGCGGCGGATCATGTCGGCGGTTTCGAGGATCAGCAACCCCATGTCCCGGTTTCCCCGCCCCTGCAGGATGCGTCCGGCCAGGTTCGGCTGGTAGCCCATCCGGTCGGCGATTTCCCGAATCGCCTTCCGGCGCGCCGGGGCCACCTTGCCCCGCCCCGTCAACGCGGCCGAAACCGTGTAGATCGAGACTCCCGCCGCCTCGGCGACATCTTTTAAAACCACTCGTTTCATCGTCGTTCTTTCCGCTCGGTTTCCATAATCTAAACGTTTAGCTTTATTGTGACCGACTTTGTCTGAAATGTCAAGAGGCGGAGAAAAGAAATCGCGAAAAAAGCCTCTTCCAGCCCGGTCTGGATACCGGGTCATCGGGAAGAGTTGAAAACGCCGCAATGCGTGTTATAGTAAGATAAAGCCTTGCTGCGAAACGGAAGTACGGTGCAAATCCGTCGCAGACGCGCTGCTGTAACCGACGAATACCGGCCGGAACCACTGTGAAAACGGGAAGGGCCCGGCAGAGAACGGGTCGGAAGCCAGAAGACGCCGCAGCAAAGCAGGGCATGGCTGTCTCGCGATTAGGACGGATGATGCGGAGAAATGTCGGGCAATGCGACTGATTCCGGGCGCACGGCCGTATTTTTGCGTATGCTCAAAATTTCGGGCTGTTGTGCTCCATTCATTCGTAACTGAAAGGAGCGGCGGAATGAAGAAACACATCCTCGGCTTCCCGCGAATCGGGGCCGGACGGGAGCTGAAATTTGCTCTCGAAGCCTTCTGGAAAGGCGAACTCGGTGCAGCCGGGCTCGACGCGCGTTGCGTGACCATCCGCAAAG
The DNA here is from genome assembly GCA_964435365.1 of uncultured Victivallis sp. GTDB lineage: Bacteria > Verrucomicrobiota > Lentisphaeria > Victivallales > Victivallaceae > Victivallis. The sequence goes on along the minus strand of CAYSZM010000060.1, from coordinate 13,595 downwards.
CCAACTGGGAAATCCAGAAACGAAGCGGACTCGACTTCGTCGCCGTCGGCGACTTCTCCCGCTACGACAACATGCTCGATATCGTCGTCACGCTCGGTGCGGCGCCGAAGCGGTTCCGCGGCCTGCCGCCGGTAGCGTCGGAGACCTATTTCGCCATGGCGCGCGGCACGGCCGGAATTCCCGCCATGGAGATGACCAAGTGGTTCAACACCAACTATCACTACATCGTCCCGGAAATCGCGGAGGACTTCTCCCCGAAACTCTCCTGGCGCGCGCTGATCGACCGGGCGCACGAGGCCGCCGCGCTCGGGTTCAACCCGAAACCGGCGCTGATCGGTCCGTTCACCTTTCTCGCGCTGGCCAAGGGGGTCGACGGGTTCGACCGCTGGAAGAAGCTCGACGCGTTGGTCGAAGCCTACGCCGAAATCATTCGCGAACTCGCCGTATTGTGCGAATGGATCGAGCTCGACGAACCGATTCTCGCTGCCGAGTTGCCGGAAGTCGGCCGCCGGGCGTTCCGGTCCGCATATGATCGCCTCAACGCGGCGGCGGGCGGAGCGAAACTCCTGCTGGCCACTTACTTCGATACGGTGGACGATCACCTCGATCTCGCGCTGGAATCCGGCTGCGCCGGGCTCCACCTCGACCTGGCAAGAGGCGGGGCGAATCTCGACGAAGTGCTGGCGCGTTTCCCCGAATCGATGGTGTTCTCCGCCGGAATCGTCGAAGGGCGCAACATCTGGCGCAACGACTTCGATCGTTCGCTCGCCACATTGCGGAAGATCGAGGAGAAAGTCGGCCTTGACCGCATGATGGTCGCTTCGAGCTGTTCGCTGCTGCACGTCCCGGTCGATCTCGCCGACGAGCCGAACCTCGACCCGGAATTGACTGACTGGCTGGCGTTTGCGGTGCAGAAGTGCGGGGAAATCTCCGTCCTCGGCGACCTGATGGCCGGAATTCCGCGCGACGCCGAACTTGCCGCCAACCGGAATGCGGCAGCCGGCCGCCGGAACAGTTCCCGGATTCATGACGACCGGGTGGTCGGCCGCCTGGACGCCGTGACCGAGGCGATGTGCCGCCGCAAGAGTCCGTATCCGGACCGCCGCAAGGCGCAGGGCGAGTGGCTGAAACTGCCGCTCTTTCCGACCACCACCATCGGCTCGTTCCCGCAGACCGCCGGAATCCGCAACATGCGTCGGCTGCTCAAGCGCGGCGAAACAAACCGGGAGAAATACAATATCTTCATGCGCAGGGAGATCGCTGATGTGGTGAGGACGCAGGAACAACTCGGTCTCGATGTCTTCGTCCACGGCGAGCCCGAGCGCAACGATATGGTCGAATACTTCGGCCAGCAGCTCAAGGGGTTCTGCTTCACCGAAAAAGGCTGGGTGCAGAGCTACGGCAGCCGCTGCGTGAAGCCGCCGGTGATCTACGGCGACGTTTCGCGGCCCGCGCCGATGACCGTCGAGTGGATCAGATACGCGCAGTCGCTCACCGCGAAACCGGTGAAGGGGATGCTGACCGGGCCGGTGACCATTCTCTGCTGGAGTTTTGTGCGCGACGACATTCCGCGTTCGACGGTGTGCCGGCAGATTGCGCTGGCGATTCTCGACGAGGTGCACGACCTCGAACAGGCCGGAACCCGCATCATCCAGATCGACGAGGCGGCTTTCAGCGAAGGGATGCCGGTCAAGGAGCGCGACCACGCCGACTACCTGCGCTGGGCGGCGGAGAGTTTCCGGCTGGCGACCTCGGCGGTGGAGGATTCGACGCAGATTCACACCCACATGTGCTACAGCGAGTTCAACCGGATCATCCGGGCGATCGCCGACATGGACGCCGATGTGATCAGCATCGAATCGAGCCGCAGCCGGATGGAGATCCTCGAAGCGTTCCGCGACTTCGAGTATCCGAACGAGATCGGGCCGGGCGTGTACGACATCCACAGCCCGCGCATCCCCTCGGTGGAGGAGATGACGAAGCTGCTGGAGGCCGCCCGGTGCTACATTCCGGAGGAGCGGCTCTGGGTCAACCCCGACTGCGGCCTCAAAACCCGCTGCTGGGCGGAGGTGATGCCGTCGCTGCGGAACATGGTCGCCGCCGCGCACATCCTCCGCGAAAAGCGGTAACCGCCTACCGCGAGAAGCGCGGGTCGATCTGGTCGGCGAGCGCGGCGAAAAGTTCGTCGGTCATCGCTTGAATCTCATCGAGTCCGAGCTTGCTCGCGGTGTTCGGGTCGGCGGCGATCGCGTGGAAAATCGCGCGGCGGTCGCCGTCCAGCGCGGCCTGTGCGCCGAGCATCTGGGCGTTGATCATGCCGCGGTCGATGGCGGCGAGCTGTTCCGGGAAGTGTTCGATGCGGCCCGGAACGATGCCGCCGCCGTCCACCAGGCAGGGGACTTCGACGCAGCACTCCGGCGGCAGCGTGGCGATGAGTCCCCGGTTCATCACGTTGAGGTTGGCGGCGAGCGGTCTGTTCTTCTCGATCGCCGCGATGACCTGAACGCCGTATTCGACGCTGGCGGAGAGCTCGATCTCGCGACTGCCGTCGAGATACCCGGCCAGCTCCTTCGCGTTGCGGACCTGCAGTCCCCGGCAGATGGCGACCGACGCGCCGGAGACGCCCGCACCCATCGCATTCCAGTCGATGCCGTTTTCGTCGATGTTCGGGAAGTCGTTGCGACAGAAGCGGTCGACCAGGTCCTGCCGTTTGCGGAAGTAGGGGACGTATTCGCTGTTGTGGCCGCTGCTTTCAGTCGGGAAATAGCCGAAGTGGCGGAAGAGTTCGAAGCGGACCTTCTCCTTTTTGTAGATTTCCGGCCGGTCGAGACAGACGCGGAGTTTCGGGTAGAGGTCCTCATGGTCCGCTTCGAGTTTGAGGAAGAAGGCCATATGGTTGACTCCGGCGGCGAGGAACCGCAGCTTCTCATACGGAGTCTTCGTCCACTCCGCAATCTGCCGCGAGGTGTGCTGGACGCTGTGGCAGAGCCCGGCGACCTTGACCGTCTTCGCCCGCTTCGAGAGCGCGATGGTGTTCATCGACATCGGGTTGACGTAGTTGAGCAGCCAGGCGCCGGGGCAGACTTCTTCCATCGTGTCGAGCACTTCGAAAAGGTCTTTCAAGGTGCGCAATCCCCGGAAAATTCCGCCCGGTCCGAGTGTGTCGGAAACCACCTGATCGACGCCGTACCGGAACGGAATCTCATATTCCAGCTCCTGGTGATGGATCGTCCCGGAGCGGAAAATGGTGATGACGTAGTCCGCGCCGCGCAACGCTTCGCGAAGATCGGTGGTCGCCTGCGGATGGAATTCGACCCCGACCTTTTTGGCGATCAGCCCGGCGATGGCGACGGCGTGGGAGAGCCGTTCGGCGTCGATGTCCATCAATGCGACGTCATGCGTCCGCAACTCCGGATCCATCAGGATGTCTTTGAGAAAATTCTGGGCGAAGATCACCCCGCCCGCTCCGACCAATACGATTTTCGACATGATAACCCTCCTTGCCGATTGCACTTTTGCGTTTCTCCTGATATAGTATAGGCGTTGCAAAGCAGGAAGTAAATAGGATTCCTGGTGAAATCATGGTATTTTTGGAGCTGATATGAGAATCGACAACCGGGAGGCCGACGTGCTGGTGGTTCACCGGCCGAATCCGCAGTTGCTGCCGAACCTGGCGTTGCCGGTGTATCCGCGTTCGGTGGGGCATTTCAAGGTACGCGGCGGGGTGACGGAATTCGTTCCGGCGGGAGAAAAGTCGTTTGCGCAGCTTTTCTGGACAATCCGGGGAGAGGGGGTGTTCCGGCTCGACGGGGAGGAGATTCCGGTGCGTCCGGGCGACGTGTTTTACCATCTGCCGTTCGAGGCGCACGACCACGCGGCGCGTTCGGAGGTGTGGGAATACCGCTGGATCGCCTTCGACGGGCCGCTCGCCGGGGATTTCATGCGCGGCTACGGATTTTCGCGGCGCTGTACGCCGTCGGGGAGCTGCCCGCACGATCTATTCATCCGCTTCGGGCTGCTGATGCAGGAGATGACGCCGTTCTGCTGGCGCGAGATGGTTTCGGTGATCGCGGCGATTCTCGCCCGCGTCGGGGGAGGAGAAGGGGGCGACGGCTCGCGCGAGGCGAAGACCGTCGCGGAAACCATCCGGCTCTGCCGCGAGAACTTTTCCGACCCCGACCTCAACGTCAACGCGATCGCCGACGAGCTCGGGGTCAGCCGCTCAACGCTGCGGCGGCGCTTCCGGGAGAAGATGGAGCTTGCGCCGTCGGAATACCTGGCGAACCTGAGGCTCCAGCACGCGCTTTCGCTGCTTCTGGAAACGCGGCTGCCGCTGGCGGAGGTAGCGGCGTGTTCGGGAATCCCCGAAGTGAGCTACTTCTGCCGCTTCATCCGCCGCAACATCGGCGAGACCCCGGAGCAGTTCCGCCGCGGCAGCCGCCTTTCCCTCGATGTGGAGGTGTGATGCAACCTCAGAAATCGTCTCCGAGCATTCCGGTTTCGATCTGAATCCTGTCATTGTCGTCGATTTCCACATTGAGCCAGCAGAACGGCGGCAATGCCAGGGCGGGCGCCGTGACAAAAGTGATTCCTTGCCATTGATAAGCCGTCTCTCCGCAGTGATCATGGCCGGAGATGGATAGAAGATATCCGAGTTTCTTCATCTCCCCGGCAATCTCATCGGCGTTCCGATAGGCGTATTTTGAACGACAGACACGCGCGGTCGGATTCAATGGAACATGTTGGGCCGCGATCAGCCTGCCGTGGAATCCGACCGCAGCCTGCCGCATCAGCTCGAACTCCCGCTCCTCGCGGAATGCGCCGCAGCCTTCCGCAATCTGCGTATCGTTGAACAGAACGATTCGCCGGTTTCCTGCCTCGAAATACGGTTCCTGCTTACCGAACACCCGTTCCATTTCCGGATATGACGGGTCATGATTTCCCGCGACAAACCGCATCGGAACATCCGTCGCCTCAAAAGTCTCCCTGATTTCCATCAACAGTTTGCCTGCATCCGGACAATCCGGTTCCTGCAAGGTGTCGCCGAGCAGAAGGTACACGTCCGGCTCCTTGCCGGTCACCCGGTTTTGTCTTAGAACTTCAGCGAGCAGCAGCAGGGAGCGTTCTCCCTTGAGATCACAGTGGAGCGGATCGGCTTCATGGGCATAATGCAGATCCGTGATGACTCCGATTCGCAACTTCATCGGTTCGACTCCATGTCCGGTTGGCCGATTTCGAAGACACGGACTTCTCCCGCGTTCAGCGAAATGCGGAGGATTCCGTCTTTTTCGGCCGGAGCAGTACCCCATGACGTTTTGGCATGAAGTCCGGCGGGGAGGCGGAATTCCAGCGTTCCCGGCTGCGCATTCTGCGCCACTCCGGCGACGAGAACGGTGACCCCGCCCTGCGTGCCTGTGCAGTATTGAACTCCGCCGGTGACGGCGACGGTTTTCTCCCACGCCGGAGCAGGTTCGCCGGAGACCAGCGCCGGGGCGATCTTTGCCAGCTCCTTGGTGGCCGAATAGAGGTTCTCCGCCAGCAGCTCCTTCTCCTTGTTGTGCCATTTCAGGGTCGGGTACCACCAGTAGAAGATGCCGCGGGCTCCTAAGATCACCGGCATGAACACGTTGCAGCGCATCTCCTCAAGCGTGGGCGCTTTGCCCGCATTGTAATCGGCCTGGCCGAACACCGAGAAGACCGGTTTGTCTTCCCCGATCCGCAGGCGGATCAACTTGGCGGTGTTGGCGCTGTTGACGCCGAGCATGATTCCGTCCAGATAAGGAGCCAGTTTGCTTTCCGGCGTGTCGTAAGGGATGAATTTCCGGTTCGGATCGTTCTTCCTGACAACGCCGTAAGTGGATTCGAACACGTCGACCGGCGTGTGCCGCATGCAGTACATCTCATCGGCGTAATAGAAGAGCACGGCGGGATGCGATTCCAGCAGCTTCACCCATTCGGCAAGCGCGGATGGTCCGCCTTTCTTTTCCGCCAGAGAACGGGGCAGCCCGCCGAGCGCCTTGAGACCGGACTCCTGCGCCATGTCGAGAAACTTCTTCGCCAGCGCGGGTTTGGTGAATCCGGTGTCCCCTTCGAAACTGTATGTGTGAACGGTGTTGAATCCGGCCTCGCGAAGCTCCTGGAACGCCTTGCGGTCGCCCGTCATCGGCAACCCGTACATCCCGATGGGGAAAAACGGCTTCCCATCCCGGTCGCGGAAGACGGCGGCTTTGCGCAGGTCGAGGTCGCCCTTGAGCATTTCGGGCGGAATCTTCTCAATTTCAATTTGGGTCGAAGCCACCAGCGTATCGTCGGCGCGGTCGAAGAGCAGGACCGACAGCGTCGAGGTGCCGTCCGGAATCGCGCTGCGGAGGACGATCACCCGTTCTCCGGAAATCTCGCAGGGAACGATGCCGCGATCGGTCAGCAGCCGCGCTACCGTACGGTAGTTCCCCGCGTCATTGCCGGACAGGTTCAGCCGGATCAGGAATTCGGCGTTCTTTCGCGTCCCTCCCGGCATGAGGAGCTGATCGTCCGAAGAGACCGGCTGCACCGCGATTTCCGGCTGGAACCGGAGAACCGTTTTCGGGTCGATGTCCGTTTCGCACAGCTTGACGTCGTCGTACCAGATCGGCACGGTCGAACGGTTCTGCACGTAGATGGCGGCGTCCCCTTTCATCCAGGTCGGGACTGTGAAAATCCGTTTTGCCCGGGTCCATCCGGCAACCGGCTCGTGCTGAATGCTGCGGTAAATCGGCCCGGTTCCGGTCAGCAGGATATCTCCTTTGAAAATGCCCTGCGTCCCGGTCCGGTAGCGGAAGGACAATTCGTAGACCTTGCCGGGAACGACCTTGAGTTCCTGAAACACCCGCGCCTGAAGCATGAACTGCGGCGAGAGGAACACGCTCTTGAGGCAGTTGCCGCCTTTGTCTTTTTCGAGGACAACTTCGGCTTTCGCGCCCGGCATTTGAATGCTGCGGGTCCACTGGTCGGGAACCCCGTTCCGGTCGGCGTCGAGTTCGAACCCGCCGTTTTTGACGAGGTTGTCCCCGGTCTTGTACCCGGCGAAGGCGGAAAGGGTCATTGCGGCGAGGCAGAGCGCCGCCATTGGCCTGATCGGTCTGAAGAGAGTCATCTGATTAATTTCCTTTGACATTACAATGATGAATTCGGGTACCACTTGAGTTCGGAAGCCCAGGTTCCGTTCCAATTTCCCCAGACGCCGTGGTGATTTTCGGTATGGCCGTCGAGCAGGGCGAAGTTTCCCGAGTTGGTGTGCGGGAAACCGATGAAGTTTGGGTTGTAGGAGATGTTGTAGCGGAACCAGGCGCTGCTGCCATCCTGTACGCTTTCCGCGGCGAGGACGGTTCTGGAATAGGTAGATTTGACTGTGGAGAGTTTCATGCGTGGCCCCGGATTCCAGGAGCCGCTGTAATTCCTGCCGAAATTCTCGTTCCAGCCGTAGTTGAACGCCGTGGGGAGCGACGAGCCGCGGGTAAGGCGGTTGCTTCGGCAAATCAGTTTCGAAGTCAGATTCGGGATGTAGCGTTCCATCTGAGTTCGCCAATAGATCCCGGCATCATACGCGGGCGGAATCCATCCGTTGAAGTCATTGGTGTAAAACATATTGGCGCCGGAGATCTGCTTGAGGTTTCCGGCGCAGCTCGTCCGGTGCGCCTTGTCGCGCGCTTGATTGAGGGCCGGAAGCAGCATCGAGGCCAGAATCGCGATGATGGTGATTACTACGAGCAGTTCGATCAGGGTAAAATGTTTTTTCATGGCGGGGCTCCTATGTTAGGGTTTTTCGGATGACGAATTCCTGGGCGGGGACAAAGTAGGTCTGGTAAAAGGCGTCGGTGCGCGGGACGCGGGTCAGGTTTTCGATCATGGTGATGATCGCCTTGATCTGCGACTCCTGCGGGTGGGTGATCCCGGTGATGCCGAGCGAGAGGCCGCCGTCGGTGCTTTTCGATTCGAGGTTGTCGTAGCTGATGAGCTTGTAATTGCGGCCCGGTTCCAGCCCCTGCTGCGCGAACGCCTCGAGCATTCCGAAAGTCAGGATGTCGCTGACGGAGAGAATGACGTGATCGGAGAGATTGTTCTTGAGAAAATAATCCGCGCAATCGCTGCCGGCCATGATCTGCGAGGAGACCACCCGGCATTTCCCCCGGTAGACCTGAATGGCGGCCGGCTGGATGCCGAGCCGTTCCGCCTCGGCGAGAATTGCGTTGATGCGGTGGTCGGCCGTATCCCCTTCGTTTCCGGCGACGAAAAATTTCCGGAGGCCTTTCGCCAAACAGTGTTCGAGCGCCTTGCGGAATCCCGGCCGGTAATCGAACACCACCTGGTGCCACGGCCCGGAGTGAACGATGTCGTCGTCGAACAGGATCACCGGAATTGAAACCCGGCGCAACAGGGCTTCCGCCGTTTCGAGGATTCCGGCGGCGGCGAGGAGGACGTCATATTTGGCCAGCTCGATCCGGTGAATCTGCGAATTCTGTTTGTCGAACGGATTTTCCTCAAACCCGGTCAGTTCGAATCCGTGGCCGCGCAGTTCCGCGATCAGGTGATCGGAGAAAACACCGAAGGCCGCCCGGTTGAGCTCGATGGTCTCAAGCGGCTGCTTCCAGTAAAAGAGGGCGACGCGCGGACGGTCGGGGCCGCGCCGGTTGGTTTTGACGAAACTCCCCTTGCCGCGCACCCGGGAGATCAGGCCGCGCTCGACCAGGTGTCCGATGGCGCGGTCGGCGGTTTTGGCCGAAACGCCGCACTGCCGGGCCAGTTGTCCGCTGGTCGGCAGCTTGACGCCGGGGAGCAGCGCGTTTTCGACGATCTCCCGTTCGAGGAAGGAGGCCACCTCGCGTTCGGAGAGCTTTTTTTTGCCGACGAATGTCGTATTCATGACGTAACCGTGGTTCCCGTGTTGTCTGTTGCTTCGCCATAATTATACCGTATTTTTCCCGGATCGGCAAATCGGTTTTTCGCAACGGCAAGAAAATAGTGGACAATTACGCAGGAATAATGGATATTTTTCTGGCATGAAAGTTGTCAAAAGCAGAGGCAAACGACGGAAGACAAAATCGGAACACCGCGAAAGAATAGGAGCCCCGCGCCATGCATGACCCAAACAATGGCACTCGCCATAACCGGCCAAAAACCGTAAGCGTGGCTCTGCCGGTTATAAAAAATGGCCTGCCAAGCCCCCGTAAATATCTCCACACGAGCAAACTAACCAATCCGTCCCGCAACGGTCTTGCGCCTTGCCAACCAACCTCCTGCAAAAACAGGCGGAAGGAGTGCCGCCTTCCCGCAAAAAAGCGGGAAGGCGCGCCGGAGGGAGCGGTATTTTGCGCCCTCCGGAACCTTGCATTACCTCCCAAATGTCCCCGGTCGGAGCACCAAATGCGCAGCATTTGATGCGGATTTCGTACCCGGCACCGGCACCCTGCCGGTCGGGAGGAGGTTCGGAGGGGGGCGAAGCGCCCCCTCTGATCCCCGCGTCAGAGAGCGATGAAGGTGACGCGGGTTCCTGCGAGAATTGATTTCCCGACATATTCGAACCGGTGCGGTTCAAGAGTGGACCAGACGGCGAGGACTTTGCCGCCTTCGGAACGTTCGAAGAGGAGGGCTTCGACGCCTTCCGGCAGGTTCGGCAGACGCTCGATGAATTTCGGGGCGCGGCCGAGCGCGGCGGTCATTGCTTTGTAGGCAACGTAGGCCGGCTTGGGCTGGAAGTTCCAGCGGACGATGCCGAAATTGTTTTCCTTCTCCGCCGGATTTTCGCCGTCGCAGTGGAAGTCGTAGAAGTACAGCCGCGCCACGCCGTTCGCCAGATAGGAGAGATAGAGCGTCTGGAGCAGATGAGCCTGTTCTTCTTCGGTGAAGCCGCCTGCGAACTGGATGGTGCAGGCGAGGATGGCGCCTTTGCGGTCCTTGAAGGTGTAGAGGGCGAGACCTTCGCCGACGTGTTTTTGATTGCCGTCAAGCATCTCGATTAAAGGGAGATAAGAGTCTCCTGATTTGACGTTCGCCGCGGTCAGGAAGCGGGTGACATAGATGTTTTTGAAGTCGGCGATGCCTGCCGCTTTGCCGGCTTCGGTGGTCCGGGCGCGCCCGGAGTGCTTCGGGATGCCGGGCTGGTTCCACCACGCCTGATAGCCGATTCCGTAATAGGGGTGCAGCTCGTCGGTCGCGCCGCGGGTGTTCCAGATTCCTTTTTCGTTGCGGAAACGGAGGTTGTACATGGGGACTTCGCCGAAGGCGAGCAATACGCCGCCGTGCTTCACATAGTCAAGCATCGGAGCTTTGTAATCCGCTTCGACGGTGGTGTGGTCGCAGCCGAGGAAGACCGGCAGTTTGGCCGGATCGGCCTTGGCCAGTTCCTCCGGGGTGACCGGGACGATTTTGACGCCGGGCAGCCAGCTGTAGCGGTCGATGAAATCGCGGTCGGGGAACTCCTGTGAGACGGGGGCTCCGATGACGAGTTCGGCCGGGACTTTCCCGCCGGTTTTCTCGATGGCGAAGCGGATCGCCTTCACCAATACGTCCGGCTGCCGGGCGATGAAACTGCTGCGGTGGGTCGGGCCGCCGCATTCGGTGATCCAGAGCGGTTTCCTGGAGTCGCCGTGCTCGGCCATGAGCTGCTTGAATTCGGCCATGCGGTTCTTCTGGAAGCCGCTTTTGTCGGGGCCCCAGCCGTAGGGGTGAACCGCGATCGCGTCGAAGAAGCCCTTGGCTCCGGAAGCGTACATCTCCTTGAGATATCCCGGTTTCCAGCCGCAGAGCCCGCCGACCATGACGATGTTTTCCGGATCGGCGGCCTTCAATTCCTCATAGGCGATTTTGAGCAGGGGGACATACTGGGCGGCGTTGGGATTGGGCTTCCAGAATCCGCCGTCCTGCTCGTTCCAGATCTCCCACGTTTTCAGCTTGCCCTTGTAGTGTTGCGCACAGGCGCGGACGAATTTCCGCCACTCTTCGGGGTGCTTGTAGAGGGGGACGGCGTCGGGACGGCTTCTCTCGATCTCCCAGTCGTACCCTTCCAGGATCGGGAGAAACTCGATGCCGTATTCGTCGAGTTTCGCCAGCAGCTCGTCGTAGCGGGAGAAATCGTACTCCCCCTTTTTCCGGGCGACCTGCGAGAACTTCATGTCGTGCCGCAGCGAGGTCATTCCTGCGTCGCGCATCATGGAGAGCTCTTTGTCGATGTTCTCCCACTCCATCGCGGAGTGGGGGTGGGCGGCGATTCCCCAGGGGGAGGCGTCGGCATGCGACGGGACTGCCGCCGCGGTCAGCACCGCGGCGAAAAGAAGGTGCAACAGTTTCATCGGGAATAGACTTTCGGTAAGATTACAGCATGCGGCGTTCGAGCTGCTTGGTGATGACCTTTCGGACCTGCATGATGCTGGTGCGCAGTTCCGTGGAATCCATGGAGCCGGTGTGGCCGTCGATGAACGAGACGTTGGCGGAGTTGCGGTGCCCGAGCCAGATTCCTGAGTCGGTGCCGCCGGAGGGGACGCCGACGCCGTTGCTGGTGTGGCTGTAGATGTTGATGCCGCGCGGCACCTTGAAGTAGGTGCTGCTGCCGTACTGGGCGGTGTCGGCGTAGACGTGGGTCCGGCTGGGATTTCTTACCTTGCTCACCATGTAGAAGGTGTTGGCCGAGTTGACGTGGTTCATGAAACCGCCCAGAGCGACGGTATTGTTGGTGTAGCTGGAGTCCCAGGTGCCGAGGTACATTCCGTTGGTCTGCCAGGAGTCGAACTTCCCCGAGTCGGCTTCGATCTGGTAGGGGCAGGTGAAGACCTTCTTGCTTCCCGGAGAGATGTAGCTGGCGAAATTGGCGTTCCGGGTATAGTCCCAGTTGGGGCCGCCGTTGAATTTCACCCCGGTCAACGCCTCGGAGAAGGGGCGGCCCATCGTGGAGATCACCATCCGGCCGTTGCTGTCGGCGGCGTACATGACCTGGGCGGCGATCACCTGCTTCTGGTTGCCGGTGCATTTGACCTCCTTGGCCCGGTCGCGCGCCTGGTTGAGCGCGGGCAGCAGCATGGAAGCGAGAATTGCGATGATCGCAATTACAACAAGGAGTTCGATCAGGGTGAAATGGGCATGTCTTTTCATGGTGTTCCGCCTTTCAGAGTCGGGTTGCGTGATTATCTTTTACGGTTTGACCGAAATGAATTTCCGGGGTAATGAGGTGATGCATCGGCGCATTGTCGGGGTGCTCGAAATACTCTTTAATCAGCCGGACCGCGTGATGGACGACCTGGTCGCGGCGGCTGTTGATGGTGGTCACATCGGTTCCTTCGGGCAGCATGCGGTGACCGAGGGAGATCAAACTGAAGTCTTCCGGCACGGCAAGTCCGCATTCTTCCGCCGCCCGGATGACCTCAAGGGCGGGGTCCTCGGAAATCACGAAGAGCCCGGTGAACCCGGGTTGCGGATTCTCTTTCAGGTAAGCCTTGAAAAATTCGCGGCATTTGGTCGGGGAGTGCTCGCCCACCTGAATTTGAGGATTCAATACTTCCACGTCGAGACGGTACGCCTCCGCGCATTTCAGAAACCCGTTGACGCGCTCGCGGACCACCGGGAGATCCGGCTCCGAAATCATCACCCCAAGCTTGCGGTGGCCGTTCACCATCAGATGGGTGGCGGCCAGTACGCCGCAGAATTCGTTGTCGGTGTCCACATAGCGGCAGCCGTCGATGCGGACCGTCGCATAGATGATGATCGCCGGAATCGGCAGCGCCATCATCCGGTTCAGCAACTCCGAGGTGACCGGCTCGTGACTGAACGGAATGAAGAAGACGGCGTCGGCCCTGATCTCCGCCAGCCTGGCCACGCCTTCCGCGTTGCTTTTCATGTCGATGATGCTCGGTTCGAAGACCGTTCCGGCACACTCGTCCTCCAGCAGTTTGGGGAATTCCTCACGGATGGTGGACTTGCCCTCCGGCATCAAACAGACGATCTTCCGGTAACGCGGGGTGCGGCGGACGAAGTAGCCGCGACGGTCCTGCGCTTCGAGCACGCCAGACTCGCAGAGCCGTTCGACCGCCTGCTTGACCGTGATCTGGCTGACGTTGAATTCGTCCATGATCTGTCGGACCGACAGGAACTTCTCGCCCGCGTTCAGCTTCGAGCACCGCTCCTTGAGGTGCATCGTCAGCTGGTCCGCCCGGCTGAATCGGATGTTGCTCTCGACCATATGTATCCCCGTCCCGTATTTTCTGTGTTCTTTTTAAATACAGCATATATTATGATCGATTTCCCGTCGAATGTCAAGACTGTATTTAAAAAAAATACAAAAAAGAAAAAGCAACCCCGCTGAATCAAAAAGGACGAAAAGGATCGAATTGGAATTCCGCAAAAGAACAGGGGGCCCCTGACCAGGCATGACCCAAACAATGGCATTCGCCATAACCGGCCTGGAACCGTAAGCGTGGCTCTGCCGGTCATACAAAATGGCCTGCCAAGCCCCGGTAAAGATCTCCACAAAAGCTGACCAACCAATCCGTCATGCAACGGTCTTGCGCCTAGCCGACCAACCTCCTGCAAAAACAGGCGGAGGGAGTGCCGCCTTCCCGCAAAAAAGCGGG
>CAYSZM010000059.1:0-20087 GCA_964435365.1 uncultured Victivallis sp. | reverse complement strand
ACGACCCGTTCGCCTGGTGCACCCGCTGCGGCGCGTGCATCCGCCGCTGCCCGGCCCATGCGGTGGGCAAGAAGTTCTCCGACCGCGACAAACCCGCCTGCGCAAATTACGCAATCCATGAAATCGGCCGCGACCGCGAACATACCTACGGCTGGACGGAGCGGGTGCTGGGCTGCGCGCTCTGCCAGACCGCCGTTCCCTGCGAATTCAAGCGTCCCGGCGCAATTTCCTCTGAAAAACGCTAAGATCGGCAAAAAATTCCCGTCCTATTGACAACAAACGATGTTAATTTACCGTTTGTTGTCATTGAAAACAGGAAAAACAAGCAATATATTGATTGCGTGACGCGATCTTTTATGAGGAGGAGACAGGGGCGGTGGATTATAATCCGATACTTCTGGGAATTCTCGGAGTTTGGCTCTACTCCGGAATCTTCACGCTTTATTACATCGACCGCCGCGATGACGCGCCGGAACGCGGACGCGCCTGGCTCAACGCCGGAGCGCTTTTCGCAGGTCCCGCCGTGCTCCTCTACTTCTTCCTGTCGGACGGGTCGCGGCAACTCCGCGAACACATCGCCGCACTGTTCAACCGCACCACCGTGTCGCGCGGAAAAATCGAAATCGAATTGCTTGATTCGCGCGGTCAGCCGGCGCTCGACGCCAAAGCGGGGGGCGAAAGCGGCGAGGCAATCCACCGCACCAAAGTTCTGATCTTTGAAGCGCTCGGCAAACGCGCCAGCGATATTTTCTTCGACCCCAAACCGGGCGGCAGCGTCACGGTCCGCTACCGGGTGGACGGCGCGCTGAAACTGGTGGACGAGTTGAATCCGACGCTCGGTCCGAGCGTGGTCAGCGCCATCAAGGTGGCGGCGGGCATGGACATCACCGAAAAACGGCGCCCGCAGGACGGCGCATTCGCCTGCGAGAGCAGCCGGGGCGCGGCCTCGTTCCGCGTCGCCAGCGTGGGAGCGTTCGGCGGAGAAAAAATCACCATCCGGGTGCTCTCCTCTTCGGGCGGGCCGATGACGCTCAAAGACGCCGGCGTCACCGGGGGCGACCTCAAGGTGCTCCAGAGCGCCATCCGCATGCCGTCCGGCATGATCCTGATGTGCGGACCGACCGGCAGCGGCAAAACCTCGACGCTCTACGCGATGCTGGGCGCGATCGATTTTTCGCTCAAGAACGTGATTTCGATCGAAGACCCGATCGAGCACGTGATTCCGAGCATCAGCCAGATGGAAGTCAACACCAAAGCGGGCATCACCTTCGCCAGCCTGCTGCGCAACGCCCTGCGCCAGAACCCCGACATCATCTGCCTCGGGGAAATCCGCGACGAGGAGACCGCCCAGGTCGCCGCGCACGCCGCCCAGACCGGCCACCTCATCATCGCCACCGTGCACAGCAACGACAACCTGGGCACCATCGACCGACTGGTCAACCTCGGCGTGCCGCTCCGCAGCGTGGCGGCGACGCTCCAATTGATCGTCTCGCAGCGGCTGGTGCGCAAACTCTGCCCCTGCTGCAAAAAGCCGGTGGAGCTTTCTCCCAAACTGCGTGAATATTTCCATGAGCAGAAACTGAGCGAAAAAAACGTCTGCGGGCCGGTCGGCTGCCGCGAGTGCGACGGCAGCGGCTACTCCGGGCGGACGGCGCTCTTCGACCTGATGGTGATGGACAACGAACTGCGCTCCACGCTCGAAGCCGAAGGCGCGACGCTGTCGAGCATCAAGGTGCAGATCGAGAAGGAGCACGGCAGCACGGTCCTCGCCTACGAGGGATACAAGCTGGCGTCGGAAGGCATCACCTCGATCGACGAAGTGGAACGGGTCACGCTGAATCTGGAGAAGAAATAATCATGGAAAATCTCATTCTCTGGGGAGTTCCCGTCATCGGCGGATTGATCGGACTGGGGGCGCGTCTGTTCAAAAGCTACCTCACGCTCCTCAACCTCATCTTCGCCACGTATCTGGCGCTGTGGAGCGAAGGGCTGCTCTCCTCGCTCTACCGGGTTCCGGGTTCCGCCGGCCCATACAAAAGCGCGGCCACGATGCTCTTCTGCGCGATCTTGGTCTGGGTGCTGCTGAAAAAACTCACCGAACAGTTGAAGACGGACGAACGCGAATTCGCCTTTCCCCCGATTCTCAACAAGTTCGGGGGCGGCCTCTGCGGGTTCCTGGCCGGAATGGTGGCAATCAACTTTGCGGCATTCGTTTTCTGCACGACACCGCAGAAGACGCTGGCCGCCGACATCGTGTCGGTTCCGGCGCTGGAAAAAGCGAGCACGGGCAATCTCATCTCGCTCTCGCGAGTCATCGACGACCTGAGTTTTCAGGGTTCGAAGAGCATCAGCCGGATGGTGAAGCTCGACGACCTGATGCGGAAGGCCGATCCCGCCCCGACGGAAACCCCGCCCTCCCCGTCGAACGCCTCCACCCGTCCCAGACAGTAATCTCTCCGGGCTCCCACGCGACGTTCGGGGCCGGGAATAGAGGCCGGATGAAAAAACCCCACCCACGCGAAATACGCGGGCGGGGTTTGCTTTTGACTGGAGTCGGCGCTTACGCGTCGAGGAAGCCGTCGTCGAGGCCGAGCGGAAGCGGCGCCGAGCGTTCGCAGGTGCTCTCGATCTCCACCGGGCGGCCGGTCGAGCTCGACTTGTCGAACGAGCACATAATCTCCAACACGTGGTAGGCGAGCTTGTTGTTCGCGCGGTGCGGACGGCCGGACTGGATCGCGTTGACCATGTCCACCGCGCCGATGCTGCGCGAGTTGTCCTGGTAGCCGAACGGCATCGGCACCGTCTGCCAGTCCTCGAATCCCTTGCGGAAGACGCGGACCGGGCCGCCGAAGGTGTTCGGGTCCGGAACCTGGAGCGTACCTTCCGAGCCGTAGATCTCGATCGGGCAGTGGCCGTGTTTCCAGACATCGAAGCTGCTGATCATCGTAATCAGCGCGCCGCACTCGAACTCGATCACGCCGGTCAGGTGGGTGGTGACGTTGATCGGGTAGACCGGCGGCTGCGTCTCGGGTCCGCCGACGCGGGTTTCGTCGAACTTCTTGGTGAAGGCGGTGACCCGCTTCGCCGGTCCGAGCATGTTCACCAGCGTGGTGATGTAGTACGGTCCGAGGTCGAGCATCGGGCCCGCGCCGTAGTCGTAGAAGAACGGAGCCTGCGGCCACTTCTCGGGTCCGCGGCCCATCACCAGTGCGGTGCCTGCCAGCGGCTTGCCGATCCAGCCGTCGTCGATCAGCTTGCGGGCGGTCTGCTGGCCGCCGCCGAGGAAGGTGTCCGGCGCGCAGCCGCAGCGGAGGTTCTTCGCTTCGGCGAGCTTCATCACCTTCATCGCGTCTTCGAGGTTGACGCCGAACGGCTTCTCGGAGTAGGCGTGCTTGCCCGCGTTCAGGATCTCGAGGTCCACCCGCGAATGCTGCTTCGGCGGGGTCAGGTTCACCACCACTTCGATTTCAGGGTTGGAGAGCAGTTCGGCGTTGGTCCCGTCCGGATTCGCGTCGTAGGCGCGGAAGGTCTCTTCGTTGTAGCCGAATTCCTTGAATTCATCGCGCTTCGCGGCGGCGCGGCCCGGAATGATATCCGAACCGGCGACGATTTCGATGTTGCGGAAGCGGGACGCCGCTTTCAAATAGGCCCCGGAGATCATGCCGCAGCCGATCACGCCGAGTTTCGTTTTCTTCATCTTCGAATCTTCCTTTTTCTGTGATTGAAAATAACTATGCTTAACGGTTCCCGATGCAGAGACCGTTCTGCGTCAGATACTGGTAGCTCTTCTTGATGCCGCGGTAGATGTCGATCACGCAGTTGTCGAGTTCGACGATCACCCACTTGACCCGCTTGGGATCGACTTCCGCGAGAATCCCCGGAATCGGCAGCTTGCCGGACCCGAGCGGAATCTGCGGGATATCGGGATCGAGCACGCCGTCCTTCATATGAATCAGGATCGTCCGGTCGCGATAGCGCTTCATCACTTCGACCGGATCGGACTTGCCGTAATTCGCCGACCAGTAGCAGTCCATCTCGAATTTCATCTTCGGGCAGAGTTCGGCGTAGATGTCGTAGGCCGGGCGGCCGTCGATCAGCTCGAATTCCCAGGCGTGGTTATGCTGATAGAGCATAATCCCCTGCTTCTCAAGCTTTTCCTGCCAGCCGGAGGTCAGTTCCGCCGTGCGTTTGACCGCGTCCAGGTCCTTATACTCGTTGGGGCCGAAGCCGCAGACGCAGGTGGAGAGCCCGAGTTCGCCGAGCGTATCGACGATCTCCGGAATCTGCTCCTCGGAACGGCACCACGGGCCGTGCGCCGAACAGACCTCCATGCCGAGGTCGTTGACGATCTTCTTGAATTCCGCCGGTTTCAGGCCGAAGTATCCGGCCGGTTCGACCCCCTTGAAGCCGATGATCGACACCAGCTTCAGGATGTCCGTAAAATCTTTCGCACACTGGTCCCGGAACGAGTAGAGCTGAACTGCCGCCTGAAACATTTTCCGAATCCTTTTTCTTGATTTTTCGTCACATCCGGTATTGCAAAAAGCATCCTGTTTATATATCTTATAGCTGGAAAGGTATTTTGACAATTTACCAAACCTATTATTTTTTTACCACTTATCGCAAGAGGCGGGAAATATGCAGGGAATCAATCGACCGACGGAACTGGGAGGCGTCAGCATCTTCATTGCGCCGAACCGCCCGATCCGGCCGGCGCAGATCCAGCCGGGCAGCGAGACCGTCGAAGTCATGCTGGGCGGACGCATCTTTTTCGAAGTGAACGGGGAAACCCGCGAATTCGGGCGGGGCGCGATTTTCTGGCACATCGCCGGGGAACACACCATCTTCCGCACGCCGCTGGACGACCCGTACCGCTGTCTCGCGGTCCGCTTCCTGGTGCCCGAAGACCGGCGCACCGTTCCGCGCGTCACCGGGTGGAGCAACGAGGCCACGCTCGACGCGTTCGTGGACGAAACGGTCTCCCGCTTCCACGACGAAACCATCGATCACACCTTCCTCTGTGAATACGTCCACCGGCGGCTCTTCTGGGAAAGCTACATCTACAACCGCCGCAGCGTCGCGGCCGCCTACCCCAAGCCGCTGGCCAAGGCGCTCGCCATGCTCCGCGACGCCGCCACGCTGACCTTCTCGGTCCGCGACATGGCGCAGCGGGCGGGGGTGAGCGAACCCTATCTTTACGCCCTTTTCAAGCGGCATCTCGGCGTCAGCCCGCACCAGTATCTGCTCAACTGCCGGCTGCGCCTCGCCCGCATCCGGCTGGCCGGGAGCGACGACAACATCAAAAGCATCTCGGAGGAATGCGGCTTCGAAAACCTGGAAAGTTTTTACCGCGCCTTCCGCCGCACCTCCGGAATGCCCCCGGGCGAATACCGCCGCCGTCAGCAGCCCAATGGCTGATTCCGTATCGTCAGTATACACAACTATTTTTATTGTCTTTATAACAGGGAGACCAGGTTTCGATTCAGCTGCAACAGTTCCAGAGATAAAAAATTCCCGAAAAAATCGCAAAGACTACTGAAATAATAGACTTAGTGGATTATATTGTATCAGAGCAACGCGACATCACCCGCTTGAAGAAAGGGAGTTCTTATGATGAAACAACTGTTTGCGCTCGGCCTGGCGGCCGTGCTTTCGTCGGCCTTCGCCGGAGAAGGAGAACATCAGCACCCGGCGCCGCCCGCCCCGGAAAAGGCGGCCGAAACGGTATGGACCTGCTCGATGCATCCGCAGATCCGGCTGCCTCGCCCCGGCAAGTGCCCGATCTGCCATATGGACCTGATTCCGCTCAAGGCCGACGCCGCCGGGGCGCATTCGGCGGCTCCGGTGCTGGAACTGTCGCCTTACGCCGAAAAGCTGGCGGAGGTACGGACTTCGAAGGTGGAACGGAAATTCGTCCCGGCCGAACTCACCCTCAACGGCCGCATCGATTACGATGAGAGCAGCATCGCCGACATCGCGCTGCGCTTCCCCGGCCGGATCGACAAGCTCTACATCAACTATACCGGGGTTGTCACCCATCGCGGCGAACACATCGCCGAGGTGTTCAGCCCCGACCTCGCGGTGATGCAGAACGAATACCTCGCCGAACTCAAGAATCCCCGCAAGGGTTCGCTCGAATCGGTCAAGGACAAGATGCGCCAGTGGGGCTTCTCGCCGGAACAGATCGAGGAGATCGGCAAGCGCGGAACCGTCTCGAACCTGCTCACCGTCAACTCCCCCATCGACGGCACGGTCATCGAGAAAAACGTGGTCGAAGGGCAGTATTTCGACAAGGAGACACGGCTGTTCCGCATCGCCGACCTGAGCCGCCTCTGGCTGATCCTCGACGTGTACGAGATGGACCTGCCGCTGATTCACTACGGGCAGGAAGTTGAATTCCGCACCGACGCGACGCCGGGGGAAACGCTTCGCGGCGTCATCGCCTACGTCGGACCCGTGCTCGACCCCAAGACCCGCACCGTCCCGGTCCGGATCAACCTCGCCAACCGGGACGGCAAGCTCAAGCCCGGCATGTTCGCCCGGGCCACCGTCAGCTCCGTGCTCGACGAAAACGGAAAGATCATCGACGACCGGCTGGCCGGAAAGTGGATCGGCCCGATGCATCCGCAGATCATCCGCGACCAGCCCGGCAAGTGCCCGATCTGCGGCATGGACCTGGTGCCCGCCGAATCGCTGGGCTTCAGCACCACGCCGTCGGCCAAGGCGCATCCGCCATTGGTGATTCCGGCCACCGCGCCGCTGCTCACCGGCAAGCGCGCCGTGGTCTATGTCCGCACCGCGCCGGGAAAATATGAGGGCAGAACCGTCGAACTCGGCCCGAAGACCGGCGACTTCTACCCGGTCCATTCCGGACTCGCCGAAGGGGAAGAGGTGGTCACCTCCGGAACCATGAAGATCGACAGCGCGATGCAGATCGCCGGACTCCCCTCGATGACTTCGCCGGAGAATTTCGCGGCGCAGCCGATGAAGATGAAGATGGATATGCCGAAAGCGGCTTCGCTCGACGACGTCTTCCGCGCCGTTCTCGCCGTTCACGCGCCGCTGGTCAAAGGCGACGCCGCAGCCGCAGCCACTGCGCTTGTCGCCGTGCGCAAAGCGGTCGAAGCGCTCCCCGCCGACGCGAAAAAGCAGGAGCTCCTCGCGGCCTTACCGGAAACGCTGCCCGCCGACATCGGCGGACTCCGCACCGTCTACGGCAAGCTCGCCGAGGTGCTCTACCGCCGGAGCGAGGAGCCCGGCTTCGACAAGCAGGCGCTCAAACTCCACCGCTTCCACTGCCCGATGGCCCTCGGCGGCAAGGGCGGCTACTGGTTCCAGGACAGCGCGAAGCTGGAGAATCCCTACTTCGGAGCCGCCATGCTCCAATGCGGAGAGGAGAAGTGACGAATGAAATCCGCCGACCGCAACAACCTCCCGCCCGAACCGAAGGGACCGCTGGCGGCGATCATCCGGTTTTCGCTGCATAACAAGCTCTTCGTGCTGGCGATTTTCGGATTCCTGATGCTGGCCGGCGTCTTCTTCGCTCCGTTCGACTGGAACATCAGCGGCGTCGAGCGCGCCCCGATCGCCGTCGACGCCATTCCCGACATCGGCGAAAACCAGCAGATCGTCTTCACCGAATGGAGCGGCCGCTCCCCGCAGGACGTGGAAGACCAGATCAGCTACCCGCTCACCGTCGAACTGCTGGGAATGCCCGGCGTCAAGGCGGTCCGCGCCACTTCGATGTTCGGCTTTTCGACGGTCTACGTCATCTTCGACGACAAGACCGATTTCTACTGGGGGCGGACCCGCATCCTCGAAAAGCTGAGCAGCCTGCCGCCGGGAACGCTGCCCGACGGCGTGACTCCCCGACTCGGACCCGACGCCACCGCGCTCGGCCAGGTCTTCTGGTACACCCTCGAAGGACTCGGCCCCGACGGCAAGCCGACCGGCGGCTGGGACCCCGACGAGCTCCGCAGCATCCAGGACTGGCAGGTGCGCTACCAGCTGCTCGGCGTTCCCGGCGTCAGCGAAGTCGCCTCGATCGGCGGCTTCGTGCGCGAATACCAGGTCGACGCCGACCCCGCCGCGCTGCGCCAGTACGGCGTCACCTTCGGCGAACTCGCCGCCGCGGTCAAAGCCGCCAACACCGATGTCGGCGCGCGGACGATGGAACTTAACCGCGCCGAGTACCTGATCCGCAGCCTCGGCTATGTCAAGAACCTTGAAGACATCGAAAACAGCGTCATCAAAGCCGTCAACGGCGTGCCGGTGCTGGTGAAAAACGTCGCCACCGTCGCCGAGGGCCCCGCCCCGCGGCAGGGACTGCTGGACAAGCAGGGCGCCGAAGTGGTCGGCGGCGTGGTCACCGTCCGCTACGGCGAAAATCCGCTCAATGTGATCAACGCGGTCAAACGCGAGATCGCCGCCACCGCCGGGTCGCTCCCGCAGAAGGTGCTGGCCGACGGCACGGTGAGCAAAGTCACCGTCGTCCCCTTCTACGACCGCAGCGGGCTGATCCACGAAACGCTTGAAACGCTCGACTCCGCCATCTGGGAGGAGATCCTGATCACGCTCATCGTCATCATGGTCATGCTCCGCCATCTGCGCACCTCGCTTCTGATTTCGCTGCTGCTGCCGGGCTCGGTGCTGCTCGCCTTCATCCTGATGAAATACTGCGGCGTCGACGCCAACATCGTGGCGCTGGCCGGAATCGCCATCGCCATCGGCGAAATCGCCGACGTCGGGATCGTGCTATGCGAAAATACGGTAAGACACCTCGACGAAGCCCCGCCCGGAACCTCCGCCCTGGAAGTCGTCTACCGTTCCACTTCGGAGGTGGCGGGGGCGGTGATGACCTCGATTCTCACCACCATCGTCAGCTTCCTGCCGATCTTCTCGCTCCAGATGGCGGAGGGGAAACTCTTCCGCCCGCTGGCGTGGACCAAGACCTTCACCATGGCCGCGTCGATCCTGATCGCCATCGTGGTGCTGCCGCCGCTGCTGCACCTCTTCCTCTCTCCTCCCAAGCTGCGGCGGCACTTCGGAAAGGTCGTGGACGGCGCGCTCGCCGTCGGCTGCATCGTGCTCACCGCGGTGTTCAAGCTCGAATTCGTCTGGATGCTGGCGGCCTTCCCGCTCTACCACCTGGCCGCAGGCTTCCTGCCGGAACAGGTAAACCTGCGAATCCGCCACTTCGGCTACCTGGCGGCGGCGGTCATGGTCGGCTGGCTGCTCACCCGGCACTGGATGCCGCTCGGGGAAGATGTGTCGGCGTGGAAAAACTTCACCTTCGTGCTGCTGCTCATGGCGTTCTTCTTCGGCATATTCCAGCTGATCGACACGGTCTGGCGGCCGACGATGCACGTCATGCTGCGCCATAAACTGCTCTTCGCAACGCTGCCGCTCCTCATGGTGCTGTGGGGCTTTCTGAGCTGGCGCGGCGCGGGCCCGCTCGCCGGGATGCTGCCGGAATCGTGGCGTCATGGCGGAATCGTGCGCGCCGCGGAGCACGCCTTCCCCGGACTCGGCAGCGAATTCGTTCCGGCGCTCAACGAGGGGAGTTTCCTCTTCATGCCGACCGCCATGCCCCACGCCGGAGTCGAAGAGATCGCCGACCTGATCGCCCGTCAGGACCGCGCCATCAGCGCGATTCCCGAAGTCGCCTCGGCGGTCGGCAAGGCCGGACGGGCCGACACCCCGCTCGACCCCGCACCGATGAGCATGATCGAAACCATCATCAACTATCACGACAAGTTCGTCGCCGGCGAGAACGGCCGGAACGAGCTGTTCCGCTTCGACCCCGACGCGACCGAAACCTTCAAGGCCCCCGACGGCCGCGAACTCCCGGCGCCGGACGGCAAGCCGTACCTGGTCCGCGGCAAGTTCGCCCGCGATGCAGACGGGAAACTGATTCCGGATTCCGGCGGCAAGGTGTTCCGGCTGTGGCGGCCGGCACTCGACCCGGCGCTCAACCCCGGCCGCTCCGCGTGGAAAGGCGTCGACACGCCGGATGACATCTGGGAGCTGATCGTGCAGGCCGCGGCGGTTCCGGGCGTCACCTCGGCTCCCCAACTCCAGCCGATCCAGGGGCGGATCGTCATGCTCCAGTCGGGGATGCGCGCCTCGATGGGGATGATTATCCGCGGGCCGAATCTCGAAGCCATCGAACAGGCGGCCGACCTGCTCGCCGCCGAACTGCGCAAACAGCCGGAGCTCCGGCCCGACTCGGTGGTGGTGGACCGCTTCGTCGGCAAGCCGTATCTGGAGATCGTCCCCGACCGCCGGGCGATCGCCCGCTACGGCATCCGCATGGCCGACTTGCAGGAGGTGCTCGAAGCCGCCGTCGGCGGCGGAGACGTCACCACCACGGTCGAGGAGCGCGAACGCTACGCGATCCGGGTGCGTTACCAGCGCGAACTGCGCGATTCGCCCGAGGCGCTGCGGCGGCTCCTCGTCTACTCTTCCGACGGCACGCCGGTGCCGCTCGGGCAGCTGGCGGAATTGCGTTTCGTCCGCGGCCCGCAGGAGATCAAGAGCGAAAACAGCTTCAAAGTCGGCTATCTCTTTTTCGACCGGATTCCGAGCGTGGCCGAGAGCGATGCGGTCGACCGCGCCGCGGCCGCCCTGGAAAAACGGATCGCCGACGGCGAGCTCAAGCTCCCGTCGGGCGTCTCCTACCGTTTCGCCGGAAATTATGAAAACCGGATTCGGGCGAACCGGCGGCTGATGCTGGTGATCCCGATCTCGCTGCTGCTGATCTTCGGGCTGCTCTACCTTCAGTTCCGCCGGTTCTCGGTGACGCTGATGGTCTTCTCGGGAGTGGCGGTGGCCTGGGCGGGCGGATTCGTCATGCTCTGGCTTTACAACACCTCGTGGTTCCTGAATTTCAGCGTGTTCGGCACCAACCTGCACGAGCTGTTCCACGTCGGCACGGTCAATATGAGCGTGACGGTGTGGATCGGGTTCCTGGCGCTGTTCGGCGTCGCCACCGACGACGCGGTGGTGATGGCGGTCTACATCCGCGAAGTGTTCGCCCGCAAAAAGCCGAAGACCGTTGCGGAAATCCACGAGAACATCGTCGAAGGCGGCAAACGGCGGCTGCGCCCCTGCCTGATGACCACGGCGACCACGATTCTCGCGCTGCTGCCGGTGCTGACGGTGACCGGAAAGGGGTCCGAGCTGATGATTCCGATGGCGATTCCGATCTTCGGAGGCATGTTCTTCGAGCTGATCACCATGGGCGTGGTGCCGATGCTCTTCTGCGCGATGGAGGAATTCAAGTTGAAATCCGCCGGAAAGACTATATTGTAATAAGAGAAACGTGGCCTGAGCGTTTCGGTGATTTTGATGCGGTGGTTCTTAAGGCCCCAAACAGGAAATGGAGTGGCGAAATATGAAAAGGCAAATTGCCATATGCCTGACGCTTTTTGTGTTCAGCACGTTTGCCGCCGAACATGAGACCTACCGCAATGCCCAGGGGCAGACCACCGGAACGGCAACAACAAGCGGAGACCGGACAACGTACCGGGACGCTCAAGGCAAAACCACCGGAACGGCGACCACCAGCGGCAACAAGACGACTTACCGGGACGCCCAGGGGCGGACCACCGGCACGGCGACGGTCAGCGGCAATACCACCACTTACCGGGATGCCCAGGGCAGAACAGAGGGAACCTCCCGGACTTCCGGCGACAGAACCACTTATCGGGACGCTCAGGGGAGAACCACCGGAACGGCGACCACCAGCGGCAACACGACGACCTACCGCGATACTCAGGGGTGGACGAGCGGGACAAAAAAGGAAAAATAGATCCCGCCCTTTCTCTATTTTACTTTCGCAAGCGATCTTATCGCTGAAATCATGGGTCTCCTCAAATAAAAGAAGAACGAAATCACGAATTCTTGCATTTCGTTTTTTCCAGAAGCAGCGAGCCAAACTTAAGGCGATGACCAGCGAGTCCGCCTCTTAACCCTGTTCCGGGAAAGGCGAAAAGCCGCTTGATCTTCTCAAGCGTCACCGGGTTCATTCTTCTTTTCCCAATTTTACCTTCAACTGATTCAGCCGCATTTTCATCAGGGCTTGAACCTGAGGAGAGAGATCGGGGAGCTTCAATATTTTTTCAAGCCATTGGATTCCCGACTCGAGAGGAGCGAGGGCGATATAAAGTTGCATCAGAGCCACATCGGGGCTGGTGTGATCCGAATCGGAGAAAATGGAACCGGCAAATTGTCCGTCGATCAGCGGCAAAAGATTCTCCACCAATGCGGAATCGTTCTTGATCTTTTCGCAGACCGGATCGGCATGCAGGAAATTCAGGTAATAATAAGCGGACAAATCCGTCTGATACGTTTGATTCGAAATGATATTTTTCAAATACTGTTTCTGAACTTCATATGGCTCCAGCAATCGCTTTCTTGCCTCCGCCCGGGCCGAATCGGCTTTGGCGGATGCAATCATATTCAGCCAGGCATCTTTCAAAATTCCATTTTTTCCGATGATGAACGCATGATATTTCAACGCATATTCATCCCTCAGTACATATCCTCTCGACAAGATCTCCTGCGTGTAGACAATCTTATTCAACTGCCGGATCTCCTCCGGAGTCAAAGTTTCAATCTGTTTGGAACTTTTCGCAAGCACCTTCCCGTAATCGTTGCCGACCAGCCTTTCATAACAGAATTGCATCAATTTGCCAAATTCCGTTTTACTCATCGGGAAAACGGCATTCTCCCTCCACTCTTTTTCAAAAAGGTTCAACTCCTCAACGTTTGACCATTCGTTGTCTGTTAATATTTTTTTCATTTGCTCGAAAGAAATATCATCGGCATGACTTCTTGTCATTACGCCAATCAGACAACCCAAAGTGAGAATAACGAACCAAATTCTTTTCATAAGAGATACTCCATCCGATCAGGGAAAAACCCAAACTCCTCCGGAAGTCGATCCGTTCGGCGGGCTTAGGCTCAGGCGATGACCGGCGTTTTCGCCTCTTCACCCTGCCCGGGAAGGGCGAAAAGCCGCTTGATCTTCTCCAGCGTCACCGGCTTGAGCAAAATGGCGTCGGCGCCCTCGATCGGGAAGCTGTCGTCGGCGCCGACATCGGCGGTGACGATGGCGATCCGCAGGTTCGCGGTATCCGGTCGCGCACGAAGCTGCTGCGCCAACTCCGCTCCGTTGATGCCCGGCATCCAGAGATCGGTGAACACCCAGTCGGGCATATAGGCCGGGCCGATCATCCGCAGCGCTTCTTCCCCGGACTCCACGCTCCGGCAGGTGCACCCCAGGCGGCCGAGCATCGCATCGAGCACCTTGAGGTTCATCCGGACATCGTCGATCAGCAGAATCGAACAGCCGACAACCGAACGGATGTCCTGGTCCGGAACCTCGTCCATCGCCGGAACCACCTTCACCGCTTTCCCCGGAACGACCATGACCTCGGGGATGGTGAAGGTGAACGTACTGCCCTCCCCCAGCCTGCTTTCAAGCGTCAGTTCGCCGCCCATCCGCCCCGCCCAGAGCCGGGCGATGGCAAGCCCGAGGCCGGTCCCCTGCATGGCGTTCGCGCCGCGCACCGAGCCGTCCTGAGAGAAGGGTTCGAAGATTTTACCCATGTACTCTTCGGAAATCCCCGAACCGGTGTCGGCGACCGAAACCGCAAGCGACACGATGCGCTCGTCTTCCGTCGGCGTGAAGTGGACCGAGAGCTCGATGGAACCGTGCTCGGTAAATTTAAAGGCGTTGCCGAGAAGATTGAGCAGAATCTGCCGGACGCGAGCCTCGTCGAGCCGGAGAATCGGCATCATGACCGGACAGTCGGAGGAGAAGCGCAACCCTTTCTCCTGCGCCTTCTGCCGGAACATCGTGTGAAGCTCCCTGACCAGCGCCACGAAATCGGTGTCGCCGGGCTGAAGCCTCATCTCTCCGGCTTCGAGCTTGGTCAAATCCAGCAGGTCGTTGATCTGGCTGAGCAGGACCCGGCCCGAGAAATTGATCGATTGCAGATATTCCAGCTTGCGCTCCGCCGGCAGCCCGCTGTCCTGCAGGAGTTCGCTGAACCCGATCACCGCGTTGAGCGGAGTGCGCAACTCGTGGCTCATCATCGCCAGGAACAGGCTTTTCGAGCGGTCGGCGGCTTCCGCCCGCTCGACCGCCTCGGTCAAGGTCCGCTGCTGGTTGCGGATTTCGGTCAGATCGACCGCCGATTCGAAGATGCCGGTCAGTTCGCGGTTCCGGTCGTAAATCGGCTGGCAGGTCACCTGAAACACCCGGTCGCCGCGCTTGAACTCGCAAATCTCGGGACGGCCGGAAGCACGAACCCGCTCGAACGGACAGTGACCGGGCCGGGTTTCCGACTGGCACAGCCCCTCACAACACGGCATGCCGACCAGTTCCTCGACCGGCCGACCGGCAATCGCAGCGGTCGCCCGGTTCACCGCGGCGATCCGCTGGTTCCGGTCGATAATCACCAGCGGGATCGAAATATTGTCGACCAGCTGCCGCCGCAGCGCGTCGCCGTCAGCGATCTGCTCCAGCCGTTTCCGGCGCTCTTCGGCGAGCAGCAGAAGCCGGCCGACGCTGCGCAACGTTTCCCGGTCGGCGTCGGAAATCGTCCGGACCGAACGGACGAAATCAATGCCGATGACCCCCCACAGTTTTTCGCCGTCCCGAACGCCGCAAAGCAGCAGGATGCCCTTGTCGTCCGGATGGCCGCAGCTCGCGACCAGTTCGGCGGAAAAAGGCGAACCGCCGCAACGGTCGATGACAATCTCATTGTCGGCGGAGAGCCGCTGGAAAATCTCGCGTTCCTGCGCGACGGAAAGATTCCGCAACGCGGGAAGCAGCGACGGAATTCCCTTGCGCACCCACTCCAGGCCGGAGCCGGGAATGGTGAGGCCGTCCTGGAACCGGTAGACGAAACAGCGGTCGGAATTCCGGTTGATTCCGATCCGGCGCAGGATCGACCAGACCGTCCGGTCAAAATCGTTTTCGATGGAGATGCTGCGCAGGCATCCGTTCAGCAGCCGCTCGTTGCGGATCAGTTCCCGCATCCGGCCGATCAGTTTGCGCTGTTTCTCCTCCAGCTTCCATTCCCGCGAAATATCCGAGACCATCCCGACGAGAAAAACCCGCCCCCCCTCTTCGGTGAACGGAATTTTGGTCACCTTGCAGACGAATTTACCGCCGGTGACCGTGGTGAGGTCGCGAAGCCGGGAATCCTCCCTGTCGCTTTCGATCACCCTGCAATCCTCTTCTCGGAAGAGCTCTGCGCAGCCGGGCAGAAAATCGGCTTCGAAATCGGTCCGCCCGATCATCGCCGCATGGGAAAAACCGGACAACCTCTCGCATGCCCGGTTCCAGATGCGGTAACGGAATCCGTCGGCAGGGTCTTTCAGAAAAATTCCGATCGGGATGTTGTCGAGCACGGTGTTTTGGAAATGCTCCGATTCCACCAGCTTGCGCCGGGCCAGCTCCAGTTCGGTCACATCGGTGGCGGCACCGACCAGAAGCCGCCGTCCATTGGAACAGCGGACCGGTTTGGAGACCCCCCGCAGATAACGTTTGCCGCCCGGCGTCTCCTCGTCGAGAATCTCCAGCGTCACCGTGCGCCCGCCGCCGCTGAACGCCGAGCGGTCCAGACAGCGAATCCGCCCGGAACGCTCGGAGTCGCCGAACAACTCTTCGTCGCGTCGCCCGATCAACTCCTCGGGCTTCAACCCGAAGTGCGCGGCATGATCGCGGCTGGAGAACAGATAGCGCCCCCGGCCGCCTAATTCCCGAATGAAAATCGGACAGGGCAGAGCGTCGGAAAGCAGCTTCAGATATTCGGCCGACCGCTCGCTGCGACGCAACCGGCGCAGGAAAAACCAGGCGATGAGAAAACCGACGCCGCCGAACAGAATTCCCGCTACTGCGACTCCGGCCAAAAACGGGCATAATGAACCGTGCTCCCCGGCCGACAAGTCGGAGGAAGCCGCACATAACATCAGGCTGATCAACACTTTGTCCATCACTCCCGCCCGAATCAGAATCTGTTGTTATTCTGTATTTATGGCCCAGAATTACCCTACATATAAGGTACATTACAACATCATCGGATACAAGCCGTTATCTCAAAAAACAGCTATTAATCTCATTTTTGCAGATCAACGGGAGCGCATCATAGAACAATCATTAGTCAAAGCATAAAATGTGAAAAAGGCAGGGGGAGAATGAGACGAAAAAGACGGATTTGAACAGGAAAAAGCGGGATTCCGGGACCGGTTGGAACGGCCGTCTTTTTCGTCCCCCGCTCAACGCCGGAAGGAGAGCAGGAACGCCGCCGAGCCGCAGCCGTTCTTATGCAGAATCAGCGTTTCTCCGGCCCGTTCCACCGGGACCGGCGCGAGATCGTTCGCTTCGTCGAGCAGCACCGCGGACATCTCGGCGTCCGCCATGCCGGAAACGGCGAGAGCCAGCGCGTTCCGTTCGCCGCGATAGTCGGTGACCAGGAGACAGCCGCGCCTGCGGTCCTCCGAGAGCGCGCCGAGCAGATAGACGCTGCCGCAGGACGAGGCGGTCGCGATCCGGACCGGATACTCCGTGACGACTTCGCCGAACATCTTCATCGAATAATAATTTTTGTTCCACCCCATCAGCGGGGTGCGGAATCCCCAGGTGCCGACCTCTCCCGCACCGTAGTAGAAAGCCGAATCGAGCGGCGTATCGTGCCAGCCGGAGAGCACCGCCAGGTTGAACGCGGCGGAATCGATACCGAAAACGCCGGTGGAGCCGAGGGTGGCGCGCTTGAACCCCTCCTCCGTCACCTTGCTGTGGAGCCCCTCCCAGGTCAGCACATAGTGCCATTCGTTGATGCAGAGCTCGGTTTCCCGGAACCCCCGTTCATCCAGAAAAGCTCGGGCCTTCGCCGGCTGCGCGATCAGGTTGTCCGCATCGGTGGTATAGCAGTGCCAGGAAATGAAGTCGGGCGCGACCTCCCGCCGTCTGCACGCGGCAAGCAGCGACTCGAACTTCTCCGGTGCGAACCAGCAGTAGGCCGGGCCGCCGATTTTAAGTTCGGGGAATTCGCTCTTGAGCCGTTTCAGGACGATTGCGAAGAACTCCTCGAACTGCGCAAGCGTGCCGGACCACATCTGCGGCCCGAGATCGGCCTCATTCCAGATCTCCCAGCAGCGGATGTCGTAGTGGAAACCGTTCGCCCACCCCCGGGTGTAGTGGCGGACGATTCCGGCGAGAACCTCCGCGTACCGGTCGAAATCCTCCGGCATCAAAGCGTTGAAATGCTTTCCCTTCGTGTGCTCGATGCTGGTGCCGAGCCGGTAGAACACTTCCGTGCCGAGTTCCGCGCACTGTGCGAAATACTCGTCGGTGGCGTCGAAATAGTAGTTGGCCGGGTCCGCCGGGTCCGCCTTCGGGAGCGGAAAAAGGAAATGGGTGTCGATGATGCGCTGCCCCGGGTTCCACAACGCCCAGTCGTGGGTCCGCGACGCGGTAAACTTCATGTCCGCGTACATCGGCCCGAAGTCATAAATGTTGCGGTTCGACATCCGTGGAACCGCATTGGACCCGTGGAGAGATTTGCGGATGCGTCCGGATTCCCGGCTGAAATCCGCGCTGGCGATGACCGGCTCAAGCATGATCGGCTTCCTTCTTTTGTTTTTGCGCCATTTGAATCCGGCTTGCATTCAAGTCCGGATGGCGTATATTATATTCAAAACCAGGAAGAAATGCAATCAACGGCGCTGCCAATCGATTCAGCGATTCCGCCAAAACAACAAAGCCTATGGAAATCCCGCACTGTTACCGCCTGGACAACGTGGAGCGCAGTTTCCGCTATCCGTACCGACTGAGCGAAATCGGCTGGATGCCGCACCACACCTACATTCACAACCACACGGTCATCTCCGGCTGTTTCGTCTGTCTTTCCTGCAATCAGGAAACGCAGTCGGAAGCGCTGGTCAACGGGCGGCGGCAGGAATATCCGGCGGACCGTCCGCATTTTTCGATCCTGCCGCCGGGAACGGAAATCCATACCTTGCGCGCCTCCTGCCATGACGAACTGTATTTCAAATATCCGCCGGAATGCGTCGCGGCGCTGCTCGACTTTTTCGGGCCGGAAGTGATGAAGTCGCCGCGCTTCCCGCTCTCCGGGTTCCCGGAGGAAATCATTGCGGAGATCCGCGACGAACTGCTCAACCCGGACGCGCCCGGAGCCGCCGACCGGCTGGATCAGCTGGCGATCCGGCTCTTCAGCGAAGTCCTCCTTTATTTCCGCTACCCGGCGACGCCCGAACATGCCGGCCGGCTGAAGCTTCACGCGATCGCGGCGGAACTGCGGCGCGGCGCGGCGCTCGCCCCCCTGCTGAAAAAGCACGGCTACAGCGAACGCACCTTCTACCGCGAATGGGGCCGGGTGTTCAAACTCTCGCCGAACGCCTACAAGCTCGAAAACATGCTCGGCTCCGCCCGCGCCCTCCTGTCGGGAAGCGACCTGAAACCGGCCGAGATCGCCGAACGCTGCGGCTTCGGCAGCACCGTCTACTTCTACCAGCAGTTCCGCAAACGGTTCGACGCCACGCCGCTTCAATACCGCGAAGCGACGCGTAATCAGCTATTCAACTGACCCCGGGGAATTTGCTTTTTTTCACGGCCCGTGTATATTAGCGGGATGCGCAACCGCATATTCTCCTCAAAATTCATCATCAGGATGCCAACCGTCAGGATCAACGAAAGATGCAGAACAAACTCCGCGCGTGGCTCTGGGTGCCCACCGCCTATTTCGCCGAAGGAGGACCGTACATGGCGGTCTCCACGGTTTCGGCGATCCTCTTCAAGTCGCTCGGCATGGAGAACCGTTACGTTGCGCTGTGGACCGGGCTCATGATGCTGCCCTGGTCGATCAAGCCGCTGTGGGCCCCGTTCGTCGATCTCTTCCGCACCAAACGGCAGTGGATTCTCGCCATGCAGCTCGCGATGGCGCTCCTCTTCGCCGCAATCGCCGCACTGATCGTCAAAGAGAACCTGACCGTCCTCCTCATCGGCCTCTTTTTTCTGCTCGCCTTCGCCTCTGCGACCCACGACGTCGCGGTGGACGGCTTCTATCTCATCGCCCTCGACAAGCACACCCAGGCGCTGCTCTCCGGCCTGCGCGGAACCTTTTACCGCCTCGCCTCGATTTCGGTTCAGGGCGGGCTGGTCATGCTCGCCGGATTCATCGAGTCGCTCCACGGCGAACTGCGGACCGGCTGGTCTTACGCGCTTTTTGCGGCGGCGGCAGTCATGGCGCTGATTCTCGTCTGGCACTTCGCCGTACTGCCGCGCCCGGCGGACGACGGCCCGGCCGGCGACGGACGGCTGTTCGCCGATTTTCTCGAATCGTTCCGGAGCTTCTTCCGGCTCGAAGGCATCCTCCCCCTGCTCCTCTTCCTGCTGCTCTTCCGCGTGGCCGAAGCACAGCTCGGCAAAATCGCCCCGCTCTTCCTCCAGAGCCCCCCGGCCGAAGGCGGCCTCGGCCTCAGCCTCATGGAAATGGGGCGGCTCTACGGCACCGTCGGCCCGGTTGCGCTCCTCCTCGGCGGTATCCTCGGCGGTATCGCCGTCGCCTCCTTCGGCTTCGGCAAAACCGTCTGGCCGATGATCTGCGCCATCAACCTGCCGGACCTCGTCTATGTCTATCTCGCCATCCAGCGCCCCGCATCGCAATGGATCATTGGAAGCTGCATCGCAGTCGAACAGTTCGGCTACGGCATCGGCTACACCGCAATCCTGCTGGTAATGGTCGCCCTCGCCGAACACTCCGGGAAATTCAAGACCAGCCACTTCGCCATCATGACCGGCGTCAGCATCCTCGGCATGATGGCCGTCGGCAGCATCTCCGGCTGGATCGAAGAACGTCTCGGCTATGTCGGCTTCTTCTGGTATGTCATCGTCTGCACCATCCCGAGCTTCCTCGTCGCAATCCCCGCTGTTCGGCTGATCCCCGCCAACTTCGGCAAAAAATAACCTCATCTCCATCATCGTCGTTGGCATGGGATCAGAGGGGGCGCTTCGCCCCCCTCCGAACCTCCTCCCGACCGGCAGGGTGCCG